>NZ_JBHJWG010000022.1:0-131413 GCF_042266305.1 Kitasatospora sp. NPDC056076
GATGTTTTCCGCTCCGTTTTCCGGGGCTTCGTCATCCAACTCGCTGGTGTCTTCTGCGGCTTGACGCCCCGTCCGACGTTTCAAACTCTAGCCGACCCTCGCTCCGAAAAGCGAATCCAGCCGCAATCCGATAAAACGCACATGCCACATAAGCACCGAGCCGAGACGCGAAAAGCGAAACGGCAGGCGCAGACCTGACGCGGTGTTTCAAGGGATTGGCCGCCCCGGGACCGTCCGCGCCGATGCGTGTCCGGTGCTCCCTGCCGAGCGACTGGGAGACAGTACCCCCGTCCGGCCCCCGGGACAAACTCGGCTCGTCAGGCCCGGTCACCCGCCCGTACTGGGCTGGGCCGGGCTGGGCCGACCAGGGGAATCCGGGGACCGCCGCCGCTTCGTGGCCCGTCGCCCAGGGCCTTGGCCGCTAGCTTTGTCGACGCTTGGTCAACTCCCCTCGAACACCCCAGGGACCAGCCATGTCCAAAGCCCTTCGGCGCACCTTCGTCGCCGCCACCTCCCTGCTGGCGCTGCTCGCCGGCGCTTCGCCCGCCCTCCCCGCCCAGGGCACCTTCCTGGCCCCGATCGCCGAGCACCACCACGACAGCTCACTGATGTACGGCACCAGCAGTAACTGGTCCGGCTACGCGGCCACCGGCGGCAAGTTCACCAGCGTCAGCGCCGAGTGGACGCAGCCGGAGGTCGTCTGCACCAGCACCAACACCTGGTCCGCCTTCTGGGTCGGTCTGGACGGCGACGGCAGCGAGACGGTCGAGCAAATCGGTACCGAGGCCGATTGTTCGCGCGGCAGGCCGGTCTACTCCTCCTGGTACGAGATGTACCCGGCCTACCCGACGAACTTCCTCAGCACCGTCCACGCCGGCGACCATTTCACCGCGAGCGTGACCACCAACGGCAGCGGCACCTTCACCCTCACCCTCCGCAACACCACGAGGGGCTGGTCCCACAGCGTGGCGAAGACGCTGAAGAACGCTGCCCTGGCCTCCGCCGAGGTGATCGCCGAGGCACCGTCCAGCAGCACCGGCGTCCTTCCGCTCGCCGACTTCGGCACCGTCGGGTTCACCAACGCCAAGGTGAACGGGAAGAGCCTCGGCGCCTCGAACCCGTCGGTCATCGACATGGCCACGAAGGACGGCGTCACCAAGGCGACCACCTCCGGAATCACCGACGGCACCGCGTTCTCGGTGACCTGGAAGCACAGCTGACCGATCCCCCGGCGACGCCTGACGTCCACAACCGTCAGGCGTCGCCCGTCAGCCGTCGGCCCCGCTCCAGGAAGTCCAGCAGCCCGCCGGCGCCACCGAGCCCGTGGACCGTCCGGGCGGCGCCGAACGGCGCGTTCCAGAACTCCCCCTGCTGCCGCTCGTGCGGGCCGACGTAGGCGTACGGCTCCGCGAGGAACGCGTCCCCGGGCGAGAGGCCGTAGTTCACCGCGTCGACGGTGATCCCCAGGTCGAAGTGCTCGGGCCAGATGACCGGCTCCTCCGTAGGGAACAGTTCTCTCAGCGCCGCCTCGCCGAGCGCGAAGCAGTGCGCGAGCCACCGGGCCGCAGCCGGGTCCACCTCGATCGGCCGGTCGGCGGCGACGCCCGGACCGTCCCGGTACACCCCCTCGGGGGCGCCGACGCCGAGCCCGAGGGCCGCGCCGAGCGCGACGCAGCTGGTCCGTTCGAGCGACACCGCCCGCCCGCGGCCCACCAGCTCCGCGCCCACCACCCGCAGCCCCGGCTCGGCCACCGTTCCGAACCCGCCCGGGCGGGCCCGCAGCCGGATCGTCCCGCTCGCCCGGTACTGCGGCCCGGCCAGCACCAGCTCCGCCACCGCGTGCAGGGAGCGACGGGTCCGTACGAGCGTCTCGGCGTCCATGGAGGCATCGTCTCCCGGGAAGCGGGTCCGCGCACGGTCCTGCACCGTCCCGACCGCCACCCCGACCACCACCGGGGCGCGGCCGGAGAGGTCCACCGGGAGGCCCACCACACGGTGCGGAGTTCTCATCGAACTACCTCTTGAAAGTGGGGGGTTGGTGAGGGAATCATGACAGCCCTCACACAACCGGGGAGTTGAGACCTCATGGGCGCCGTGGCGGCCGGCACCGGAACGGCACGGCGGACGGCCGCGGCGAGTCGCCGTC
This sequence comes from Kitasatospora sp. NPDC056076, assembly GCF_042266305.1. Taxonomy (NCBI): domain Bacteria; kingdom Bacillati; phylum Actinomycetota; class Actinomycetes; order Kitasatosporales; family Streptomycetaceae; genus Kitasatospora; species Kitasatospora sp. NPDC056076. The sequence continues at coordinate 2,147 of NZ_JBHJWG010000022.1, forward strand.
AGCTGGCGGTCCTCCTGACCGCCAAGACGATCTCGGACGTCGGCTACGCGCTCGACTTCATCTGTCTGTCCGTCTTCGTCTGGGAGCTCGACCACTCGGCCCTGGACACCGGGCTGGTCAGCGTGGCGCTGTACGCGGGCGCGATCGCGGGCGGGCGGCTCGGGCACCGCTACGGGGACCGCTGGGACCGCCGCCGGGTGATGATCGGCGCCGACCTCGCCCGGTCGCTCATGCTGGCGCTGCTGGCGGTGCTGCCGGCGGGCGCGCAGAACTGGTGGCTGTACCCGGCGGTCATGGTGATCGGCAGCGGGCGGTCGGTCTTCGAGGCCACGCTGTCCGCCGCCACGCCCGTGCTGGCCGGGCCGCGCACCCCGTCGGTGAACAGCGCGCTGGCCGGGCTCAAGGGGGTGGCCTTCATGGTCGGCATGGGCCTCGCCACCGTCCTGGTCCCCCTGGCCGGGTACCGCTGGGTGTTCGGGCTGGACGCGGCCAGCTACGCGCTCTCGGCCGCGGTGCTGCTCGCGCTGCGCCTGCGGATGAGGGAGCCGGACGGCCCGGCCGCCGGAGCCCGGGAGCGCGCCGGCGCCTGGCCGTTGCTGGTGGCCGCGGGCCTGGCCGGCCTGGTCGTGCTGCGCGGACTGGACGCCTTCGGCAGCGCCTCCCAGCACGTCGGACTGCCGCTGCTGGGCAGCGAACTGCGCCCGGACGAACCGGCCGTGGTCTCCGGCGCGGTGTGGGGCAGTTGGGCGGCCGGGCTGCTGCTGGCCAGCTTCGTGCTGCGGCCCCTGGCCAAGCGCATCGTCGACCGCGCACCGGCCCCGGTGTACTGCGTGGCCACGATGGTGATGTCGCTGGGCTTCATCGGTGTGTTCTGGCTCGACGGCTGGTGGCCGCGGCTGCTGGCGGCGGCCGGGGCTGGTCTGGGCGACGCGCTGAGCGAGATCACCTACAAGCAGTCCCTCCAGCAGCTGCCCGACGGGCGCAGGGGGCGGGCGTTCGGGCTGTCCCAGATCACGGTCAACGCGGGCTTCATGTCCGGTCTGCTCGTCACGAGCCTGGTGCTGCAGCCGGCCTGGGTGGCGCAGTGGGTGCTGCTGCTGCACGGCGTGCCGCTGCTGGTGGCCGGCTGGATGGCGGTCACCGCGACGCGGGCCGTCCGCTCGGCCGGGGCGCTCTCGTGAGCGGGCCCCGCCCGCCGGCCGGCACCGCGAACGGTGAGATCTACCTGGACTACGCCGGACTCGGCCGGCTCCGACCGGCCGCCGTCGCCGCGATGCGCAGCGCCGTGGACGAGGTGCTCCCGTACGGCAGCGCCAGGGTCGGGCCCCTGTTCGGCGCGCGGAACGCCGCCCGGCGGTCCGTCGCCCGGCTGCTCGGCTGCACGCCCGACGAGGTCGCCTTCGTCCCCAACACCTCGACCGGCATCCACCTGGTGGCCGACGGACTGGACTGGCGCCCGGGCGACCAGGTCGTGCTGTTCGACCGGGACTTCCCGGCCAACGTCCGGCCCTGGCTGCGGCTGCGCCGCTTCGGGGTCGAGCCGGTCTGGGTGCCGATGCGGGACGGCGGTCACCGGATCGAGGACGTGGCGGCGGCGGTCGGGCCGGCCACCCGCCTCGTGGCGGTGAGCCACGTCAACTTCGCGACCGGCTTCCGCTGCGACCTCGACCGGATCTGCGCGCTGGCCACCGAGGTCGGGGCGCTGGTCTGCGTGGACGCCGTGCAGAGCTTCGGCGCGCTGCCGCTGTCGGTGGCCGACACCCCGGTGGACTTCCTGGCCGCGGGCGCGCACAAGTGGCTGTGCGGACCGCCGGGCACCGGGGTGTTCTACTGCCGGGCCGACCGGCTGGAGCTGCTGCGCACCACCCCCACCGGCTGGTTCGGCCACCAGGGCGCCGCGGAGGTGTCCAAGGGGCCGGGGCACCTGCGCTACAACCTGCCCGAACGGGCCGGGGCGGCCAGGGTCGAGGGCGGGATGTACGACCTGGTCGGCATGGCCGGGCTCGCCGCCGCGCTGGCCGAGCTGGAGGAGACCGGCATCACCGCGGTCACCGGGCGGGTGCGCACCCTGGCCGACCGGCTGCGCGCCGGGATCGGCGAGCTCGGCTACGACCTGGCGCTCCCCCCGGGCGGCACCGGGCACTCGGGCGTCGTGAGTTTCACCGGCCACCGGACGGAAGGGGTGGAGATCGTCCGGAAATTGGCGTCGGCCGGAATACACGTTTCCGTTCCGGACGGCTGGGTCCGGGTTTCCCCGCATTTCTGGACGACCGACGGAGAAGTGGCCGAGATCCTCTCGGAGCTTGCCGCGCAGAAGCCTTGACGACGCCGTTCCGGTTCCCGAAGAATATCGCCCAACCGCTTCGCCGGACCGGATATCCGGTCCGGCCCGTGAGAAGAGAGGGGTGGCGAAATGGCTTACGAGACCTGGGAGTCCCTGGAGGACGAGGTCGAGATCAGCACTGGTGCGGCGGACTGCTGGACCTGTCTGATCGACGACGCCGGCGTCTGATCCCGGCGCTCCACGCATGCCCCGCGAGGGAATTCCGGTCCGTCCGGATATTCCGTCGCGGGGCATGTCGCCGATCGCCCGGTGGCCGACTCCAGAAAAGCAGAGGAATGACCGCGTGAACCGTTGGGAATTCAGTCACGGAATCGTCGGGGTCAACGCACCGAGTTGGCTCACCTTCGAGGTGCACCGCCCGTACTTCGACGGTGCCGAATCACCGGCCACCGCCGTCCAGGCACGGTCGGCGGTCCTGGCCGCCCGGCGTTTCGAGAATCCCGCTCCGGGCGCGCTGCGGTTCGGCATGACGATGCCCGCGAGCTACCGCCGGCTGCTGGTGCAGGAGTCCCGGCTGACCGCCTACCGGGCGGTGCTCCCGACCGACCTGCCCGACGAGCTGGCCTCCCCCGCCTGGCGGCGGATGACCGAGGCCTACCGGCGGCACGCCGAACTGGACCAGGTGGACCGGTCCGGGCTCGCGCACTGGCTGGTCGCGGTCTGCCTCCCCGCCGCGGTCCTGGAGGTCGTCCCGGAGGACCTCGACCCGGCGGCCTGCCGCGACCAGGTGACGGCGGGCGTCCAGGCCGCCCGCGCGGCCGCCCTGTTCGGCTCCGAAGGCCTCTCCGAGCGGACCACCGCGGCCTACCGGGTGCTGGCCGACCACCCCGCGCCCACGGTCGCCCACGTCCAGGCGGTGGCCGCCTGGGGCTACCTGCTCGCCCGGCACGCCGGGGACGACTCCGCCGCGCCGCTCCTCCTCGACCGTGCCCGGGAGCTCCTCAAGGAGGTCGCGGGCGAGCTCACCCCCTTCACCCACACCGTCCTGACCGCCCGGCTGGCGCTGCGCGAGGTGATGTACGCCGAGCGGCAGCGGGACTTCGGCGGCGCCCGGGCGCTGCTGGCCGACGTCCGGGCGGGCGTCGCCGAGCTGACCGCACCCGACCAGGACGACGCACTGGTCCTGCTGGAGACCCGTCGGCGGCTGCTCGACCGGCACCTGGAGATCGCGGTGCGGATGGGCGACACCGAGGCCGAGCGCACAGCCGTCGAGGAGGGCCTGGCCCTCGATCCGTGGGACGTCAAGATCCGGATGCAGGCGGCGCAGGCCCACGAGCGCGCCGGCGCGCACGAGCAGGCGCTGGCCGGCTACCTGCACGCCGCCCGGCTCGGCCCGTTCGGCACCGGCTTCGCGCTGCTGCGGGCCGCCCACTGCGCGCGCGAACTCGGGGACACCGAGTTCGCGCGGGTGCTCAACGAACGGGCCTTCCGCGCCGCACCGCGCGCCGCCGCCACCCGGGACGCGCTGCTGGAGGCCTGCCGCGAGGACGGCGACCGGCCGCTGGAGGAACTGACCGGGCGCGCCGCCACCCGGGACCGGGAACGGCCGTACGCCAACAACTGGCACTACCGGATGTACGCCTCGTACTTCAACCTGGGCGAGTCCGAATCCCCCGGCCTGTACGCCCGACTGCCCAGCCTCGCCTACGAGTTCGCCGAGCGCGGCGGCGAACGGGCCGAGGTCAACTGGCAGCGCCTCATGCCGCCGGCCTTCCGGGGCAACCTGATCCGCGAGTCCGGGCTGACCGAGTTCGCGGTCGACCACCCGGCCGATCTGCCCGAGCACCTGCGCACACCGCGCTGGAACCGGCTGTGCGAATGGCTGGAGGACTTCGACCGCTGCGACCCCGAGCGACGCCGGCAGGTCGCCATGGTGCTGTACCGGCTCGGGTTCACCAAGCTCGTCCTGGAGCTGGTCCCGCCCGTACCGGTCGACCGGCTCCGGACCCCGGCCGAACTGCGCCTGCACCACTGGCGCGACCTGGTGCGGTACGTCGCCTCGGTCGGCGGAACAGTGGCCGCACCGGAGACCTCCTTCGCCATCGCCGGACACCCCGAGTGCCCGACCCACCTGCGGTTCGTCATCGCCGTGGTGGCGGTGGTGTTCCACGCCCGCGAGACGCGTTCGCAGGAGGAGGCGGCACGCTGGCGGGAGATCGGCGCCCGCGCCCTGGAGGAGCTGCTGGCGGACCCGGACCGGTCGGCGTTCGAGAAGACGATGATGGAGAGCCGGTTCTACCGCAGCGTCAGCTTCGTCCCGTTCATGGCCGAGGACCGCGCCTGGCTGGCCCGCGACATGGACAGCGCCGAGGAGCTGGCCCGGGCGGTGCCCGCCGAGGGGCCGTACCAGGAGTTCCTCAAGCGGGAGAACCTGCGGGCCTGCGTGGAGAGCCGCTCCAAGGAGTGCTACGCGTTCGGCGAGGACGACCGCGGTGACCTCCTGGTCGCGGAGGCGCTGGCCCTGGACCCGTACGAGCCCAAGACCCACATCGAGGTGGCGGAGGGCCTGCTGCGGCGCGACCGCCCCCGGGAGGCGGCCGACAGCTTCCTGCGGACCGCCCGGCTCGGCCCGGTCTCCACCGCGTTCGGCTACGCGGCCGCGGCCGAGTGCTTCCGGCGGGCCGGCCGGCCGGTCCTGGCCGAGGACTGCTACCTCCAGGCCCTCAGGGTGGACCCGTACGCGATCTCCGCGGCGCGCGGCTGGGCGGCCGTCGGCGCGGCCGACGGCATGGCCGAACTGGCCAGTGCCTACCTCGCCGACCTGGAGGCCTGGGGCGCGGCCCGGCGCGCCGCCCGACGGGAGCGGGCGTGAGCGTCACCTGGGTGCTGCGCCCCGAGCCCGGCCCGGGGGCGGAGGCCGTCGTACGGCCGGTGCGGGTCGGCGAACTGCCCGCCGACCTGCCCGCCGCGTTCCTCACCGGCACCGGGTTCAGCGGCGAGGTGGGCGAGGTGCTGCAACTGCCCGGCACCCCCGTGACCGTGCTGCTCGGGGTCGGGCCGCGGGACCGGACCGACCGGGACGCGATCCGGGCCGCGGCGGCCGGACTGGCCCGGGCCGTCGGCGCCTACCGGCGGCTGGCCGTCCACCCGCCGGGCCCGGACCTCCGGCCGCTGGTCGAGGGGTACCTGCTCGGCGGGTACCGGTTCACCCGGTACCGGAGCGGCGCGGCCGCGCCGACCGACCAGCTCGTCGAGGTGCTCACCCCCGGGACACCGGACGCCGCCCGCGGCCTGTTCGAGGGCCGCAGGCTGGCCGAGGCCGTGCTCCTGGCCCGGGACCTGGTCAACGAACCGGGCGAGGCCCTCACCCCGACCGTGTTCGCCGACCGTGCGGTCGAGCTCGCCGCGGCGACCGGTCTGGAGTGCGAGGTCTGGGACGGCCGCCGGATCGCCGACGAGCGGCTGGGCGGACTGCTCGGGGTCAGCCGGGGCTCCCTGGAGCCGCCCAGGCTGGTCAAGCTGGGCTACCGGCCGGACGGCCGGGCCGACGGTACGACAGGGGCCGCACGGATCGCGCTGGTCGGCAAGGGCGTCACCTTCGACGCCGGCGGCCTGTCCCTCAAGCCCAACGCGCAACTGGCCGGGATGAAGGCCGACATGGCCGGGGCGGCCGCCGTCCTCGGGGCGATGTCCGTCCTCGACGCGCTGGACTGCCCCGTCGCGGTGGACGCCTGGCTGCCGCTCACCGAGAACATGCCCAACGCCGACCCGATCCGGGTCGGCGACGTCCTGGTCATGCGCAACGGCACCACCGTCGAGATCTGCCACGCGGACGCCGAGGGACGGCTGATCATGGCCGACGCCCTGGTCCTGGCCGGCGAGACCGGGCCGCAGGCGATCATCGACATCGCCACCCTCACCGACGCCGCCGCGATCGCCCTGGGCCGCCGGGTCGCCGCGCTGATGGGCACCGACGACACCCTGGTGGAGCGCCTGCGCGCGGCCGGCACCCGGGCCGGGGAGCCGCTCTGGCCGCTGCCGCTGCCCGACGCGTACCGGCCCCAACTCCGCTCCCGGATCGCCGACCTGGTCAACTACACCCTCGGCACCCGGCACGGCACCGCGCTGCTCGCCGGCCACTTCCTGCGCGAGTTCGTCCCGCCCGGCATCCCCTGGGCCCACCTCGACATCCAGGGCACCGCCCTCGCCGACGGGACCGACGCGGAATGGGTCGCCGGCGCCACCGGCTTCGGTGTCCGCACCCTGGCGGAGTTCCTCACCGGCCACCCCCACCCGCCCGTCTGACCGTCCGCCCGCGCGGAGCGGCCCGCGGCGACCCGGGACCGGCACGCGGGCGGCGCGGAGTGGCGTGGATCACGCCGGGATCCGGACGGAGGGCGAAATGCCGGGGCCGCCGCGGTGGTTGGCACCGGCGATCACCGCTGACCCGGCGCACCCCACCGCTACCCGCGAGGAAACCCCATGACCGTCACCGAGCCTTCCTCCTCCCGCGCGGCCGAGATCCTCTCCCGGCCCGTCACGATCAACGGGCTGACCGTGCCCAACCGCATCGCCATGGCGCCGATGACGCGCCAGTTCTCCCCGGGCGGCGTCCCCGGCGAGAACGTGAGCGCCTACTACGCCCGCCGCGCCGCCGCGGGCGTCGGCCTGATCGTCACCGAGGGCACCTACGTCAACCACGAGTCCGCCGGGCAGAGCGACAGCATCCCGCGCTTCCACGGCGAGGAGCAGCTCGCCGGGTGGGCCCGCGTCGCCGCCGAGGTGCACGCGGCGGGCGGCACCATCGTGCCGCAGCTCTGGCACATCGGCATGGTGCGCAAGCAGGGCGAGCCGCCGGTCGCCGACGCCCCGGCCGTCGGCCCCTCCGGCATCCGGCTCGACGGCACCGAGGGCACCGGCCGGGCGATGACCCGGACCGACCTGGACGCCGTCATAGCCGCCTTCGCCGAGGCCGCCGCGGCCGCCGAGCGGATCGGCTTCGACGGCGTCGAGCTGCACGGCGCCCACGGCTACCTGCTCGACCAGTTCCTGTGGGCCGGCACCAACCGCCGCACCGACGGCTACGGCGGCGACCCGGTCGCCCGGACGAAGTTCACCGCCGAACTCGTCGCGGCCGTGCGCACCGCCGTCTCCCCCGAGTTCCCGGTGATCTTCCGCTACTCGCAGTGGAAGTCGGAGAACTACGACGCCCGGCTCGCCGAGACCCCGCAGGAGCTGGAGTCGATCCTCGCCCCGCTCGCCGAGGCCGGCGTGGACGCCTTCCACGCCTCCACCCGCCGCTACTGGGTCCCCGAGTTCGACGGCTCCGACCTCAACCTGGCCGGCTGGACCAAGAAGCTCACCGGCCGCCCCACCATCACCGTGGGCTCCGTCGGCCTGGCCGGCGACGTCATCGCCGCCTTCGCCGGCGAGGGCTCCGACACCCAGGGCATCGACAACCTCCTCGACCGCCTGGAGCGCGACGAGTTCGACCTCGTCGCGATCGGCCGCGCCCTGCTCCAGGACCCGCAGTGGGCCGCCAAGGTCCTCGGCGGACGCTTCTCCGAGCTGCGCCCCTACGACGCCGCCGCCGTCCGCACCCTGAGCTGACCGGCAGCGGCGACACCGGCGGGGGGATTGCCGATCCCCCCGCCGGTGCGACGGGGTCGGGGTTCACGGCTGGAAGCGGATCCCGCCGTCGAAGCGGATCGTCTCGCCGTTCACGTAGTCGTTCTCGATCAGGAAGCGCACCAGGTGCGCGAACTCCGCGGCCCGGCCGGCCCGCCTGGGGAAGGGGACGGGCGCGACCAGCTTGGCCTTGAACGCCTCGGCGGCCTCGCCCTCGCCGTAGATCGGCGTGTCGATGATGCCCGGGCAGATCGTGTTGACCCGGACGCCGACCGCCGCCAGGTCGCGGGCGGCGGGCAGGGTCAGGCCGACGATGCCCGCCTTGGAGGCGGCGTAGGCGACCTGGCCCGTCTGGCCCTCCAGCGCCGCGACGGACGCCGTGTTGACCACCACGCCGCGCAGGCCGTCGGCGTCGACGGGCGCCGTCCGGGCGATCCGCGCGGCGCCGATCCGCAGCAGGTTGAAGGTGCCGACCAGGTTGACCCGGACGACGTTCTCGAACTGGCCGAGGTCGTGCGGGGCGCCGTCCCGCCCGACCGTCCGGGAGGCCCAGGCGATACCGGCGCTGTTGACGATGACGCGCAGCGGGAGGCCGGTGTCGACGGCGGCCTGGACGGCGGCCTCCACCTGCGCCTCGTCGGTCACGTCCGTCCTGACGAAGAGGCCGCCGACCTCGTCGGCCAGCGCCTTGCCCGGCTGCTCGCCGAGGTCGGCGATCACCACCTTGACGCCGTGGGCGGCCAGTTCGCGGACGGTGGCCGCGCCGAGTCCGCTCGCGCCGCCGGATACCACCGCGGAGATCCCGTTCGTGTCCATGGCTCGCAGTACCTTCTTCCAGGATCGGTTGGTCAGGGCAGGGCCGGTCAGGGCCGGTCGGTGCCGGGCGCGTCGCGCCGGGCGGCGACGAGCCGGATGAACGTGTCGGCGGTCGAGTTGCGGTAGAAGTCACGGGGCGCGATCCTCGGCAGCCCCCGCTCCTGCAAGGACCTGAGCACCCGCAGCACCAGCAGCGAATTGCCGCCCAGCAGGAAGAAGTTGTCGGCCATGGACACCTCGGCCCCCAGGTGGTGGCTCCAGATGCCCAGGACCTCCGCGGCGAGGTCGTCGGTCGCGGCCGTACCAGTCGCGGTGGCGTCGGCCCGGCCGACGGCCCGACCGGCGGCGGCCGGTGGCGGGAGCCGGTCGAGGTCCGGTTTGCCGTTGGTGGTGAGCGGGACCGCGGGGATCCGGGTGAGCGTGGCGGGGACCATGTAGTCGGGCAGGATGCGGCGGGCGCTGTCGAGGATCCGTACGGTGTCGGCGTCCCCGGCCTCTCCGGCCTCCTGCGCTTCTCCGGCCAGCACGACGTAGGCGTCGATCCGGCTGCTCGCCGGATCGTCGGGAGCCGCCGCGGTGGCGACGACGACGGCCTCGCTCACCGCCGGGTCGGCCGCCAGCACGGCCCGGATCTCGCCCGGTTCGATCCGGTGCCCGCGGATCTTGACCTGCTGGTCCAGCCGTCCGAGGTGGTCGAGGCTGCCGTCGGGGCGCAGCCGCCCCTGGTCCCCGCTGCGGTAGAGGCGTTCGCCCGTCGCCTCGTCGGTGACGAACCGCTGGGCCGTGAGCTCCGGCCGGCCCAGGTAGCCCGCCGCGAGTCCGGCGCCGCCCACGTGGATCTCGCCCGCCGCCCCCGGTGGCAGGACGCGTCCCCGCGCGTCCCGGACGGAGACCGACCAGCCGGGCAGGGCGCGTCCGACCGAACGGGAGCCGGCGACCACCTCGGCCGGGGTGATCGTCTGGGCGGTCACGTGCACGGTGGTCTCGGTGATGCCGTACATGTTCACCACCCGGCACCGGGTCGGGGAGTGCCCGGCGAACCAGGGGGCGAGCAGCGCCACGTCGAGCGGTTCGCCGCCGAACACCAGCAGGCGCACCGACAGTTCGGCCTTCGCGGCCCGGTCCGCGCGGACGAGTTGGGCGAAGGCCGACGGGGTCTGGTTGAGGACGGTGACCCGCTGCTCGACCAGGAGCCGGTGGAACTCCTCGGGGTCGCGCGCCGTCCAGTGCGGGACGACGACGAGGCGTCCGCCGCTGAGCAGGCAGCCCCAGGTCTCCCAGACCGAGAAGTCGAAGGCGGTGGAGTGGAACAGCGTCCAGACGTCGTCGGGGCGCAGCGCGAAGTCCGGACCGGTCGCCGCCAGCAGGGCGGTCACGTTGCGGTGCGGGACGACCACACCCTTGGGGCGGCCGGTGGACCCGGACGTGTAGATCACGTAGGCGTCGTCGGCGGGGGTTCCCGGCCGTCGGTCGCCGCCCCCGCCGGGCAGGCCGAGGGCGCTCAGCTCGTCGAGGCCCACGACCCGGACGTCCGCGACGGCGGGGAAGGACTCCGCGTCGGCGACGACGAGGGGCAGTCGCGCGTCCTCGACGACGTACCGCAGCCGGTCCGCCGGGTAGCGGACGTCCATCGGGACGTAGGCGCACCCGGCTTTCAGGATGCCGAGCATCGCGACGACCACCGAGGCGTCGCGGTCCAGGCAGACACCGACCTTGCTCCCCGGGGCGACTCCGAGGGCGTGCAGGCCTGCCGCGACCAGGCCGGCGCGCTCGTCGAGCTGTCCGTACGTCAGCTCTCCGTGCCCGTCGGTCAGCGCCACCGCGTCGGGGCGTCGGCGGGCCGCCTCCTCGAAGCAGTCGTCGATCCGCCGGTCGGCGCCGGGGCCGGGGGCCCGGCCGGCGCCGCCCCGGTGCAGGACCCGGGCCGTCTCCTCCGGGGTCAGGGGCGGCAGCGTGGCCGGCACGGTCGTGCCGGAGTCGGCCGCGAACCGTGCGGCCAGCCGCTCGACCGAGGCGCAGAAGGTGTCGGCCACCTCCGGGGCGAGGACGCCCTCGTCGAACCAGCAGGACGCCTCGACCGCGCCGTCGGGGCGTTCCAGGAGGTGCACGGTGATCGGGAAGACGGGCGTCAGGCAGGGCAGGTAGGTGCAGCCGTCCCAGGCCTCGGCGTGGACGACGCCGACCGCCGGGAGCTCCGGACCGGGGGCCGGACCAGGGGAGAGGCCGGTTTCGGGTCCAGGTGCGGCGAGTCGGTCGGCGACGCTCTGCTGCTCGTCGATCTGCCGGGTGCTCAGGCGCGCGCGCTCCGCTCGTCCGCGTGCCACGTCGAGGTGCCCGATCGTCACGGTCTCCGTTCCGGCGTACCGGGCGACGGTGAGGGCGAGGGCCTCCAGGAGCAGCCGCGCGGTCCCCGGTCCCAGGCCCGCTCCGGGGCCGGGCACGGCGAGCGGGCGGGCGCTGACGGTACCGCCACGGTGCCGGTCCCCCAGGCCCCAGTCGGCCGGGGCGGGCGCGGCACACGGGGTGGACGGGGTGGACGGCGCGGACGGCGCGTCGGCGGACGGCGGCTCCACCGCCGCCCCGGTGAGCAGGGCCCCGGCCAGCTGCTCCAGCAGGGCGCGCGGGACGAGGTGGCGCAGGGCGACGAGCACCAGGTCCGCGGTTCCGTCGGCGTACGTCAGCCGGACGGCGCGGAGCGGGGAGCGTTCGTCGCCGACCGGGCGCAGCAGCTCCCGCCGGGCCCGCGCGGCGGCCCGCGGGTCGTCCCGGGCGGTCGGGACCCTGGTCTCCCAGAGCCGGGGCGAGCCGAGCTCCGGCCGGTGGCGGGCGGCCTGCTCCAGCCGTCGGCCGGTGTCGTCCGGGCCGGGCGTGCCGGGCAGCCGGGCGATCACCCCGTGGCAGGCCCGCCCCTGCGCGGGCAGCCGCAGGCCGGAGGGCAGCCCGGGGTGCGCCCGGTCGTGGCCGGTGCCGGTGGGCGGTCCGGCCACGGGTGGGGGCGGCGTCACTTCGGTCTGTGCAACCACGGTCGGCCTCCTGCCGAGCTCTGGACGGTCCGGTGCCGTCACCGGGTGACGAAGCCGCCGTCGACGGTGAGGACCGTTCCGGTCACCCGGCGGGAGTCGTCCCCGGCCAGCCAGAGCGCCGCCCCGGCCACGTCGGCGGGTTCGACGAGCGCGTTCATGGGCTGGTCGCGGAGGAAGGCCTCCTCGTGGCCCTCCGGCGGCAGGTCGAGGGAGCGGGCGATCTCGGTGAGCATCCGGCCCTCGACCAGCGGGTCGTCGCGCACCGAGCCGGGGCAGAGCGCGTTGACCCGGATCCGGTGGGGCGCGTAGTCCAGGGCCGCGGCCTTGGTCAGGCCGATGAGTCCGTGCTTGGCGGCGACGTACCCCGCGAAGTAGCGGTAGCCGACCAGTCCGGCGGTCGAGGAGACGTTGATGATGCTCCCGGACCCCTGCTCGACCATGCCCGGCGCGACCGCCCTGATCATCCGCCAGGCGCCGGAGAGGTTGACGTCCAGCATGAGCGCCCAGTCGCGCTCGCTGGTCTCGTGCACCGGGCGGCCGGACGGCGCCGCGATGCCGGCGTTGTTGACGAGCACGTCGATCCGGTGGAAGCGCTCCAGCGCCCGGCCGACCGCCTCCTGCACGCCCGCCGGGTCGCGCAGGTCGACCGCGGCGGTGACGACCGCGCTGCCGTGCTCCTCGCACAGCTCGGCCGTGTGGTCCAGCTGGCTGCGGCTGCCCAGCGGGTAGTCCACGCCGTCCAGGTCGCCGGCGAGGTCGAGGAGCACCAGGTCGGCGCCCTCGCGGGCGAAGCGGAGGGCGCACGCGCGGCCGAGCCCGCGGGCCGCTCCCGTGATCACGGCGGTCCGGTCCGTCAGCTGCATGTCCGCGCTTCCTCCGTCCCCTGCTCGGTGCGGCCCCGGGCGACGGCCCGCAGCAGGGCTTCGGGCGAGTCGACCAGGTACATGTGGCCGCCGGGCAGTTCGAGGTAGCGGAACTCCCCCTCGGTGACGTCCTGCCACTGCCGGGCCTGCGCGGCGGTGACCAGGTCGTCCTCGGCGCCCCGCAGCGAGGTGACCGGGACGCGCAGGGGCTCGGTCGTGCTCGGCGCGTAGTCCTCGTGCATGGCGACGTCGGCGCGGAGCACCGGCAGCAGGACCTCCCGCAGGTCCGGGTCGTCGAAGGCCTCGTGCCGGTAGCCGGCGAACTCCTGGACGCGGGCCAGGAATTCGGTGTCGTCCAGCCCGGTGGCGCGGGCCTCGCGCCCGTTCGACGGGCCGGGTGAGCCGCTGACGTACAGGTGCTCCGGGCCTCCGTCGCCCTGCCGGTCGAGGGCGAGCGCGATCTCGTAGCTGAGCACGGCGCCGAGGCTGTGGCCGAGGAGCGCGAACCGCCGGCCTTCGGTGAGTTCGGCGATCCGGGGGGTGAGCAGGGCGACGGCCTGGGCCACCTCGGTGAGCGGTTCGTCCAGGAACAGCTCCTCCCGCCCGGGCAGTTGGACCGGCAGCACCGTCAGGCCGGGCACCGCGAGGTCGGCCCAGGCGCGGTAGAAGCCGGCCCCGCTCCCGGCGAAGGGCAGGCACACCAGGGTGAGTCGCTCGGTCGGCATGGTCTCCTCGTTCTCTCCGGTGGTCAGCACGTGAGGAAGGTCCGGACGCCCCGGGACCGCTCGGGTGCCGGAAGGCCCCGCTTCTCCACGAACCTCTTGAGGTAGTTCGCGCCTTCGGTGCCGCCGGAGCCGGTGAGCTCGGGGGTCAGGTACCGGACGGCGAAGCCGTAGTGGCGCCCGCGCCAACGGCGGAGCACCCGTAGCAGTGCGTCGAGGTGGCGGTCCATCTCGCCGTCCCCGGCGGCCCGCACCCGGGCACCCTGGGCCTGCCACTCCTCGGCGAGGATCCCGCGCAGTTCGGCCAGGTGCCCGTACTCCGCGAGGACCTTCTCCTTCTCCGGGTCCAGGCCGTAGAGCACGATCTCCATGGCGTGGTAGTTCATGGACTGCACGGCGCTGGCGTCGCCGGTCTCCGCCCGGAACTCCATGAAGCGCTCGGGCGACATCGTCCACAGCGCGCTGAACACGCCGTTCAGCAGTTCGGCCGTCAGCACGGCCTGGCGGAGCCTGGTCCGGGCCTCCCGCCGGTCGCCCGCGCAGGTCTCGGCGGCCCGCAGCACGAGGGCGCGGACCAGGAAGAAGACCATCTCGCAGGCGTGCACGGAGCGCAGGAAGAGGTGCTCGTCGTGCTTGTCGGACTGTGGGAAGCCGGTGCACTCGGCCAGCACGAAGCGGTTCCAGCGCGCCCGCGGGTCGCTCTCCCGGGCGCGCAGCGCCTCCCCCAGCGGGACCGCCCCGGCCGGGTCGAAGGTCAGTTCCGCCACCCGGTCGAGCGGGGCCCGCAGCCGCTGCTGCCGCTCGGCCGAGGTCGCGGGGTCGATCGCTCCGGCCGGGGCGGCCCGCTCCACTGCGAGCAGGGCGGTCAGTGAGACCGCCAACGCCTCGGCTGCGCCGGTCAGTTGGTCGTCCGGCCGCTGCTCCAGGAACCAGTCGAAGATGTGCAGGTCGGTGTAGCGGTAGTACCTCGGTATGTCCGTCGTCCGGCTGAACGGCCGGGTCAGCAGTCCGAGCAGTTCCGCCTCGCCGTCCGCCTCCCCGTCGGCGGGCGCCGGGGGCCGGTCGTGGTACCCGGCCAGCTCGTCGAGCCGTTCGGGTGCGAGCGCCGCGCGGCCGCGCTCCCGCTGGATCCTGACGATGTGTGCGCAGTGTTCCGGTAAGCGCGGTTCCACGGGGTCACCTCCGGTGGTTCGACGAGGGATTGGGGCCGGGCCCGGACGAGGCCTACGACCGGCGGGCCGTCACGAGGTGCTTGTCGCCGTCGGAGCGGCGCACCTCGCAGGCGGTGAACCCGGCGGCCTCCAGCAGTCCGGCGTACTCCCGGGCCGAGCGGTGCCGCCCCTGGGTCTCCACGTGCATCGACAGGTTCATCACGGCGGCGCCGAGCGGGCCGTCGCGGTCCTCGTCGAACAGCCGGTCCATCACCAGCACCCGGCCGCCGGGCGCGCAGGCCCGGTGGGCCGAGCGCAGCAGGTCGAGGCAGGTGGCGTCGGACCAGTCCGACAGGACGTAGCCGAAGGCGAAGCAGTCGCCGGGGGGCAGCTCGTCGCGGAAGAAGTCCCCGGCCCGGAAGTCCAGCCGGTCGTCGAGTCCGTGCTCGCTCCGCTTGGCCTTGAGGAACGGCTCGACCTCGGGCAGGTCGAACACGGTGGCCCGCAGGGCCGGGTGGCGGCGCAGCGCGGCGACGGCGAAGGGGCCGTTGGCCCCGCCGACGTCGACCAGCCTGGTCACCGTGCCCAGGTCGGCGAGTTCGGCCAGGCGGTCGGAGGCGTGGTGGCTCAGCTGCCACATGGCCGCGAGGAACCGCTCGGTCGACGCGCCGTCCCGGTGGATCCGGGCGAACGCGTCCGGGAGGTCCGCGTCCACGGCGTCCTTGCCGTGGGTCAGGTACCCGTCCAGCAGCTCCAGTTGGCGGGAGGCGTCGGTGACCAGGTGCTCGACGAAGCCGCCCAGGTAGCGGGGGCCGTCGGGGGCGAGGAAGTCGGCCGTCCCGGCGGGGAGTTCGTACCGGCCGCCGCCGGCGTCGGCGAGCAGTCCGGAGACCTTGAGCAGCAGCATCAGCCGTTCCAGGGTCTCGGCGTCGAGCCCCAGTTCGGCGGCCGCGGCCGGTGCGGTGGCCGGGCCGTGGCGCAGCAGGTGGGTGAAGACGCCGTGCCGGTCGGCCAGCCGCAGGGCGTGGGTGGCGTGGATGCCGTAGAGCGCGTTCTCCAGGGGAGGCGGGATCATGTCGTCACTCCGATCGTCACGGCGAAGAAGTCGTCGGCCTCGGCGGCGATCCGGTCCAGGGCCGGCTTGCGGAGCAGGCTGCCGTGGTTGCCCTCGACCCGCCGCAGGGTCAGTGCGGCGGGCAGGCCCCGCCAGCCGTTGTGCTCGTCGTCGAACAGCGCCGGGGCGACTTCGTCCCGGTCGGTGGGTTTGAACAGCAGGACGGGGAAGCCGGCCGCCGTCGCGCAGCTCGCCCGCAGCAGCCGGTCGCTCTCCCGGGCGTCCTTCTCCATGAAGCGGTCGACGTGCTGGCCGTTGCGGCGCTGGTGTTCCAGCACCTCGTCGATGTCGAGGGCGGCGAGCGCGGCGGCGCGCGGCCCCCAGTTGTGGGCGTCGAGGATCACGACTCCGGCGACCCGCTCCCCCGCCCGCTCCAGGACCCGGCCGATCTCGTAGGCGAGCGTTCCGCCGAAGGACCAGCCCAGCAGCCGGTACGGGCCGGCGGGTTGCCGGGCCCGCAGCAGCCGGGCGTACTCCTCGGCCATCTCGCGCAGCGTTGCGTAGCGGTGCTCCAGGTCGTCGAGGTGGGGGTGGTTGACGCCCACGCAGCGCACGGAGCGCAGCAGTTCCGCCAGCGGCTGGTAGCAGTACGCGGTGCCGCCGGCCGGATGGATCGCGAAGACGGGCGGTTCGCCGTCGGCCGGTGCCGTGGCGGCGCCGTTGCCGAGGTCGGGCAGGTCGAGCAGGACGGGCAGCTGCGGCGGGGTGCCGCCGGCCCGGCCGACCAGTTCGGCGAGCCGCTCGACGGTGCGGCCGTGGAAGACGTCGGCCACCCGGACCTCCGTGCCGAACTCCCGCTGGATCTCCCGGGCCAGCCGGACGGCGAGCACCGACGTCCCGCCGGAGGCGAAGAAGTCGTCCCGCAGGCCCGGCGCGGCCCCGCCGAGGACGGTGCGCCAGAGCCGCCGCAGCGCGTACTGCACCGGGGTCATCATCACCGGGTCGTCCGGTCGGGCGGCGGTCGTCCGCTCGGCCGCCAGTGCGCGCAGCGCGGCGGTGTCCACCTTGCGGTTCGGGGTGAGCGGCAGCTCGGCGAGGACGAGGTACTGGGACGGCCGCAGGTACTCGGGCAGCTGCTCCTGCGCCCGGCGGCGGGCGGCCTCGGCCAGTCCGTCCGCATCCAGTCCGTCCGCGCCCGGGCCGTCCGCGTCCGGGCCGGCCTGCTGGAGGAAGGCGACCAGCCGGGCGTGCGCCCCGGAGCCGACGGCGGTCACCACCGCCCGTTCCACACCGGCCAGTCGGGACAGCGTCGCCTCGACGTCGCCCGGTTCGATCCGGAAGCCGCGGATCTTCACCTGGGCGTCCTGGCGGCCGAGGAACTCCAGGGTGCCGTCGGCGCGCATCCTGGCCAGGTCGCCGGTCCGGTAGAGCCGCTCGCCGGTCTCCGGGTCGGTGCCGAAGGCCGCCGCGTCCAGGTCGGGGCGCCCGAGGTAGCCGACCGCGAGCCCGGCCCCGGCCAGGTGCAGCATCCCGACGACCCCTTGGGGCACCGGCCGGCCGGAGGCGTCCAGGACGGACGCCCGGGTGTTGGGCAGGGGCCGGCCCAGGTGCACGCGTTCGTGGCGGACCAGCCGGGCCGCCGTGCTCCAGATGGTGGCCTCGGTGGGGCCGTAGACGTTCCACGCGGTGCCCGTCCGCTCGGTGAGCCGGTCGGCGAGCGGTTGGGGCAGGGCTTCGCCGCCGACGACCGCGGTGAAGTCGCGGGGCGCGGCCCATCCGGTGTCGAGCAGGCCCTGCCAGGTGGCCGGGGTGGCCTGGAGGACGTCGGCCCGGTGCTCCTCCAGCCACGTCCGCAGGGTGTCCGGGTCCCGCTGGGCCTGCTCGTCCGCCACGATCACGGTGCCCCCGGCGGTGAGCGGGAGGAGCAGTTCCAGGACGGAGATGTCGAAGGCGGTGGTGGTGATCGCCAGCAGCCGGTGGCCCGGGCCGGTGCCGAGCACCTCGGCCATCGCCCGCAGGGAGTTGGCCAGGCTCCGGTGGGAGACCACCACGCCCTTGGGGCGGCCGGTGGAGCCCGAGGTGTAGATCGTGTACGCGACCGCGTCGGGCCCCGGCCCGATCGGCCCGGGCGCCCCGCCGGCCTCGATGAGGTCCGCCCAGCCGACGCAGGACAGCCCGGCGGCGCCCGGGTCGCCCAGCGCCAGGCGGGCGCCGCAGTCCTCGACGACGTGCGCCGTGCGGGCGGCCGGGTGGGCCGGGTCGACGGGGACGAAGGAGGCGCCGGCCCGCAGGATCCCGAGCAGCGCGGCGGGCAGCCGGCGGTCCCGAGGCAGGGCGACGACCACCGGGTCCCCGGGGCACACGCCGTGCCGGTGCAGGCCGGCGGCGACCCGGTCGGCCAGGTCGGAGAGTTCGCGGTAGCCGAGCCGTCCGGTCGCGTCCTCGACGGCGGTGCGCCCGGGGTCGCGGCGGACCCAGTCGGCGACCAGGTCCGTGACCGGCTCCGGCCCGTAGGCGCGGACCGGTCCGGAGCCGAGGCGGCGCAGTGCGGCGCGGCTCGCCGGGGGCAGCAGGTCGAGGTCGCGGACCGGGCCGTCGGGCCGGGCGAGGACCGACCGCAGGAAGGTCTCGAAGCCCTCCAGCCACTGCGCCACGGTGTCCGGCGCGAGGATCGCGGTCGCGTGGTCGGCCCGCAGGTAGGGGCCGTCGACGCCGCCGGTCTGGACGTGCAGGGAGAGGTCGAACTTGGCCGTGTCGGCGTCCAGGGTGAGCAGTTCGGCGGTGGCCCCGGCCAGGTCGAACGGCGCGGGGAGCCGGTCGGCGAGGGTGAACATGGTCTGGAAGACCGGGGTGCGGCCGAGGTCGCGGGCCATGTCCAGGTGGTCGACCAGCAGCTCGAACGGCAGGTCCTGGTTCTCCTGGGCGGTGACGACGGTGTCCCGCGCCCTGGCGACCAGGTCGGTGAAGCGTTCGGTGCCCTCGTGGCGCAGCCGCAGGGCGAGCGAGTTGGCCATCAGCCCGACCAGCCGGTCGCTGCCCACGTAGTGCCGGCCGGCCACCGCCGTGCCCACCACGACGTCCTCGCTGCCCGCCATCCGGCCCAGCCACACCTGGAACGCCGTCAGGTACAGCACGAACTCGGTGACCCCGCGGTCGGCGGCGAGCCTCCGCAGCCCGGCGCTGAGCCCCTCCGCCAGCGGGCGGGTCACGGTGGCGCCGCGGTAGTCCTGCTCGGGCGGCCGGGGGTGGTCGGTCGGCAGCTCCAACCGCTCGGGGGCGCCGTCGAGTCGGGACTTCCAGTGGGCCAGCTGCTGGTCGAGCCGGTCGGAGCCGATCTCCCGCTGCCAGCTGGCGTAGTCGACGTAGCGCAGCGGCACCGGCGGCAGGTCCTCGCCGCGGGAGAGCGCGGCCAGCTCCGCCAGCAGCTGCTCCACCGACCAGCCGTCGACGGCGATGTGGTGCAGGCAGAGCAGCAGGACGGCGTGCTCCTCGCCCAGTTCCACCAGCCGGGCCCGCAGGTTCTCCCCCGCCGTGAGGGCGAACGGCCGCGCCAGGTCGGCGGCGGCCAGGCGGCGCCACTCCCGCTCGCCGGCCGCGCGGTCGAGGCCCCGCAGGTCGCTGACATCGACCCGGACCGGCGCGGCCGCCAGGACCCGCTGGACGGGCCGGCGGTCGGTCTCGACGTACGCCGTGCGCAGCACCTCGTGCCGGCGCACCAGCGCGGTCAGCAGCCGCCCGACCTCCTCGGCCGACACCCGCCCGGTCAGCCGCAGGGCCAGCGGCACGTGGTAGGCGGGGTTGCCGTCGGTGAGCCGGTCCAGGAACCACATCCGGGCCTGGGCGAAGGACAGCGGCCACTCCGGCCGGTCGGTGGCCCGCGGCAGGGGCTCGGCCGGGGCCCGGCGCGCCGCCGGGTCCACGGCGTCCCGGGCGGCCAGTGCCTCGTCCACGGTCTCGGCGAGGTCGCGCAGCGTGCTGCGCTCGAAGAGCCGGCGGACCGGCAGGTCGACGCCGAAGCGGGCGCGGATCGCGTGGCCGACCTTGACCACCAGCAGCGAGTTGCCGCGCAGCAGGAAGAACGAGTCGTCCGGGCCGACCGTCTCCACGCCCAGCAACCCGCTCCAGATCCCGGCCAGTTCCCGCTGGGTGGCGGTGCGCAGGGCGGAGGCGTCCGGGCCGAGCAGGCTGTCGGCCCCGGGGCGGGGCAGGGCCCGCGGCCGGAGGGTCAGGCTGCGCGGGTTCAGCGGCAGTTCGTCGAGCAGGACATACGCCTCGGGCACCGGGTGGGGTCCGAGCCGCTCGGCCAGGTGGTCGCGCAGCTCCAGCCGCAGCCGGGCGCGGGCCTCCTCGCCGACGGGGGCCTGGCCCGCGGGCACCACGTAGGCGGTGAGCCGGGGGCCGTCGGTGCCGACCGGGGCGGCGGTCACCGCGGCGTCCCGCACCGTGCGGTGGGTGCGCAGGGCCGAGGCGATCCGGTCCGGGTCGACCCGGTGGCCGCGCAGTTCGGTCCGGTCGCCGCGGCGGCCCTCGAACACCAGGTTGCCGTCGGGCAGGAACCGGCCCAGGTCGCCGGTGCGGTGGATCCGAGCCGGAGCCCCGTCCGGGCCGTTCGGGCTGTTCGGGTGGCCGGGCGTCAGGCCCCCACCGGGCGTCAGGCCCTCGCCGGGTGCCAGGCCCTCGCCGGAGACGCCGATCTCGCCGACCAGGCCGGGCGGGAGCGGACGGCCGGCCTCGTCCAGGACGTGGATCCCGACGCCGGGCAGGGCCGTGCCCACCGTCCGGGCGGGGAACCCGGGCCGGTGGACGAAGCTGGTGCTCGTCACCGTGGCCTCGCCGACGCCGTAGGTGTCGGCCACCACCGGCACCCGCGCCGCCCACCTGGTCAGCAGCTCGGGCGGGGACGGCTCGCCCCGCAGCAGCAGCACCCGGACGGCGGGCAGGGCGTCGTCGGGCAGCGCCGCGGCGAGGGAGGGCGGCAGGGCGACCACGGTGGCACCGGGCTCGCGCAGCGCCGCGACGACCTCGGCCGGACGGTCGTGGACGTCCCGGGTCGGCGGGAGCCGCAGCGCGGCGCCGTTGGCGAGCGCGCCCGCCCACTCCCCGGCCGAGGCGTCGCAGCCGGCGGCGGCGAGCTGGAGGACGACCTCGCCCGGCCCGACCCCGAAGGCCTCCCGGTGGTGGGCGGCGAGGTTGACCAGGCCGCGGTGCGCCAGCCGGACCGCCTTGGGCGGCCCGGTGGTTCCGGAGGTGAACACCAGGCAGGCCGGGTCGTCGGGGTCGACGTCCAGCCCGAGGTCGGTGCCGTCCAGCGCGGCGAGTTCCGAGGCGATCCGCTCCCAGAGCAGCAGCGGGACGCCCGGGAGGGGGTCGGCCGCCAGGGCCTCGTGCGCCAGCAGCAGCGCGGCCCCGGCGACGGCCTTACCGACCTCCCCGGCCTCGCTGTCGCCCGGGTCGACGGACAGGTAGCAGGCGCCGGCCTTGGCCGTCGCCAGCCAGGCGACGACCCGTTCGACCGAGCGCTCCATCCGCAGCGCGACGACGTCGCCGGGCCCGATCCCGGCGGCACGCAGCCTGCGGGCGAGCCGGTTGGCGGTGGCGTTGAGCCACCCGTAGTCCCAGGTGCGCTCGCCCCGGTGCAGCGCGACCACCCGCGGGCCGGTGGCGGCCCAGTGTTCGACCGCCTGGTGGACGGTGCGCGACCGCGGCGGCTCGGGCCGGGGCCGCGACCACGCGGCCATCCGGCGGCGCTGCCGCTCGGAGACCAGCGAGGCCGATTCGACCGGCTGGTCGCAGTCCTCGGCCATCGCCGTCAGGCAGGCGACGTAGCTCTCGGCGAACTCGGCGACGGAGTCCTCGTCGTAGAGCTCGGCCGGGTACTCCAGGCGGAGCTCGATGCGGCCGTCCCGCTCCCCGGCGAACAGCATCTGGTCGAACCTGACGGCGATCTCGGGGGCCGGCCGCAGCTCCGTCTCCAGGCCGTCCAGGACGAGCGGCGGCCCGCTCTCCCCCCAGGTGAACAGCGTCTGGCAGAGCGTGGGCACGTGGGGCTCGCGCCCGGTGGCGACGGCGTCGACGATCTGCTGGTACGGCACGTCGGCGTTGGCCATGGCGTTCAGCAGCCGGTCGCGCACCTGGGTCAGGGCGTCGGCGAAGCTCGCGCCGGGGGCGAGGGTCAGCCGCACCGGCAGGGTGTTGGTGAGCAGGCCCACGGTGTCGCCCAGGCCCGGGCGCAGCCGGTTGACCACCGGCACCGTGCCGAGCACGTCGGTGGTGGCGCCGAACCGGGCCAGCAGGGCGAGGTAGGCCGTCATCAGCGTCATCGCGGGGCTGGCGCGGCGTTCCTCGCCGAGCCCGCGCAGTCGGGCGCTGAGTTCCGGGGAGAGGCCGAAGTCGTACCGCCGGGCCTGCCCCGACCAGGAGTCGCGGCCGCGTTCGAAGGGCAGGGTGAGCCGCTGCGGAGCACCGGCCAGGGACTTCTTCCAGAACTCCGACTGCCGGGTCAGGTCGGCCGGTTCGCGCTCGACGTCCTGCGCGAACGGGGTGCCGGGGGGCGGGAGTTCGGGCTCCCGGCCGTGCACGGCGGCGCTGTAGGCGGCGGCCAGTTCGCGCAGCAGGATGCCGATCGACCAGCCGTCCACCAGGAGGTGGTGCACGCAGAGCGCGAACCAGTGGCGGTCCGGCCCGGTCCGGGCCAGCGCGGCCCGGACCAGCGGCCCCCGGTCGAGCGCGAAGGGCTCCCGGAAGAACGCGGCGAGCCGTGCCTCCCGGTCCGGTGCGGACAGCTCCCGCCAGTCGAGTTCGGCGACCGGCACCTCCGGGTCGCCGCTGTCCTCGGCGTGGGGTTCGCCGTCCGCCTCGGGGAACTGCCAGCGCAGCACGGCGTGCCGCCGCAGCAGGGTGCGCAACGCCTCTGCCAGGGCGGGGAGTTGCGGGGTGCCGCGCAGTTCCAGGAGCACCGGGAGGTTGTAGGTGCCCGGTGCGGGGGCGATCCGCTCGGCCAGCCAGAGCTGCCGCTGGAAGCGGGAGACCGGCTGACGCCGGGTCCGGGTGGGTGCGCCGGTCATCGGGTCTGCCCCTTGTCGTCGATCAGCTGCGCCAGTTCCGCCACCGTGGGGTGGTCGAACACGTCCCGGACCTCCAGCTCCGTGCCGAACTCCTCGTACACGGCGGTGACGAGTTGGACGGCCTTGAGCGAGTGGCCGCCGTGGCGGAAGAAGTCGTCCTCGGGCCCGAGCCGTCGGCCCTCCAGGACCGTCTCCATCAGCCCCTGGAGGCGCTGCACGGTCGAGCCGGCCCCCGGGGAGGCCTCCTCCGGCGCCGGGGCCGCCTCGGGCCGGGGCAGCCGCGCCGCGTCGACCTTTCCGCTCAGGGCCCGGGGCAGGGCGTCGACCTGGCAGAGCCAGGCGGGGACCATCGCGTCCGGCAGGGCGGCCCGCAGCCGGTCCCGCAGCGCGTCCAGGTCGAGCGGTCGTGCCGCGACCAGGTAGCCGAGCAGCCGGACCTCGCCCGACCCGGCGTCGGCGACCACCGCCGCCTGGTCGACGCCCGGCAGGTCGAGCAGCCGGGCGCGGACCTCGCCGGGCTCGACCCGGACGCCGCGGACCTTCACCTGCTCGTCGAGCCGGCCGAGGAACTCCAGCAGGCCGTCGGCCGACCAGCGGCCCCGGTCGCCGGTGCGGTACAGCCGGGTGGGGCGGCCGCCGATCACGGTCTCGACGAACGCGGCGGCGGTCTCGCCGTCCCGCCGGTGGTAGCCCTCGGCCAGTCCGACGCCGCCGATGCAGATCTCGCCGCTGCCGCCGGGGGGCACCGGGCGGAGCCGCTCGTCGAGCAGCCGGACCTCGGTGTTGCGCACGGGCAGCCCGATGGTGGCGGCGCCGCGCCGCCCGTCGACGGGGAAGGCCGTGGCGGTCACGGTGGCCTCGCTGGGCCCGTAGAAGTTGAACATCCGGGCCCGGCCGGACCACCGGTCGATCAGGCTCTGCGGGCAGCTCTCCCCCGCGACCACCAGCACCTGGAGGTCGGGCAGGGCGTGTGGGGGCAGGGTGGCCAGCACGGTCGGGGTGAGCGCGGCCAGGTGGACCGGCGGGTGCCGGTCCGGGTGGTGCAGCCGGTTGACCACCTCGGCGGCGGAGTCCGCCACGATGCTGAGCGTCGCCCCGTTGAGCAGCGCCGTGGTCCACTCCCAGACCGAGCCGTCGTGCCCGCAGGACGCCAGGGAGAGCACGTGGCGGCCCGGTCCGACCTCGTAGTGGTCGTGCTGGGAGAGCGCCAGGTTGACCACGCCGCGGTGCCGGATCCGCACGCCCTTGGGCTCGCCGGTGGAGCCCGAGGTGTGGACGATGTAGGCCAGGTCGTCGGGGCCGGCCGCGGTGGGCAGGGGGCCGTCGTCGAGGTCGGCGCCCGACCGTTCGTCCAGCACCAGGCAGGGGCCGTCGGTGGTCGGGGCGGCGTCGGCCCGGTCGGTGACGACCAGGTCGGGCGCCAGGTCGGCCAGCAGGGCGGCGATCCGGGCGGGCGGGTTGCCGCCGTCGATCGCCGCGTAGCAGCCGCCGGTCTTGAGCACGGCCAGGTAGGTGGCGAACAGGTCGGCCGTACGGCGCAGGCGGACGGCCACCACCCGCCCCGGTCCGGCCCCGTGGGCGAGCAGCAGCCGGGCGATCCGGTTCGCCCGGGCGTCCAGTTCGCGGTAGGTGAGCGTCTCCCGGCCGCCGTCGCCGGAGCGGATCGCGCACGCGTCGGCGTGCAGCCGCGCCATCTCCTCGAAGCGCTCGGCGACGGTGGTCTCCGACAGCGGGCGGTGCGGGCCGCGGCGGCCTCCGGTGCGGTCCTGTTCGGCGGCGTCCAGCACGGCGGTCAGCTCGTCGAGGCGCGCCCCCGGGTCGGTGGCGGCCGCGTCCAGCAGCAGCAGGAGTTCGTCGAGCCAGCGGTGCGCCGTCCCGGGCAGGAAGAGCCCGGTCGCGTACTCGACGGTGAGCTCCCACTCTCCGCCGCGCGGCCGCAGCAGCACGCTGACCTCGTAGCGGGCGACGGTCGACTCCAGCGGTACGGGGACGGCTCCGGGCAGGGTGGCGGCCCGGTCGGCGCTCTCGTGCACGAAGGTGGTCTGGAAGAGCGGGTGCCGGCCGGAGCGGCGGTCGAGGCCGAGCGCGTCGACCACGCTCTCGAACGGCACCTCCCGGTGCTCGTGGGCGGCCAGCAGGCGCTCCTGCACCGCCCGGGCGTGCTCGCCGAAGGTGCTCCGCGCCGCCCGGTCGACGCGCAGGGCCAGCATGTTGGCGAAGAAGCCGATCAGCCGTTCCAGGTCCGGGTGGTGGCGGGAGTCGACGGGGGTGCCCACCACCAGGTCGTCCTGGCCCGTGCTGTGGGACAGCCAGGCCGTGTAGGCCGCCAGGTGGAAGGCGAAGGGCGTGACGCCGAGGGTGCGGCAGTGCTCCTCGATCCGGGCGGCCAGTCCGGGCGGCAGCGGCCGGCTGACGCTGGATCCGGTGAAGTCCTGCCGGGCGGGCCGGGGCAGGTCGGCCGGCGGCACCGAGGTGGCGGGCGCCCCGGACAGCGTCCGGTGCCAGAAGTCGACCCGCGCGGTGGCGGCCCGCTGGGTGGCGGGCTCCTGCTGCCAGGCCGCGTAGTCGGCGTACTGGAGCGCCAACTCGGGCAGTTCGGGAGCCTGTCGGTCGCGTTCGGCCCGCTGGGCGAGGTCGAGCTCGGCGGCGAAGACGCCGACCGACCAGCCGTCGGAGACGATGTGGTGCAGCGCGCTGAACAGCAGGTGGCGGTCCTCGGCCAGCCGGAGCACGTGGAAGCGGAACAGCGGGCCGTGGGCCAGGTCGAAGCGGTGCCCGGCCAGTTCGCGCAGCCGCCGGTCGGCGTACGCCCGCCGGTCGGCCTCGTCCACGCCCGGGCAGTCCTCGACCTCCAGGTCGACGGGCATCCGCGCGTGGACGACCTGCTCGATCCGCCCGTCGGCGATCCGGAAGGTGGTCCGCAGCACCTCGTGCCGGTCCACGATCCGCTGCACGGCCCGGCACAGCAGCGGCCAGTCCGTCGCCCCCTCGATCAGGACGGCCGAGGGCATCGCGTAGACGGCGCCGCGCAGCCCGGGCGGGGCGAGCTGCTCGGCGAACCACAGGCGCTGCTGGCCGGAGGAGGCCGGTGCCCGGGTGGCCGAGCGCCGCCGCAGGGCCGGGGTCCGGTCCGCCGCCACCACCACCGCCGCGGGGCCGTCGGCGCGGGCGGCCTCGATCAGCCCGGCCTGCCCGCCCACGTCGGGGTGCAGGAAGATGCCGCGCAGCTGGAGTTCGACCCCGAAGACCTCCCGGACGCGGTTGAGTAGGAGCGTCGCGGTCAGCGAGTGGCCGCCGAGGGCGAAGAAGTCGTCCTCCGGCCCGGGCGTGACCCCCAGCAGCTCGGCCCACAGCCGGGCGACCGCCTGCTCGGTCGCGCCGTACGGCCGCCCGTCGCCCGCGGGCCGCGCGGGCCGCTGCGCCGCGGCCGCCGCCGGGGCGGGCAGCCGGCCGCGGTCGACCTTCCCGTTGCGCGACAGCGGCAGCTCGCCGAGCACCAGGTAGTGCTCGGGGACCATGTACGGGGGCAGCCGGCGCTCCAGCGCCGTCCGGGCCAGCCGGGCGAGCACCCGGCGGAACGGGACGGCTTCGCTCGGCCGCGGGTCGGCGCGCTGGGCGTCGGCCACCGGACCGGCGAAGAAGGCGTGCAGGACCTCGCCGCCGCCGGCCGCGGCCCGGACGATCCGGTCGCCGGTCGGGTCGAGTTCGCCGATCGAGCAGCCGCCGAGTCCGTGGCGGTGGCCGGTGTCCGCGAGCCGCTGCACCAGCCGGCCGGCCGCCGACTCGGCTGCCCCGGGCTCCCGTTCCACCCCGGGCGTGGGACCGCCGGACGTGGGGCCGAGCAGGAACACGGCGGCCGTCGCGCCCTGGTAGATCGACCAGTTGTCCGGGTTGCTGAGGTCGGGTGCGGGCTCCGGCCCGGCGAAGCCGGCCCAGCGACCACCCTCCCAGCGGTGCCAGCCCGCCGACAGTCCGCCGCCGGCCCCGGCCGGGACGGCGCCCGGCCTGACGTGCACCAGCACGGTGAGGCCGTCCGGGAGCACCTCGTCCACGGCGCCACCGGCCGCCTCGTCCACCGGGCCGGGTTCCAGCACGCCCAGCAGCCGGCAGTCCGGGCTCTCCAGCACCAGCGGGGCCAGCCCGCCCGCCTCGCGGTCCTGCCGCAGCCGCCAGGCCGCCCCGGTCGCGTCGCTCACCAGCTGGGCCATCGACCCGGCCTCGACCGCCGCGTAGCGCAGGCTCCGCCCGCCGTACTGCGGCTCGATCGCCGAGCCCTTGGCCACCAGCAGCAGGGCCGGGCCCCGGCCGCCGTGGGCGGCGCGCCAGGCGGCCGCCGCCTCGCCGGAGCCCACCCGGACCCACCCGTGCCGGACGGGGTCGAGGTAGAACACCCCGGCGGCCAGACCCTCGGCGTCGCGGTCACCGACCAGGTAGGTCCGGACGGGGTACAGCGAGCCCGCCGATCCGTAGCGCCGCCGGGGCAGGGCGGAGCCCTCGACCGTGCGGGCCAGCAGCGGGCGCACGGCGGCGGCGACCGAGCGGTCGTCGCCCGGCGCGGGGCGGGGTGCCAGGGCCCCGGTGAGCCAGTCGGCCAGTGCCCGGGGGTCCGGCTCGGCGCCCTCGAAGGCCCGGAAGCTCTTGCGCGTGCTCAGCGCGGCGTCGGCGTCGGCGCTGTCCGTGCCGCTGCCGAGGGGGTGGAGTTCCCCGTCGAGGACGCGCAGCCCGGGCTGTGCCAGCCGGAACTCGACCGCCGCGGCCTCGGCCTCCTCGTCCTCCTCCGGCAGGTCGACGTGCAGGTACGCGGCGAGCCGCGGGGTGCGCCCGTCCGGCCTGACGACGTGCGCCAGGCCGTGCCGCACGCCCGGGAGCCCGGCCAGGTGGTGCTCGATCTCGCCGAGTTCGATCCGGTGGCCGCCCACCTTGACCTGGAGGTCGTCGCGGCCCAGGAACTCGATCTCGCCGTTCGGCAGGTAGCGGCCGCGGTCGCCGGTGCGGTAGAGCCGCTCGCCGGTGTCGGGGTGGACGACGAAGGCCGCCGCCGTCCGCTCCTCGTCCCGCCAGTAGCCCCGGGCCAGCCCGGTGCCGCCGATGTGGAGGTCGCCGGGCACGTGGTCGGGGCGGGACCGCAGGGCCCCGTCCAGGACGTGGAAGGTCTGGTTGCGCAGCGGCCGTCCGTACGGGACGCTCGCCCACCCCGGGTCGACCCGGTCGATCTCGTGGGCGATCGACCAGATCGACGCCTCGGTGGCGCCGCCGAGGCCCACCGTCCGTACGTCGCCGAACACCTGCGCGACCCGGCCGGGCAGCTCGGTGGGGATCCAGTCCCCGCTGAGCAGCACCAGCCGCAGACTGTGCGCCAGCCGCTCGCGGAACTCGTCCGGGCGGCCGCTCACGGCCGTCGTGAACATCTCCATCGACATCGGCACCGTGTTCCACACCGTGACCCGGTGGTCGAGGACCCAGTCGGCCCAGCGCGCCGGTTCGCGGACCTGGTCGTCCGGCGGGACGACCACCGCGCCGCCCGCGGCGAGCAGGCCGAAGACGTCGTAGACGCTCAGGTCGAAGCCCAGCGCGGAGAGCGCCAGGACCCGGTCCCGCGGGCCGATCCCGTAGCGGTCGTTGATGTCCAGGACGGTGTTCACCGCGCCCCGGTGGTCGATCATCACGCCCTTGGGCTCGCCGGTGGACCCCGAGGTGAAGATCAGGTAGGCGAGGTCGGCGGGCGTCCGGCACGTCGGCGGGGTGCTGACGTCCTCGCCCTCGGCGACCGGTGCGAGCAGGTCCTCGTCCACCGGCAGCACCGGGGCTCCGCCCGGGGCGCACCGCCCGGCCGGCCCGGTGACCCGGGCGAGCCGGTCCGGGTCGGCCAGCACGCCGCCCACCTCGGCGCGGCGCAGCAGGTCCTCGATCCGCTGCTGCGGCGAACCGGCGTCGACCGGCAGGTAGGCCGCGCCCGCCTTGAGCACCGCCAGGCAGGCCACCACCTGGCGCCAGCCCTTGCCGGCCAGGACGGCCACCCGCCCGCCCGGCTCGATGCCCGCGGCCGTCAGGCGCCGGGCGGCCCGGTTGGCGGCGGTGTCGAGCTGCCGGTACGTCAGGGTGCGGTCCTCGGCGACCACCGCGACGGCATCGGGGCCGCTCGCGGCCCGGTCCTCGAAGAGCTGGTGGAGCAGCCGGTCCGACTCCGGCCCGGCGGTGTCGTTGACCACGGCCCGGCGTTCGGCCTGGGCCTCGGGGAACGGGGTGAGCCGCGCGCGGTCCCAGGCCCGCTCGTCCCGGGCGAGGGCGCGCAGCGCGGCGCAGTACGCCGCGTGCATGTCGCGCACCAGGCCGTCCGGGAAGAGCCCCGCCACGTGGTCCCAGCAGAGCACCAGCTCCCCGCGGGACTCGTAGACCTGGTGGTCCAGCCAGACCTGCGGGGTCTGGGTGATGTTGAAGACCTCGTCGGGGAAGAGGCTCTCCCAGCCGTCCGCCCCGCCCTCGCCGCCCAGCAGGCAGGTGAACACCACCGGCATCAGCGGTCCCCCGTCGAGCCCCCGGGTGCGCGCCAGTTCGCGCAGCACGCGGACGCCGCCGAAGTGGCGGTGGTCGAGGTCCTCCCAGAGCCGGCCCTGGGTCCGGCCCGCGCGCTCGGCGAACGGGACGTCCGGCTCCGACCAGTCCAGCTCCAGGAGGTTCACCGAGGTGAAGTCCCCGGCGATCGCGTTGATCCGGGGGTGGACCGGCAGCCGGTTGAAGAGGGTCGTGGTGACGGTGAAGTGCGGTTCGGCGCTCCAGGTGGCGAGGGTGTCGGCGAAGGCCGCCGCCAGGACGGCCGACAGCGACAGGCCGCGGCGCTCGGCGCGTTCGCGCAGGGCGCGCAGGTCGGCGGCGGGGAGCCGGCGCTGCACCCGGTCGAAGCGGCGCGGCCCGGTCGGGGCGGTCGCCGCCAGGGGCAGCGCCGGGGCGGCGGGCAGGGTGTCCAGCCGGCCCGTCCAGTAGTCCTGGGAGCGGCGGAAGGCCGCCGTGCCGGCGAACTCCCGCTCCGCCAGCACGTAGTCGCGCACGCTCAGGTCCAGCGCGGGCAGTTCGGCGTCCTCGTCGCGGTAGAGCCGGGCCCACTCGTTGAGGACGAGGTTCAGGCTCCACGCGTCGAGCCCCAGGGCGTCCAGGCTGAGGTGCAGCCGGTGACGGTCCGGCAGCCGGCTCGCGGCGATCTCGAACAGCGGCCAGCGCTCGCTGGGCAGCACCTGGTGCGCCATCCGGTCGCGGGTGGCCGCGAGCGCCCGCTGCGCCTCCTCCGGGCCGTGCCCGGCCAGGTCGGCCACCGCGATGCGGTACTCCGGGACGTGGGGCAGGATCCGCTGCCGGCCCTCCTCCACCACCAGCCGCAGTGCCTCGTGCCGGCGCACCAGCCGGTTGAACGCCCGCTCCAGGCGGGCGACGTCGAGGTCCGGCACGTCGTACTCCACGTAGCAGTGGACCGAGACCTCGCCGAAGTCCAGCGCGCCCGTCCGCCCCACCCAGTACGCCTGCTGCACGTCGGTCAGCGGGAAGGGCTCGTAGCGCCGCTGCGGGTCGGCGACGATCCGCGGCAGCGCCGGGCCGTCCGGGGCGGCGGGCCCGCCGGCCGCCGCCCGGGCCTCGTCCAGCCACCGGGCCAGCGCGGTCGCCGTGCCGCACTCGAACAGCGCGCGGACGGGGCAGGGCCGGCCGGACCGGTCGGCGATCCTGGCGGCGGCCTGGGTCGCGAGCAGCGAGTGCCCGCCGTGGTCGAAGAAGTCAGCGTCGGCGGGGACGGAGTCGACGCCGAGGGTCTCGGCGAACACCCCGGCGACCAGCTTCTCGGTCGGGGTGCTCGGCTCCACCCCGGCGGCGCGGTCCGCCGGACGCGGCGCGGGCAGCCGGTCGTGGTCGACCTTCCCGTTGGCGGTCAGCGGGAACGCGTCCAGCAGCACCACGTGGGCGGGGACCAGGTGGAGCGGCAGCCGGGCGCGCAGCGCGCCGGTCAGGGCGGCTTCGGTGGTTCGGGCGTCAACGCCGGCGCCGGCCCCCGGCTCCGGCACCACATGGGCGACCAGCCGCCCGTCGACGGCGGTGACCAGCGCCTCCCGGACCCCGGGCAGGGCCAGCAGCGCGCGCTCCACCTCGCGCAGCTCGATCCGGTAGCCGCGGATCTTCACCTGGCGGTCCTTGCGGCCGACGAACTCGACCCGGCCGTCGGCGGTGCACCGGCCCAGGTCCCCGGTGCGGTAGAGCCGCTGCGCCCCGGCCCCCGGCAGGACCGCCTCGAAGAACGCGGCCTTGTCCAGCTCCGGCCGCTTCCAGTAGCCCCGGGTGAGCCCCTCGCCGCCGAGGCAGATCTCGCCGACCGCCCCCGGGAGCACCGGCCGGCCGCCCTCGTCGAGCACCACGACCAGGCTCCCGCTGTGCGGCACACCGAGGTCGACCGGGTGCGAGCGCTTCGTCACCGGGTCGTGGACGAGCCGGTGCGCCGTCCACACCGCCGCCTCCGCCGGGCCGTACTCGTTGAACAGGGCCACCCCGCCGAGCAACACCCGGTGCCGCTCGGCGAGTTCCTCGCCCCACGCCTCGCCGCCCACGATCACGGTGTGCAGCCGGAGCCCGTCGGGGACGCCGTGCCGGGCGAAGTGGTCCAGCAGCTGCTCGTAGGCCGCCGGGGTCTGGTTGAGCACGCCGACCCGGTGCCGCACCAGGTGGTCGGCGAACTCCTCCGGGGCCCGGGCGACCGTCGGCGGGACGGGGCTCAGCACCGCGCCGTGGCTCAGCGCGCCCCAGATCTCCCAGACCGAGAGGTCGAACGCGCAGGAGTGGAACAGGGTCCAGCAGTCGTCCGGCCCGAAGGCGTACAGCGGATCGGGGTCGGGGAAGAGCCGGGTGACGTTGCGGTGGGTGATCGGCACGCCCTTGGGCTCGCCGGTCGACCCGGAGGTGTACACCAGGTAGGCCATCGCGTCCGCGCCCACGGACACCCCGAGGTCGGCCGACCCGAGCTCCTCGATGCCCCGGCGCACGGCCGGGTCCGCGGGGACCAGCACCTCGGCGCCGCCCGCCACGGTCGCGCGCAGCCCGGGCGTGGTGACCACGACCGCCGCGCCCGCGTCGGCCAGCACCGACCGGATCCGCTCGGCCGGGTGGTTCACCTCGACGGCGAGGTACGCCGCCCCGGTCTTCACCACCGCGACCATCGCGGTCACCAGCTCGGGCCCGGTCGGCAGCGCGATCCCGACCACCGCGCCGGGCCCCGCGCCGCGCGCCACCAGGGCCCGCGCCAAGCGGTTGGCCCGCTCGTTCAGTTCGCGGTACGTCAGGTCGCCGTGCTCGCCCCGGAGCGCCGGGGCGTCCGGGGTGCTCCGCGCGAACCGCTCGACGTACTGGTGCAGCAGGACGTCCCGGTCGTGCGGCAGGTCCGCGCCGCTCAGGGACCGGACCCGCTCGGCCACCACCGCCGGGTCCTCCAGCGGGAGTTCGCCCACCGGCCGGGCCGGGTCGGCGACCGCCCCGGCCAGCAGCCGGGCGTAGTGCTCCGCCATCCGCCGGACGGTGGACTCGACGAACAGGTCGGTGGCGTACTCGAACTCCAGGGCGTAGCCCCGCCCGGTCTCCTCGGCCACCAGCGACAGGTCGAACTTGGCGTGCCCGGTCACCGGACGGCGGCCGGTGGCCGTCACCCCGTCCAGCTCCAGCCCGCTGCGCCCGGCCCCGAGCGTGGAGCGGCCCTCCTCCAGCAGCACGAACAGCGTCTGGATCAGCGGGCTGCGGCTGAGGTCCCGCGCCACCCCCAGCTCGTCGACCAGCAGGTCGAGCGGGATGTCCTGGTGGTCGTGGGCGTCCAGGGCCGTCTGCTTGACCTGCTGGAGCAGCTCGCGGAAGCCCTGGCCCCGGTCGACCCGCAGGCGCAGCGGGACGGTGTTGGCGAAGTAGCCGATCACGCCCTCGGTCTCGGGCTGCGAACGGCCGGCCGTGGGGACGCCCACCACGAGGTCCGGGGACTGGGCGTAGCGGTGCAGCAGGACGGCGTACCCGGCCAGCAGCACCATGAAGGGCGTGACGCCCTCGCGCGCGCCGAGGCGGCGGACCTCCTCGGACAGCGTGCGGGGCAGCCGGGTCCCGAACAGCCGGCCCGCGTCGGAGGCCACCGCCGGGCGCGGCCGGTCCGTCGGCAGGGCGAGCAGGTCGGGGGCGCCGTCCAGCCGCTCCTTCCAGAACCGCAGCCCGCGCGCCAGGCGTTCGTCCGACAGCTGCTCGCGCTCCCAGAGCACGTAGTCGCCGAACTGGATCTCCGGCTCGGCGAGTTCGGTGGGATCGGCGGGTTCGGCGAGGGCGCTGTCGCCGCCGCGCACCGCGCGGTTGTAGTGGTGCCCGAGCTCCCGGGTGAAGATCCCCAACGACCAGCCGTCGCCGACCAGGTGGTGGAACACCGCCGCGAGGACGTGCGCGCGCGGCCCGACCCGCAGCAGCCGCACCCGCCACAGCGGTCCGGCCGCCAGGTCGAAGGGGCGCCCGACCAGCCGCAGCAGCTGCGCGTCGACGTCGGCCTCCGCGGGGACCACCGCGAAGTCCACCACCGCGCGCTCGTGGACGAGTTGGCGCGGCTCGCCGGCCCGGTCGGGGAAGGTCGAGCGCAGCGCCTCGTGCCGGTCGGCGACCTCGCCGAGCGCCGTTCGCAGCGCCTCCTGGTCCACCGGGCCGTCCAGGGTGACGAACAGCGGCAGGTGGTAGGTCGCCCGCCCCGGGAAGAGCTGCTCCAGGAACCACAGGCGCGACTGGGCGAAGGACAGGGGAAGAACGTCAGGCTGCATCGGGCGTCTCCGGTCGTCGCGTGGTGTCGCTCGGTGGGGTCATCGGGCAGCACGCCGTCGGCGCTGGATCCGGGGGCGTTCGGCCGCCCGGTCATCGGCGGGCGGTTCACGCCGTTCGATCTCCGCGGCGAGCCCGGCCACGGTGGCGGTGGCGAACAGGTCGCGCAGCCGCAGGTCCCGGGCGAAGGCCCGGTTGACCCGGGTGATCAGCCGGGTGGCCAGCAGGGAGTGGCCGCCCAGCCGGACGAAGTCGTCGTGCACGCCGACGCGTTCCACTCCGAGCAGGTCGGCCCAGAGCTCGCACAGCCGCCGTTCGGCGTCGTTGCGCGGCGCCACGTACGCGTCGCCGGCCGGTGCCGAGCGGGGGTCGGGCAGCCGCCCGCGGTCGACCTTGCCGTTGGGGGTGAGCGGCAGCGCCTCCAGCAGCACCAGCTGGGTGGGCACGGCGGCTTCGGGCAGCTCGGCGGCCAGGGCCGCTCGGAGTTCGGCGACCAGGCCGCGCTCCAGCTCCGCCAGCAGCGGCGTGTTGGTCGGGCGGTCGCGGCGCGGCGCCACCGGGACGTCGGGCACGCCCGCCAGGGTGTGCGGGACGAAGGCCACGTCGAACGCGCCGAGCGGGTGTTCGGCGGCCCAACTGGCGTGGGCCCGGTAGCCGTACCGCTCCGCGAGGGCGCTGAGCACCTCGACGTCCGCCTCCGGCACCCCGGCGCCGTCGGCCTCGCCGCCGAGGAGGAGCCGTTCCCGGGCCAGCCGCGCGTTGGCGACCCGGCGCAGGCCGAACGCCGCGCCGGTGCCGAACCGGCGCTCCAGCGCGGCGAGTTCGAGCGGCCCGGCGCCCCCGTCGGTCCGGTCGATCCCGTCGATCCCGTTTGTCCCGCCGATCCAGTCGACCTCGACGGTCGGGGCGGTCGCGCCGACGTGCAGCACCGCGTCGTAGCGGAAGCGGGTCAGCTCGTTGTGGACGGCTCCCCGGCGCAGCAGGACCTCGGCCCGGGTGACGCCGAGCTCCGCAAGACCGGTGAAGTAGCCCGGGGCGAGCAGGAGTTCCTTCTCCTGCGACCGTCCGTGCGCCACCGCCTCGTCGACCGTCGAACCCGCCAGGGTGCCGCGGTGGTCGGCGACCGAGGCGTACATCGCGGCGGCCAGGTCGAGGTGCCGTACGTCGCCGACCAGCACCCGGCCCGCCCCGTCGAGCACCGCGACGGCCCCGGCGAGCACCTGGTCGAGGTAGGCGCGGCTGGGGAAGTACTGGACGACCGAGTTGAGCACCACCAGGTCGAAGCGCTCGTCGCCGAGCCGGCTCAGGTCGTCGGCCGGGGCCTGCACCAACCGCACGTCGCAGCCCGCGAGTCCGGGGGCGGACAGCACGCCTTCGCGGACCCGGTCGAGGGCCGCGGCGGACACGTCGGTGCCCACGTAGCGGTCGCAGTGCGGGGCCAGGCGGCCCAGCAGGAGGCCGGTGCCGCAGCCGATCTCCAGGATCCGCCGGGCGCCCTGCGACCGGATCCGCTCGACCGTGGTGTCGATCCACTCCAGCATCTCGCCGTCCGGCATCGGCCCGCCGGTGTAACTGCTGTTCCACCCGGCCAGGTTGAGCAGTCCGGGGGCGGCTTCGGCAGCCTCGGCACCGTCGTCGGCATCGTCGGCGCCGGAGTAGACCGAGGACCAGACGTCCTCCCAGTGGGCCACCTGGGCGCGGTGCAGTGCGGCCGAGCGCCGGGCGAGCGCGCCGGCGGCGAGCGTGACGTAGCCGACGAGCTCCCCGCCGCGCTCGGGGTGGCGGTGCAGCGCGGCGATCCCCTTGCCGACGTCCGGGTGCCGTTCGAGGAGGTTCTCGACCTCGCCGAGTTCGATCCGGTGCCCGCGGATCTTGACCTGGTGGTCGAGGCGTCCGAGGTACTCGACCCGGCCGTGCTCGTCGATCCGGGCGAGGTCGCCGGTCCGGTACATCGGGCCGCCGTCGGCGGGGTCGCGGACGAAGCGCTCGGCGGTCAGTCCGGGCCGGTCGCGGTAGCCGGCCGCCACGCCGCCGCCGGCGATGCACAACTCCCCGGCCACGCCGCGCGGTACGGGGGCCAGGTGGGCGTCCAGCACGTACATCCGGGTGTCGGCGGTGGGCGTGCCGAGCCGGACCGGCTCGCCCGGCTCGACCCGGGCGCAGGAGGACCAGACGGTCGTCTCGGTGGGGCCGTACATGTTCCACAGTTCGCGGCAGGCGGCCCGCAGCGGCGCCACCAGCGGGCCCGGCAGCGGCTCGCCGCCGCACAGCGCCCTGAGGTCGGCCTTCCCTCGCCAGCCCGCGTCCAGCAGTTGCGCCCACTGGGACGGGGTCGCCTGCATGACCGTGATGTCGTGCGCCTCCAGCCGGCCGGCCAGGGCCAGCGGGTCCCGTGTGACGGCGTCCGGGGCGACCACCACCCGGGCGCCCTGGCGCAGCGGAAGGAACAGCTCCAGGGCCGCGATGTCGAAGCCGACGGCGGTGGTGGCGAGCAGCCGGTCGGCGGCCCCGAGGCCGGGGCTCCCGGCCATCCCCGCCAGCAGGTTGTCCAGGTTGCGGTGCCGGACCAGGACGCCCTTCGGCCGCCCGGTGGAGCCGGAGGTGTGGATCAGGTAGGCGGCCGACTCCGGGTCGGGTGTCGGGGCGGCGCCGGGCCAGGGGGTGCGCGCGGACGTGATCCCGTCCAGGTCCAGCGTGCGGGTGCCCGCGGGCAGGGTGTCGCGGGTGTCCGCGTCGCAGAGCACCAGGGCGGCCCCGCCGTCGTCGAGCAGGAAGCGTTCGCGGTCGGCCGGGGCCCGGCCGTCGAGCGGGAGGTAGGCGGCTCCGGCCGCCATGACGCCCAGCAGGGCCGCGGGCAGCCGGGCGTCCCGGCGCACCTTCACCCCGACCACGTCGCCGGGGCCCGCGCCCGCTTCCCGCAGGGCGGCCGCGACGGCCGCGGTCAGCTCGGCCAGCTCGCGGTAGCCGAGGGTGCGCGTGGCGTCCGTGACCGCCGGGGCGTCCGGGGTGCGGGCCGCGTGCTCCCACACCCGGTCGAGGAGCGGGGCCCGGTCGGTCGGCGGCGGGCCGGCCAGGGCGAGGCCGTCCCGTTCGGCGGCGTCCAGCAGGGGCGCCTGGTACGGGGCGTCGCCGGACCGGGCCATGGCCGTCAGCGCCGCCAGGTAGTAGCGGCCGAAGTCGTCGATCTGCTCGGCGGTGAAGCAGTCCGGGTCGTGGGCGAGGGTGAGTTCGCTGTCGTACGGCCAGCCGCGGTAGAAGGTGGCGCAGAGCGCGAAGTTCATCACGTCGCGGTGCTCCATCCCGCGGATCCGCACCGCCCGCAGCTGCTCGGCGGCCCGGGTGTAGACGTGGAAGTCCACGTAGTTGAACGCGACGTCGAACAGGCCGCCCGAGACGCAGTGCCGCTTGATCTCCGAGACGGGGTACCGGCGGTGCGGCACGACGGCGAGTTCGGTGTCCGCGACCGCGCGCACCAGGTCCCGCCACCGGCCGCCGCGCAGGTCGAGCCGCAGCGGGACGGCGTTGAGGAACAGGCCGACCACCCGGTCCGCGTCCAGGGTCTCCGGACGGCCGTTCATGACGACCCCCGAGACCACGTCCGTCTGCCCGCAGATCATCGACAGCACCCGGAAGTGGGCCGCCAGGAAGAGCTGCCGGACCGGCACGTCCAGCTCCGCGGCGAGCGCGTCCAGCGCGCCCACCAGCTCCCGGGGGAGCGCGTACCTGCGCAGCTCGCGGGTGCCGAGGCGGTCGGCGTCCCGCAGCGGGCGGCGGGTCGGCAGCCGTACGGTCTCGGCGTCGCCCAGGTAGGAGGACCAGAACGCCCGCTGGTCCGGGTCGGCCACCGCGGCGCGTTCCAGCGCGACGAACTCGGCGTAGTCGGCCCGGGGCGCCGCGATCGGCTCGCCCTCCCCGGTGAGCCGCCGCTGGTAGTCGAGCAGCAGCTCGGTGACCATCGACGCCAGGCTCCAGCCGTCGGCGATCGCGTGGTACAGCCGCAGCCCGACGGCGAACCGGCCCTCGTCCAGGAGCATGACGTCCACGGTGAACAGCGGTGCCCGCTGGGCGTCGAAGGGCGCCGAGAGGTCGTCCCGCCAGTCCGTCAGGCGCCGGCGCCGCACGGCGTCCGGCACCGCCCGCCAGTCCGCCACCGTCAGCGCGGGCTCGACGGCCCGCTCGACCAGTTGCAGCGGCTCCCGGAAGGCGGCCAGCTCGAAGCGGGCCCGGAGGAGGGGGTGGCGCTCGACCAGCCCGGCGAGCGCGGCACGGAACGCCTCCGTGGCGAAGCGGCCCTCGATCTCGTAGACGAAGGCGTCCCAGTACATCGCGCCGGTCCGGTCGAGCTGGGTGTGGTAGACCATGCCGGACTGCAGGGTGGTCAGCGGGAACGCGCTCTCGATCCCCGCCGGGAGGGCGCGCCGGTCGGCCTCCGTCAGCAGCTCGGAGCCGGGGCGGCGGCCGGACTCGGTGGGGGACGCGGAACCGTCGACGGTGGCGGTCCGGCCGGCGGTGGCCGCGAAGTCGCGCAGCCTGGGCGTGCGGAGCAGGTCGCGCAGCTCCACCGTCCAGCCGGCCTCGCGGGCCAGCGCCAGCACCCGGAGGCTGAGGATCGAGTCGCCGCCGAGGGCGAAGAAGCTGTCGTCGCGTCCGACGGCGTCCGCCCGGAGGACCTCGCGCCAGACCTGGGCCATCGCGTGCTCGGCCTCGGTCCGGGGGCGGGCGTCGGGCGGGGTGTCGGGCGCGGGATCGGTAGCGGCAGCGGTAGCGGTTGCGGTTGCGGTTGCCTCGGGTTCCGGCTCGGACGGCACCCGGGCGTCGAGCACGCCGAGGTGCTCGACCGTCCCGTCGGGGCGCAGCCGGGCCCGTTGCCCGGTGCGCATCAGCCACTGCCCCTCAGCCCACGGGGCCTGCACGAGCCGGCCCGCCGGTTCCCGCCCGGCCGGTTCCTGGCCCGCCGGCACGATCCCGGCCAGGCACAGCTCCCCCGGTGCGCCGTGCGGCACCGGAGCCAACGTCCGGTCCAGCACGTACAACCGCGCGTTCCCGGGGGGCTGTTCCGCGTCGCGGGCCGGTGCGCCGGGCAGCTCCGGGAGGAGGTCGGAGGCGCCGTCCGCCCACAGCCCGATCAGGCGCTCGAAGAGTCCGCTCACCCCCTCCGCCCGGAAGGCGCTGACGGCGCCGCGCGCGAAGGCGAAGAGCACCTCGCAGCCGCCGTCCCGGCCCTCCAGCACGTTGACGGTGACCGGGTACTCGGTCGTCTCCAGCGTTTCGCTTGCGACCACCGACAGCCGCCCCACGGTGAGCGGGGTCCATTCCCGGTCGAAGGAGAGCAGGCAGTCGAAGAGCGGGCGGTCCGGGCCCGCCCCCGCCATCCGCTGGAGGTCCTTGAGCGGAACGTGGTCCAGCTCCGCCGTCCGGGCGTTGGCCTCCTGCACGGAGCGGGCGACCGCGGTCAGCGAGTCGTGGGCGCCCGGGACGACCGCGACCGGCACGGTGACCACGAAGGTGCCCACCGCCTCCTGCGCCCCGGCCGGCTGGAGGCCGCGCCCGCCCTGGGTCAGGCCGAAGACGACCCGGTCGGCCTGGGTGTAGGCCTGCGCCACCCGGCACCAGACGGCCTGCACCAGGCTGCTCGGCGTGATCCCGGCCCGGCGGCAGCGCCGGACGACGGCGGACCAGCGGTCCGGGTCCAGGTGCAGGGCGGTCGACAGGTGCGCGCCGTCGGCCCCGTGGCCGTGGCCGCCGTCGCCACCGTCCGGTCGGTCGGCCACCAGGGACGCAGCCGGTTCCCCGCCGTTCCCGCCCAGGTGGTCCCGCCAGAACGCCTGCGCCGGCTCTCCGGCGGGGCGGCGGGTCCAGGACACGTAGTCGCCGAACCGCAGGACCGGCTCCCCCGCGACGGCCGGGTCCCCGTCGTACCGGCGCAGGACCCGCCGGAGCAGCAGCGGGATGCTCAGGCCGTCGAGGAGCAGGTGGTGGAAGGTGAGCAGGAGCCGGGCGGCTCCTGCGCCGAAATCGATCAGGTCGAGCCGCAGGGGCGGTGCCGCGTCGAACTCCAGCCCCTCCGCGAAGCGGGCCGCGCTCAGCTCCTGGTAGGCCTCCTCGGCGGCCCGCCGCCCCAACTCCCGCCAGTCGTGGGCCTCCCAGCGCAGGACGGGCCCGGCGAGGACGGCCTGGAAGGGGAACGGACCGTGCCACGCGAACACCGAACGCAACAGGTCCTGGCTCGCGACCTCCTCCTCCCACGCCCGGCGGAAGGCCTCCTGGTCCAGCTCCCCGCGCAGGTCGCACAGGATGCGGATCAGGTAGTCCCCGCTCTCCGGCGCGGTGAGCGACCGCACCAGCATGCCCTCCTGGACGGAGCTGAGCGGGTACGCGTCCTGCACCCGCGCGACGTCCAACCCGCCGCCGCGCAGCAGCTGTTCGGCGTTCGGCAGCTGGGCGAAGCGTTCCGGGGCCCCGGCCGGGGCCCGGCCCTCCCCCGGGGCGGCCTCGGGCACCGCCAGGCCGGTCGTCACCAGCTCCCGGACGGTCGGGTTCGCGAACAGCGCCGACATCCGGTAGGAGATGCC
Organism: Kitasatospora sp. NPDC056076; assembly: GCF_042266305.1. Lineage (NCBI taxonomy): Bacteria > Bacillati > Actinomycetota > Actinomycetes > Kitasatosporales > Streptomycetaceae > Kitasatospora > Kitasatospora sp. NPDC056076. Next base: position 42,124 of record NZ_JBHJWG010000022.1, read on the forward strand.
GGCCTCCCGGGCCCGGCTCACGGTGCGGACGGCGAGCACCGAGTTGCCGCCGCTGGCGAAGAAGTCGCTCTCCGCGGTCAGGCCGGGTTCGTCCAGGACGTCCCGCCAGATGTCCAGCAGCGCCGCCTCGACGGCGGCGGGCCCGTCGTCGGCTCCGCCGGTGGGTTCCTGCGCGGTTCCGGCCACGGGTCGGTGCGCGCTCACGGTTGCGGTTCCACCGGTCGGGCGCCGGTCGAGGAGTGCCAACAGGGCCTGCCGGTCCACCTTTCCGGTCGTCCCCTGCGGCAGCGCCGCCACCTCGGTCCACACCGCGGGCACCATGTACGCCGGGAGTTCGGTGGCCAGCGCGGCCCGGACCTCGGCCGGGGTCCGTCCCGCCGGGGTGTAGAACGCCGCCAGCCGTACCGGGTCCCCGTCGTCCACGACGACCTTGATCTCGTCGACGAGCCCGAGCGAGCGCGCGGCCTCCTCGATCTCCCCGAGCTCGATCCGGTGGCCGTGCACCTTCACCTGGTCGTCGACCCGGCCGTGGTACAGCAGGCAGCCGTCGGCGTTCCAGGAGGCGAGGTCGCCGGTCCGGTACCGGCCGCCGGCGAACTTCTCCGCCGTCAGCTCCGGGTTGTTCCAGTACCCGGTGGCCAGGTGCGGGCCGCCGATGAAGAGCTCGCCCGCCCGCCCGGGTTCGGTGACGGGAGTCCCGTCCTCGTCCTCGATGCTCAGCTCCACCTCCGGGAGCGGCGTGCCCAGGTGCACCGCGTCCCCGGCGCGCAGGTCCGCCACCGACACCACGACCGTCGCCTCGGTGGGCCCGTACGCGTTGAACACCGTTCCGCGCCGGGCGAGTTGTTCCATGAGCGAGGGCGGCATCGCCTCGCCGCTGGACAGCATCCGCATGTCGGGGCCGCCCTGCCAGCCGACCAGGACGAGGGAGCGCCACTGGGTCGGGGTGGCGAAGGTGGCGTTCAGCGAGCGGGACTCCAGGAGGGCCCGCACCTCGTCGGGATCGCGGCGCTGGGCGTCGGAGGCGATGAAGGTCCGGCAGCCGAGGGCCAGCGGCAGGAACAGGTCGAGGATGCTGGCGTCGAACGCCACCGAGGACTGGGCGAGGAAGCGGTCCCGTCCGCTCAGCCGGAAGACGTGCTCGAAGGCCCCCAGGCGGGCGGCCAGCGCCCCGTGCGGCACCACGACGCCCTTCGGACGGCCGGTGCTCCCCGAGGTGTAGATCATGTACGCCGGGTGGGAGCCGTCCGGCGTGAAGTCCGTTGCCGTGGAGTCCGCCGCCGTCAAGTCCGTTCCCCTGTCGGCCTCGTGGTCGCCGACGCCGAGCAGCAGTTGCCCGGAGGGGAAGCAGTCCCGCCGCCCGTTGTCCCCGTCGCAGACGACGGCCGCGGCCCGGGCGTCCGCCAGGATCGTACGGATCCGGTTGTCCGGCCACGAGACGTCGACCGGCACGTACACCGCACCGACCCGCAGCGTCGCCAGGAGCGCCACGGCGATCTCCACCCCGCGGCCGACGATCATGGCGACCCGGTCGCCCGGGACGACGCCCGCGCCGCGCAGGACGGCGGCCAGCTCTCCGCTCCGGACCGCCAGCTCCCGGCGGGTCAGCCGGCCCCCGTCGGACTCCACCGCGGTCCGGTCGGGATCCCGGCGGGCGTGTGCGAGGACGGCATCCACGAAGAACGGATGACTCGTTCCACGGCCAGGCAGTCGCATTCTCTCTCCTCGGCCGAGCTCCGGCGCTGACGAAGGAACGGGCACGCCGACGGAGTTCGCGGCGAGTTCTGCCGGAACGCCTTGGCGGTATTTCTGTGCGCGAATGTCACCCGGGTCGGCGGCGGGGACGGAACACCGTTTCCCGGGGTGGAACGCCTTGTCGGAGGAAGGGGGTTCTAGGAGGATTCCAGCAGCTTCGCGCTGCGTTCGGCGAAGGTTTCCCGCACCCGGGAGGTGACCGGTCCGGGTGCCGCCGGGAGCGCTTTTCCGTCCACCAGTCGAATCGGCTGGACGTCCCTCGTGGTGGAGGTCAGGAATGCCTCCTCGCAATGCGCGAACTGCTCGATCGGCAGGTCGGCCTCCTCACCACCGGACCATTCCAGGACGAGTTCCCTGGTGATTCCGGCCAGGCACCCGGAGGAGAGCGGCGGGGTCGTCAGCCTCCCGTCCACGACCACGAAGACGTTGCTCCCCGTGCCTTCGCAGAGGTTCCCCGCCAGGTTGGCGAAGACCGCCTCGCCGGCCCCCCGTTGCCGCGCGTGGTCCAGGGCCTTGACGTTCTCGCCGTACGACGTGGTCTTCAGGCCGACGAGGGCACCGTTCTCGCACCGGGGCCACGGCACCACGGCCACGTCCGCGGGGGCCGGGAACGACCATCCCTCCGCGACGGCCACCACGGTGGTGGGCCCTTGGTCGCCGCGGTTCGAGGCCAGCGGGCCGACGCCGCTGGTGTGTGTGATCCGGATCCAGCCGACCGCCCACGCGGGGGCCGCGGCGAGCACGTCCCGGACGCCGCGTTCGACGGCGTCCAGGTCCGGGGCGGGGAGCCCGAGGCCCTCGGCGGAGCGCGCCAGGCGCTGCAGGTGGGGGGTCAGGACGAAGGGTCGGCCGTGACCGGCTCTGACCGTCTCGAAGACGCCGTCGCCCACGATCAGGCCGTGGTCGTACACCGATATCGAAGCTTCTTCCGGATCGAACAGCCCGCCGTTGATCCACACCTTCATGACCCCATGACCCCACTTTCGCCCAGGATTCGACAGGTGCCGGAAATCCGATAGCAAATGAAGTACGACGGTCGGACCAGAAGGGCGGTTCACGACTCGCCAGTTCCATGATCTTCAATAGATTAACATTCATGACCATGTCAGTCAATCCCGATACATCCCCCACCACCCGGCACACCCGGCTAACCCTCCCCCGCCCAGGAGCCGTCAGGAACCCCACGGGCCACCGCCGTTCCCGGTGTCACCGATGCCACCGGAAGCGATTCCCGTCGCGTCAAACCCGAGACGACGGCCACCGGCCCGAACTACAATCACCTCGGGCTCGCTGACCAGCAAAGACGTCGAAATACCGGTGAAATACGAACCGGGCCGCCTTCCCGAAGGAGTCCTCGTTGTCCGCTGCACCCGAAGGGCCAGGCACCGCGCCGACGTCCCTGCACGCCGCCTTCCGACGCGCCGCCGCCGACCACCCCGACCGCGTCGCCGTCCGCGACGGCCACCGGGAGCTGACCTACGCCGAACTCGACGCCGTGTCCGGCAGCCTGGCCGCCCACCTCCGGCGGACGGCCCGCGGCCCGTACGTCGGCCTGGCGCTCCGGCCGGGGCTCCACCTGGTCGCCGCCGTGCTGGCCGTCCTGCGGGCCGGCAAGGCCTACGTCCCCGTCGACCCCGACAGCCCGCCGGAGCGCATGCGCCGGATCCTCGAACAGTTCCTCGCCCTGCCGCTCCTCGCGGAGGACGAGGTGCTCCCCGGACTGCCCGCGCTGCCCGGCGTCCGGCCGGTCCGGATCTCCGAGGCGATGGCGGCCGCCGACGGCCTTCCGCCGCTCCCCTCCGCGGAGCCGCCGTTCGCCCCCGCAGGCCTGCCGTTCGCCCCCGCGGAGCCGCACCCGGAGTCCCCCGCCTACGTCATCTTCACCTCCGGCTCGACCGGCGTGCCCAAGGGCGTGGTCGTCAGCCACCACAACGTGCTGCGGCTGTTCCGCTCCTGCGCGCGGCACCTGGACTTCCGCCCGGACGACGTCTGGTGCCTGTTCCACTCCCCCGCCTTCGACTTCTCGGTGTGGGAGCTGTTCGGCCCCCTGCTCCACGGCGGCCGGCTGGAGATCGTGCCGCCCGGGACCAAGCGCACGCCCGCCGACTTCGCGCGCTTCCTCGGCGACCGGGCGGTCACCGTCCTCAACCAGACCCCGTCCGCCTTCCGGCAGTTGTGCACCGTCCTCACCCCCGAGCAGACGCACCGGCTGGCGCTGCGCCGGGTGGTCCTCGGCGGGGAGCGGCTCGACCCCGGCGCGCTGCGCCCGTGGTACGCCCTGGCCGGGGACGCGGTCGAGCTGATCAACATGTACGGCATCACCGAGACCACCGTGCACGTGACCTGCGCCAGGCTGTCGCCGCGCGACGCCGAGGCGGGCGGCCCCGGCACCATCGGCCGGCCGCTCCCGGACCTGGAGGTCCGCGTCGTCGACGAGCAGTTGCGGCCGGTCCCCGACGGCACCCCCGGTGAACTGCTGGTCTCCGGGGCCGGACTGGCGCTCGGCTACCTGGGCGACCCCGCGATGACGGCGGCCCGGTTCCGGGAGGACGTGGAACCCGGCCGCCGCTGGTACCGCTCCGGCGACGAGGTGCTGCGCACCGCCGACGGCGACCTGGTCTACCTCGGCCGGCTGGACCGGCAGACCAAACTCAACGGCTACCGGATCGAGTTGGGCGAGGTGGAGACCGCGCTCCGCGGCCTGCCCGGGGTCCTCGACTGCCATGTGCTGCTCGACACCGCCCCGCCCGCGCAGCGGCTGGTCGCCCACCTCGTGCTCGAGGAGGCCGTGCCCGTGGAGACCGTGCGCGACTCACTCGCGCGCACGCTCCCGGCCTACATGGTGCCGACCGTGTACGTGCCCGTGCCCGAACTCCCGCTCACCCTCAACGGCAAGGTCGACGAGAAGGCCCTGCTGGCCCGGTCGGCCCGCGGGTAGCCGCAACCGCAACCGCAGCCGTACCGGCCGAGGCCCCCGGACCCGCAACCGGGTCCGGGGGCCTCGCCGTCGCCTCCGGCCTCAGGGGCGGACGGCGCTGACCAGCCAGACGTCCCCGGGGATCAGTACGCCCTCCGCCGTCTCGTGGCCCAGCAGCCCGTCCTTGAGCCCCTGCCGCGTCTGCTCGACGACCGCGTCGTCCGCGTCCTTGAGGTTGATCCGCACACCGCCCTGGCCGAGGATGAACTCGGCCGCGTCGTCGGCGTCCTGGCCGAAGTTCATCAGCGCCCGGACCGGCGCGATCTCCACGCCGTCGAACCCGGCCCCGCCGAGCACCTCGCGGATGCGGTCCGGCTCCAGCAGCGAGTCCATGCCCTGGGCGGTGGGCGCCGGGATCCGCATCAGCGGAACGAGCGCCGACGTGGCCCGCGCGATCGGGCTGTCGGCCGACCCCGCCTGCGGAACCATGAACACCAGCCGGCCGCCCTCCCGCAGCCCGGACCGGATGTTGGCGAACGCGGCCACCGGGTCCGAGAAGAACAGGCACCCGCCCCGGCTCAGCGCGACGTCGAACCCGCCGTCGGGGAACGGGTAGACCTGCGCGTCCCCCTCCGCGAACTCGACGTTCCCGACGCCCTGTTCGGCGGCGTCGGCGCGGGCCCGCGCCAGTGACGCCACCGACAGGTCCACTCCGAGCACCTGCCCCCCGGCCGCCTGCCGGGCGGCCAGCAGCGCGACCTGCCCGGTGCCGCAGCCCACGTCGAGCACCCGGTCCCCGGGGCCGATCGCGGCCCCCCGGAACAGGTCCTCGTTGAAGGCCTCCACGATCGCGTTGTACCGGTCCGCGTTCTCCGCCCGATGGGCGCCTTCCTCACCGTTCCAGGCCTCTGCGTGGTGCTTGTTCGCGATGGGACGCATGGTTTCCATCCTCCCCAAGGATCACTAGCGAGATCGACCACCACCAACAAGCTAGAGCATGAACATGCCCAAGGGAATGGGGCCGTCACGCCCCTCCACCGAGCCCCGCCACCCCGCCCGCCCCCACCCCCACCACCCGCCCCACGGGCGGGCGCCGTACCCGGGGTACCTTCGCGACCGTTGGACCGACACCGACGAGGAAGGCCCGAGAACCATGGCGCAGCACTTCGGCGACTACCAGAACGAGATCTACCTCAACGGGCTCGGCGGCGTGCTGCCGACGATGCCGATGGCCTTCGCGGAGCTGGAGGCGCGGGCGCAGGCCGCGCTGCCGCCGTCGGTGCTGTCGTACGTCGCGGGCGGGGCCGGGGCCGAGGCCACCCAGCGGGCGAACGTCACCGCCTTCGAGCGCTGGGGCCTCTACCCGCGGATGATGGTCGGCGCGAAGGAGCGGGACCTGTCGGTGGAGCTGTTCGGGCTGCGGCTGCCGTCGCCGCTGTTCATGGCCCCGGTCGGGGTGATCGGCCTGTGCGCCCAGGACGGCCACGGGGACCTCGCCACCGCCCGGGCCGCCGCCCGGACCGGCGTGCCGATGGTCGCCTCCACCCTCACCGTCGACCCGCTGGAGCAGGTCGCGGCCGAGTTCGGCGACACCCCCGGCTTCTTCCAGCTCTACACGCCCACCGACCGCGACCTCGCCGCCAGCCTGGTCCACCGCGCCGAGGCCGCCGGGTTCAAGGGCATCGTCGTCACCCTGGACACCTGGATCACCGGCTGGCGCCCGCGTGACCTGGCCGCCTCCAACTTCCCCCAGCTGCGCGGCCACTGCCTCGCCAACTACACCTCCGACCCGGTCTTCCGGGCCCGCCTCGCCAAGGCCCCAGAGGAGGACCCGGGCGCGGCCGTCCTGGAGTGGGCGGGCGTCTTCGGCAACCCGCTGACCTGGGACGACCTGCCCTGGCTGCGGTCCCTCACCGACCTGCCGATCATCCTCAAGGGCCTCTGCCACCCCGAGGACGTCCGCCGCGCCAGGGACGGCGGGGTCGACGGCATCTACTGCTCCAACCACGGCGGCCGCCAGGCCGACGGCGGCCTGCCCGCGCTCGACGCGCTGCCCGGCGTGGTCGAGGCCGCGGCCGGCCTGCCCGTCCTGTTCGACTCCGGGGTGCGCACCGGCGCCGACGTCGTCAAGGCGCTCGCCCTCGGCGCCACGGCGGTCGGCGTCGGCCGCCCGTACGCCTACGGGCTGGCGCTGGAGGGCACGGACGGCATCGTCCACGTCCTGCGCTCCCTGCTCGCCGAGGCCGACCTCCTCATGGCCGTCGACGGCTACCCGACCTTGGCCGACCTGACCCCCGAGGCGCTGGTACGGCTCTGAGACGGGGACGCCCGGGCCCGGTCGGCCGTTCCCGGCCGGGCCCGAACGCGGCTGCCGCCGGGGCGAGTTCGCCGGATCCGGGCCCGGCCCGTCCAGGTGGGCGGGGAGCGCACGGCGCCCGGCGTTGTCGGCGGCCCCCGCTACGGTCCGGCCATGGACATCAGCGCCGCCCAGACCTCCCCGCACGCGTCCCACCACAGGCCCCGGACGGCTCCCCGCACAGCTCCCGGGACGGCTCCCCGCACGAACCGCTGCCCGGGCGGGTCGGCCACGTCGCCGGGATCGAGTCGCTCACGCTCGACGGCCGCCGCCACTACTTCGCCTTCGACCACCGCAGCGACCTGGTCGTCTCGCCCCTCGTCGACGACCCGGACGCGATGGCCGCGTTCGCCGCCGCCCACCTGCGCCAGAGCGACGGCCCGCACGACCGGGCCTACTGGGCGGCCCTGGTGGCCGACGCCGCCGAGGCCTCCGCCCTGGTCGACGACGACGCCGAGCGGGAGTTCCGCACCGACGCCCTGCGCACCGAACTCCCGGAGCCGGGCGGACACTTGCTCTACCTCCTCGACGCCGCCACCGACCTCGACCCGGCCACCGACCTGCCCGCCGGACTCGCGCGGGCCTGCGAGCGCCTCGGCCACGCCGCGCCGGACGACGACGACTTCGCCGACACGGTCGACGACTGCCTGGAGACCGTCGCCACCCACGGCCCGTCGCACCACCCCGACGAATGGACGGTCGCCCGCGGCTACCTCACCGCCGCGATCGCCGCCCTCCCGGGCAACTGGGGGCTGCTGTTCACCCCCGTCGCCGAGGGCCTGGCCGCCCGCACCTCCTGAGGCGTCGGCAATTCCGACTTCCGGTCCGCCATCAGGCAGTCCGAGCATGAAATGTCGTCAATTCAACTAACTGAATGGCGAATACCGGCCGACGGGGGCGCGGACCCCCCGCCCCCGTCCGGCCACCGGGAGATCCACCTCACCCTCCGCGCGTCATATCGCCGTAACACGGCAGCAATGAAGGCTCGGGTCGTATCCATACCATTCGACGACAACTCAACCAGGATTCCGAAGGCATATCCTGGTGATAGCCTTGCATTCTGCGAGCGGGTGACCCCACAGACCCCGATGTCGCATCAGCTGACGAACCATCCGCGCACCAATGAACCTCGGTGCGCACGCTCGGTCCGTTTCCCGAACCCATGGCCCGCCGCGTCGCACCGGAATCGAATTCCACCGACCGCCGGCTCCAAGATCGCCTCCGACCCGTAGGGCGAGCTCGTGCACCCGCACGACCTCGCTCCGCCCTCGCACGCCCAAAAGCAGGAACTGATGCCCGTTCAACCCCTGGCGGAGCTCATACGCTTCGCCCGCCGCAACTCACCCTTCTACGCCGAGCTGTACGCCGGCCTGCCCGACCCGACCGCGCGGTTGACCGACCTCCCGGTCGTCCCGCAGGCCGAGTTCTGGCAGGCCAACACGCCCCGCGACAACCGGCTGCTGACCGGGCCGCTGGAGGAGGCCGTCGTCTTCAAGAGCGGTGGCACCACCGGCTCGCCGAAGTTCTCCTTCTACAGCCGGGAGGAGTGGCGGGAGTTCACCACCTCCTTCGGTGCCGGACTGGTCGACGCCGGGCTGCGCCCGGGGCACCGGGTCGCCGACCTCTTCTACGCGGGCGACCTGTACGCCAGCTACACCTTCATCCTCGACTCGCTGCACCGCTCGCCCGTCTCCAACGTCCGACTGCCGATCGGCGGGGCGGCGCCCCTGGAGTCGACCGCGCAGACCCTGGAGCAGTTCCAGGTCGAGGTGGTCGCCGGCACCCCGACGACACTGTGCGCCCTGGCCGACCACCTCCTGGCCTCCGGCCGCGAACTCCCCTCCGTGGAACTGCTGTTGTTCGGCGGCGAGGGCCTCTACCAGGACCAGCAGCCGCTGTTGGGCAAGGTGTTCCCCAACGCCCGTGTCTCGTCGATCGGTTACGCCGCCGTCGATGCCGGGCTGCTCGGCCGCCCGGTGCCGGGGCCGGACACCCGGGTGCACCGGGCGTTCACCCCGGAGACGGTGGTGGAGATCCTCGACGACCACACCGGCGAGCCGATCGACACCGAGGGCGTACCGGGCCGGGTCGTGGTGACCGACCTGCGGCGACGGCTGATGCCCGTCCTGCGCTACCCCGTCGGAGACCGCGCGGAGTGGACCGACGTCGCCACCGGCCGGTTCCGCATCCTCGGCCGGGCCCAGGAGGGCGTACGGGTGGGGCCGGTGTCGCTGTACACCCAGGACGTGCTCGACCTCGTCCGGGCCGCCGACCCGGCCGGCCGGGTGATCGGCGTCCAGCTGGTGGTGCGCCGCTGGGAGGGCCGCGACGGGCTGGTCCTGCGGCTGGCCTGCGACGGGGACCCCACCGGGCTCCCCGAACTGGCCGCCGCCGTCACGACCGCCGTCCACACGGCGCGGCCGCTGTACCCGGAGGCGGCCGCCGCCGGCCACGTCCACCCGCTGTCCGTCACGTGGGTGCGTCCGCACGAACTCGCCGTCAACCCGCGGACCGGCAAGCTGATCCGCGTCCTCGACGAACGGCCGCACTCGTGACGAGGAGCCGGGCTGCGGGAGCAGCCGAAGCGGTCGACGCGACCGAGGCTGCCGCCCGCCGCCTGCCGCTCGTGCTGCGCAACCGGCGCTTCGCCGCCGTCTGGGGCGCGCAGGTCCTCACCCAGGCCGCCGGACGGATGTTCCAGGTCGGCGCGGTGTGGTGGCTGATCGGCTACGCCGCCGGCCCGGACCGGGGCCTCGCCTCGGGCGCCTTCCTCGCCGTCAGCACCCTGCCCGCGGTGGCGCTGGCCCCGCTGGTGGCCGCGCTCATCGCCCGCCGCCCGCACCGCACGGTGCTGGCCGCCTCCGCGGCCGTCGCCGGTCTGGTCGCGCTCGGCACGGCCTGCTGGACGTACACCGCGACACCGCCGATGGCGGTCATGTACGGTGCCGCGCTGCTGCTGGCGGGCTGCCAGGCGGTCTTCGACCCCTGTCTGACCACGTCCGTCCCCGAGCTGGTCCAGGACGCCGACATCGAGGCCGCGACCGGCTTCGAACTCGCCACCCAGTCGCTGGCCGGCCTCGCCGGCGGGCTGCTGGGCCCGCTGGTGGTCGACGGCGCGGGTCTGCCCGGCATCGTCGCCGGGTGCGCCGGGGCCTACCTGCTGGCGGCCGCCCTGGTCGGCGCGACCCGCTTCCCGGGCACCCCCGCAGCCCCGGGCACCCCCGCCGCCCCGGGCGTGGACGGCCCGGAAACCGCGGACGTCCCGTCGCCCGCCGCCCGGCGTCCGCTGCGCCGCATCCTGGCCGAACTCCCTTTCATCCGCCGGGTGCTGCTCTGCTTCGCCGCCGCGAACGTGTTCACCACGGCGGTGTTCGTGGTGATGCCGCTGTACACCCGGACCGTGCTGCACGCCGACGGCTCGACCGTCGCCGCCCTGGAGGCGGCCCTCGGTGCCGGCACCCTGGTGGGCTCCTTCACGGGCGGCCGGCTCCCGGGCTCGCCGACCGCGGTCGGCGCCGGCTGTCTGGGCCTGATGGCCGCCGCGCTCGGCCTGCCCGGCCTGGCCGTGGGACAGGCGCCGGCCGTCGGGGCGATGGCCGTCGCCGGCTGGTGCGTCGGCGTGATCGGCGTACGGTTCGTGGCACTGTTCCAACGCCTGGTACCGGCCGAGGACCGCCCCGGCTTCTTCGCCGTCATGCAGGCGCTGCTCGGGGCGACCTTCCCGGTGTCCTCGCTGGCGTTCGGCCTGCTCGGCGACCACCTCCCGGCGCGGACGCTGTGCCTGGTCCAGGCCGTCGGCGTGCTGCCGGTCGCCGCCGCGCTGTGGTGGACCGGCCGCCGCGAACCGGCCCCGGCCATCGACACCAGCGCCGCCGCCACCGCCACCGCGCAGCCGAACGGGGCCGTGTGATGACCGTGACGCTCGCCCCGGCCGTACCGCAGGACGTCGCGCAGCTGCGGCAGCTCTACTTCGACGTCTACGGCCACGGCTACCCGGTCGCGCTCGGCAGCGACCCCGCCGAGATGCGCCGCCTGATCGACGACCCGCACACCCACTGGCTGACCGCCCGCCCCGAGGGTGCCGGCCGGCTGGCCGGTTCGGTGGCGGTGCAGACCGACCCCGGCGGCCGGATCGGCAAACTGGTGGGCCTGGCGGTCCATCCGGACCAGCGCGGCGCCGGGCTGGCCGGACGGCTGACCGCCGCCGTCTGCGCGGACGCCTTCGCCGCCGGCACCCTGGACTCGGTCTACGCGACCGCCCGGGTGGTCACCCCCGGCCCCCAGCAGGTCCTCTCCCGCAACGGCTTCCAGGCGCTCGGCCTGATGCCGAACGCCGTCGAGGTGGCCGGGTGCGAGAGCCTCGCCCTGTTCGCCCGGCACGCCGACGGCGTCCTGGCCCGCCGGGAGCACGTCGACGCCGTGCCCCGGGCCCTGGTCCCGCTGCTGGAGGCGGCCCGGCAGAGCACCGGCGTCGACTACGGGCACCCCCGCCCGACGGACGCCCCCGCCCCGGCCCTGGGACGGACCGCGCCGGTCACCGCGCCGATGGAGCTGGTCACCGCACCCGCCTTCGTCCGCCGCCGCTTCCTCGAACTCTTCCCCGATCCGGGGGAGCGGTTCTTCCCGCTGCACGTCCCGAACGCCGTACTCACCCCGCCGGACGGCGCGTTCGAGGCCTACGCCGACCTGGACCGGGTCGCGGCGAGCTGCTCGCTGATCGCGGTGCACCCGTCCCCGGCGGCCCTCACCGGGGCGCTGGAGCCGCTGATGGCGGCCGTCACCCGGGCCGGCGCCGACTACGTCGAGACGCTGCTGCCGCTGGCCGACACCGCCGGGCTCGACGCGTTCCTGGCCGCCGGGTTCATCCCGAGCGCCGTCTACCCGGCGATGCGCCGGATCGGCGACCGGTTCCACGACTACGTGGTGCTCTCCCGCACCAGCCGTCAGATCGACTTCCGGGCCGCGGCCGTCAGCAGTCCGCTCCAGCCGTACCTGCTGGCCTACCTGACCGCCTGGACGTCGACCTACCTACCCCTTCCCGAGGTCTCACGATGACTGACCACCTGACCGACCACCCGGCCGACCACCCGGCCGACCGACCCGTGAACACCCATCTCGCGCCGGTCACCGTCCCCGACCCGGCCGCGCTCCCACACGTCCAGCAGCTCTGCGACCTCGCCGCCCCGTACACGGCCGGGCCGGAGACCGACGCCCTGTTCGCCGCCGCGATGGCCGAGTCCCACGCCTGGCACGCACAGCGCTCGCCGTTCCTCCGGTCCCTGCTGGACGGCCCGGTGGAGACCCCGGCGCCGACCGTCGGCGAGGGGATCCGCACGCCCCTGGTGCACGCCAACTTCTTCAAGCGCCACGAGGTGCTCTCCATCCCCCGCGAGGACGTGTTCCTCCACCTCACCTCCTCCGGCACCACCGGCCAGAAGTCGCAGATGTTCTTCGACAGCTGGACGATCCGCTCCGCGCAGCGCATGGTGGCCCGCATCTTCGACCACTACGGCTGGATCACGCCCGACCAGCCCGTCAACTACCTGCTGTACAGCTACGAGCCGGCCCCGCAGCTGAAACTCGGCACCTCGTTCACCGACAACTACCTCTGCGACTTCGCCCCGGCGAACCACACCACGCACGCGCTGCGGCACACCGGCAGCGGCCACGAGTTCGACGTCCACGGCTGCATCGAGGCCCTGCAGCGCTACGCCGAGGAGGGCCTGCCGGTACGGATCCTGGGCTTCCCGTCCTTCCTCCACTTCACCCTGGAGCGCATGCGCGCCCTCGGCCTCCCGCCGCTGCGGCTCCCGGCCGGTTCCCTGGTCCTGCTCGGGGGCGGCTGGAAGGGGCACACCGACCGGCAGATCGGCAAGGAGCAGTTCTACGCCGGAGTGACGGAGCAGCTGGGCATCCCCTCGGACCGCATCCGCGACACCTTCGGCTCGGTCGAGCACTGCGTGCCGTACATCGAGTGCGGGCACCACCGCCTGCACGTCCCGGTCTGGTCGCGGGCGGCGGTGCGCGACACCCGCACCCTGGAGCCGCTGCCGTACGGCGAACGCGGCTTCCTCCACCTCGTCTCCCCGTACATCACCTCGGTGCCGGCGCAGAGCGTCGTCATGGGCGACCTCGCCTCGCTGCACCCCGGGCAGGAGTGCCCCTGCCCGCTGCCCACCCCGTGGTTCACCATCCACGGCCGCGCCGGGGTCAGCCGGAACCGCAACTGCGCGGCGGCCGCCGCCGAACTCCTGAAGGGGATGTCGTGACCACCGAACCCATGACCACCGAACCCGCGACCGTTGCGCCCGCGATGGGTGAACTCGCCGGCACCGGGCCCCACTTCTGGCAGGGCTCGTTCATCGACGACGCCGAGGCCGCCCGCCGGCTCGCCGAGCTCCCGGCGCTCGCCGCCCGCGTCCTCGCCGAACCCCTGCCCACCGAGCTGGTGTTGAGCGCCTGCCAGCGCCTCGCCGACACCCTCGCGACGCCGGGCAGCCCGGTCCGCACCCGCCTCCTCGCCGAACTCGTCACCGGCGGCGACGGTGTCGACCCGGACGAAGCGGCCGCGACGCTCGCCGAGATCACCGGCGCGATCGCCCGCCCGGCCCTGGAACTCAAGCTCCGGCGCGAACTCGGCGGACTGCGCCCCGAGCGGCTCACCCGGCCCGACGCGCGGGAGACCACCTTCGAGGCGTGGGCGCCGGTCGGGCTCCTGGTCCACATCGCCCCCGGCAACGCCGCCGCCGTGGCCCCGCTGAGCGTGATCGAGGGCCTGCTCACCGGCAACCTCAACGTGCTCAAGACCAGCAGCAACGACACGCTGCTCCCCCAGCTCCTGCTCGCCGAGCTGGCCGCCGCGGACCCGACCGGCGCGCTGGCCCGCCGGATCGTCGCACTGCGCTTCCCTTCCTCCCGCACCGAGTGGCTGCGCCTGCTGTGCGAGCCCGCCGACGCGGTGGCGGTGTGGGGCGGCGAGGACGCCGTCCGCTCGGTCGCCGAACTGGTCCCGGCCGGCTGCCGCCTGGTCGAGTGGGGCCACCGGATCTCCTTCGCCTACCTGACCCGTGACGCCTGGTCGGACCCGCGGACCCTGGACGCGCTGGCCGCCGACGTCTGCCGCTTCGAACAGCAGGCCTGCTCCAGCCCCCAGGTGATCTACCTCGACACCGAGGGCACCGAGAGCACCGAGAGCGACGCCGAAGCCACGGACGCCACCGAGGTCTTCGCCTTCGCCGAGCGCTTCGCCGCCCACCTCGCCGAGGCCTCCGCCCGCCTCCCCCGGCCCGCACTCGAACCGGCCGAGCACGCCGAGGTCACCACCACCGAACTCATCGCCCGCCTGGAGGAACACCTCGGCCTCACCCGGGTCCTGGCCGCCGAGGACGGGTCCTGGCGCGTCCTCGCCGACACCCGCCCCGCCCTGGCCGCCTCGCCGCTCCACCGCAGCGTCTGGGTCAAGCCGCTGCCCCGCGGCTCCGTCATGACCGTGCTGCGCCCGATGCGGCGCTACCTGCAGACCGCCGCGATCGGCGGCAGCCGGGCCGACGTCGCCCGGCTGTCGCAGGCGGTGCTCGCCGCCGGCGTGCTGCGGGTCACCCCGGTCGGCGGGATGCTCGACGGCTACCACGGCGAGCCCCACGACGGCGTGTACGCACTCCAGCGCTACAGCCGCCGGGTCAGCGTCCGGGCCGACGAGGCCTTCGCCACCACCGCCTGCCTGGACGACCTGGCGGCCCCCGCCTTCGTCCCCGCCGCACCGGACGGCCCGCTGCTGGACAAGGCCGGGGTGCAGGAGCAGTTGGGCGCCCTCGCCCCCGAGCACGCCCACCTCCACTTCCGCAGCGGCGGCAGCACCGGGGCCCCGGCCCTGTCGGTGTTCACCAACGCCGACTACGACACCCAGATGCGGGCCTCCGCCGACGGCCTGCTCGCCGCCGGGTTCGACCCGGCCCGGGACCGCGCCGCCAACCTGTTCTACTGCGGCGGCATGTACGGGAGCTTCATCAGCTTCTTCTCGATCCTGGAGCGCCTCAACGCCACCCAGCTCCCGATCGCCGCCGGCCCCGACCACGCCGCCACCGCCGAGGCCCTGGTGACGCACCGGGCGGACACCGTGTTCGGCATGCCCTCGTACCTCTGGCAGCTGTTCCACGACCAGGCCACCGCGCTGCGGGCGTACGGCGGGATCCGCAAGGTGTTCTACGGCGGCGAGCACTTCACGGCGGAACAACGCCGGGTGCTCACCGAGGAGTTCGGCGTCGAGGTGATCCGCTCGGCGGCGTACGGCAGTACCGACCTGGGGCCGCTCGGCTACCAGTGCACCCACTCGGAGGGTTCGGTCCACCACGTCCTGACCGACCTGCACACCCTGGAGATCCTGGCCCCGGAGGCCGACACCCCGGCGCCCGCCGGGCAGCCGGGCCGCCTGGTCTTCACCAGCCGCACCCGGGCCGGGCAGCGCCTGGAGCGCTACCAGATCGGCGACCTCGGCCGGGCCGTCGAAGGCGTCTGCCCCTGCGGCAGCCACACCCCCCGCATCGAACTCCTCGGCCGCTACGGGGACGTCGTCCGGGTCGGCACGTACTTCCTCAACGTCCGGCGCCTCGGCGCGGTGGCGCAGGAGGAGTTCGGCTACCAGGGCGAACTCCAGCTGGTCCTGGACACCGGCGCGGAGCGCGAGCACGCCACCGTCCGCCTCGACGAACGCTACGCCCCGCCCGCGGCCACCGCCCGCGCCGCGTTCCTGGCCGCCGTCCCGGAGTTGGGCTCGGCCGTCGCCGAGGGCCTGCTCGACGTCACGGTCGAGACCGCCCCCTCCGCCGCCTTCGAACGGACGCCCACCAGCGGCAAGCTCCGGGCGGTGGTCGACCGGCGGCAGCCCACCGCGTGACGCCGGCCTGCGCCGGGCTCACCCCCGGGCCCACCCCCGGGCCGGTTCAGGTCCGGGGGTGGGCCCGGCGCAGGTCCACCATCGCGAACACCTTGTCGTACCGGCGCTCCCCGACGGCCACGTAGTCCGGGAGCCGCCCGTACTCGGTGAAGCCGAGCGAGTAGTACAGGTGCAGCGCGTCGGCGTTGTCGCCGCGGGCGTCGAGGGTGAGCACCTCGATACCCGCGGCCCTCGCGTCCGCGATCAACGCCGTGGTCAGCGCCCGCCCGATGCCCCGCCCCTGAGCGTCGGCAGCCACCGCGAGCTTCTCCAGCTCCGCGTGCGGACGGTGCGTCGGCCGCCGGTGGCGCAGCCAGTAGCCGAAGCCGACCGGCCGCCCGCCCAGGTACGCCACCCGCAACGCCCCGTCCCCGGCCCGCGACCGCGCCACCACCTCCTCCACCAGCGCCGCCACCTCCTCCAGCGACGGCGGCTCCACCCACCCCAACGCGGCGCCCCCCAGCACCAACTCCGCCAGCATCGCCTGCGCCGCCCCCGCGAAGTCCCCACCCACCGCCGCCGCCCCGACGATCACCAGGTCTCCGACACCCGCGGCACCACTCACGTTCCGGCTCATGCCCGGCACCCTACCCAGCCCACCACCCACTCCCGTCGGCCACTCCCGCCGCCCGCCGACCACCTCCCGCCGACCACCTCCCGGATCAGTCGGCGCGGCCGCGGGGGAGGACGGCGCGGACGACGGCACCGGCGGGGGCGTTGCCGGCGGTGAAGGTGCCGCCGAGCTCCTCGGCACGTTCGGCCATGGAGCGGAGGCCCACGCCGGACGTGGAGTCGCGGCCGGCGAAGCCCGCGCCGTTGTCGGCGACCTCGACGGTGACGCGGTCGGCGAGGGCGCGGAGGCTGAGCCTGGCGGCGGTGGCACCCGAGTGCCGGACCACGTTGTTCAGGGCCTCACCACTGATCCGGTAGACGGCGACCTCGACGGCGGCGGAGAGCGCGGGCAGCGGGTCGGGGCGCAGGTCGAGGGTGATCCGGAGGGCCTGGCTGCCGAGGGTGTCGGCAAGTCGGCGGAGCGCGTCGGCCAGGCCCTTGCTGTCGAGGGGGCCGGGCGTCAGGCCGCCGGTGATCCGCCGGAGTTCGGTGATCGCCTGGCCGATGCCCGCGGAGGCCGCGGTGAGCGAGGCGGCGGCCCCGGAGCCGTCGGGCAGGTCGGTGCCGGCGGCGTCGATGCGCAGGCGCAGGCCGGAGAGGGCGGGGCCGAGGCCGTCGTGGAGGTCGTGGCGCAGGCGGCGGCGTTCCTCCTCCCGGGCCAGGACGAGCTGCTCCCGGCTGGCCCGGAGGTCCTCGGACAGGCCGAGCGAAGCGATCGCGGGCGATGCCTGGTCCGCGAGGAGGCCCAGCACCTCGCGGTCCTGCCGGTCCAGCTCGGACTGCCCGAGGCGGGGCGGCACCAGCAGCTCGCCGATCTCGGCGCCCTCGTAGGTGAGGGGGAAGCGGACGCCGGGCGGCTCGACCGTCCCGAGCCGGGCCAGCTCCCGCGGCCCGCTCCGGGTCCGCACCCGGACCACGGCGGCCGGCAGCCCGAGGGCCTGCACCACCGTCCGGCAGAGCAGCGGCGGCGCGTCCGCCGGGTCGACGGCATGGCTCATCCGCTCCGCCAGCTGCCGGACCAGCTGGTACGGGTGGGCCCGCTCGCCGTAGTAGTACCGGTCCACGGCGCGGCCCACCGCCCGGGCGGTGGGCCGCAGCAGCGCACCCACGGCCCCTGCTGCCACCACCTGCCACCAACGCGCGCCGGGCCCGGCGGTGGGCAGCAGGCGGTACGTCAAGCAGGCGGTGAGCAGGGCTCCGACGAACAGCAGCGCGCAGAACGCGAACGCCGCCAGGTAGCGCCGGGTGGCCCGGTCCAGCGAGAGTTGGCGGTCACGGCGGAAGGCGGCCATCGGCACCAGCATCCAGGCGGCCTCACCGGCCACGACGACCGCGTAGGGCAGCCACTCGCCGACGAAGTGCGGGACGACGGCCAGCACGCACCAGAGCAGGTAGGCGGCGATCACCGCACGCAGGTACGGGTGCGGTCCGGGCAGGCGCCAGCAGCGGACCGCGGCCACCGTCAGGGTGAACACCAGGGTCGCGGCGAACTCCCTGACGGCGTAAGGACTGAGCCACCCGTCCAGCCAGGCGAACAGCGCGGTGTGGTGGAGCGGGTTGGGCAGGCCGTACCACGCGGGCACCTGGGCGGTGTTGCCGAAGGCGAGCAGGGCGCTCCAGGCGGCCACCGAGGCGGTGATGCCGCGCCAGGCCCCGCCGAGCAACCTGCCGTCGGGAAGCCAGAGCGGGAAGCCGATCACCACGGAGGCGTTGGCGATGTCGGCGGCCAGCATCACCCCCGCGACCACCGCGACGGCCGTCGGTCCGGCTCCGGCCAACGCGGCCGCCAGCAGCGTCACCATGCGCAAGGACTGCAGCAGACCGGCGAACAGCAGCAGCGCCCCCAGGGCCTGGCCGTTCCGGTTCACCACCAGGAACAGGCCCGCGAGCGTGAACGCCAGGCCGACCGCCACCCAGACGCCGTTGTAGAGGTACTGGTCGCTGACACCCCCGACCCCGGGGTGGGTCAGCGCGAGGAGCGACCAGGCCGCCACGCACACCAGCGTGGTCCCGGCGGCCGCGAGGGCCGCGGCAACCCCGGCACCGCCGACGCCGAGCCCTCTCATCCGCCCACCTCCCTGCCGTACCCCATCCTGCCCGGCGCCCCGTCCCGACCGCACGGGCCACCGGTCCCTCTCCCGCCCCACGTGCACCACACCGGCCGAAGCACTGTATGGCTACACTCCGTGGCCGACCGGTGTCGAGCCGTACGTTCGGTCACCGCCCGTCAGCGGGTGGGATTCGCCCGTTCGGCCGCGCCACGCGCAGTGCCCGCCGCCGCCTGGGCCCCGCCGAGGATCGACCGGGACACCCGTCGGACGGGTGGCGGTACGTCAGCGGCGGCTGTGACCGTCCGCCGCGCGGGCCCTGGTCACCACCGGTCCGCGGCCGGCGACAGGCCCGCGGTGCGCGCGGCGACGCCCGCCTGGACCGCGAAGAGGCGGTCCCGCGCGTCCTGGTCGAGCGCGTGGAAGTGGCCGTGCGCCTCCAGGGCGACGAAGCCGTGCACGGTGGCCCAGGCCAGCATCAGGGCCTCCGCCGCGTCCGGCACCAGTGGGCTGCCGAGCCGGCCGCGTTCGGCCGTGTCGGCGACGAGTTCGGCCATGTGCTCCATCGCCCGCCGGGCGGCCACCACGGTCGGTCCGTCCGGCGGGGCGGCGT
Organism: Kitasatospora sp. NPDC056076; assembly: GCF_042266305.1. Classification (NCBI taxonomy): domain Bacteria; kingdom Bacillati; phylum Actinomycetota; class Actinomycetes; order Kitasatosporales; family Streptomycetaceae; genus Kitasatospora; species Kitasatospora sp. NPDC056076. Next base: position 61,357 of record NZ_JBHJWG010000022.1, read on the forward strand.
ACCCGGGCACGGGGGAGCCGAAGATGAGGGCGAAGCGCTCCGGATTCCGCTGCGCCCAGGTGCGGTAGCCGGTGCAGGTGGCCACGAAGCGTCCGTCCAGGTCGTCCGGCGGCACGGTCCCGCCGGTCGCCGCCAACGCGTCCGACAGGCTGTCGTAAGAGTCGGCGACCAGGGCGGTGAGCAGCTCGTCCCGGTCGGCGAAGTAGCGGTACAGCGCGGGCGGGGTCATCCCCATGACGCGGGCGATGTCGGTGAAGCGGAGGTTCGCCGCGCCGCGCTCGACGATCAGGCCCAGGGCCGTGTGCTTGATCTCCTCCACGGTGTCGGCGCGCAGCCTCTCACGGCGGCTCCGCCCCCCGCTCTCCTCGGTCGCCCCACCCGTCATCACATCTCCATCGGCTCGCTGCCACCGGTGACCGGTCACCGCATTGACAATCCGTACCCGTCGAAGGAAACGTTACGCTTCATAAGACCCGTTATGAAGCGTAACGCTTTGCCGGGGGCGGCGCCCCTGACGACGCACGGAGGACCACTATGTCCCAGGGACCGCGCGAGGACCGGCGGACGGCCGCCGGGGGGGAACGGGCCGCACGGGCCCGGCCCGCTCGGCCGAATAGCCGGTTGGAGCTTCCGCAACCGAGGCCGCACGGTGCTGCTCTGGCTGCTCGCCGCCGGCGCGGCCTTCGGCCTCTCGGCCGGCCTCGGCGGCAAGTACAGCGCGGACTACACCGCGCCCGGCTCGGACTGGCCGCATCCCGCTGCTGGTCGGCGGCGTGGTCACGGTGTCGATGCTCCTGCTCCTGGTGGCCTTCCGCAGCCTCGCCGTCGCTCTCAAGGCCGCCGTGATGAACCTGCTCTCCGTCGGCGCCGCGTACGGCGTGGTCGCCCTCGTCCTCGAAGGCGGCACCGCCGGCCGGTTGATCGGCATCGACAGCCCCACCCCGCTGCCGGCCTTCGTCCCGGTACTGACCTTCGCGGTCCTGTTCGGCCTCTCGATGGACTACGAGGTCTTCCTGGTGAGCCGGATGCGTGAGGCCTGGCTGCGCACCGACGACAACGCGGAGTCCATCGTCAGCGGACTGGCGGGCACCGCGCGGGTGATCACCGCGGCGGCGGCCATCATGGTCGCCGTGTTCGCGGCCTTCGTCCCGGCGCCCGACCTGCCGATCAAGGTCATCGGCGTCGGCATGGGGTCGGCCATCCTGATCGACGCCACGCTGGTCCGACTGCTGCTGGTACCGGCCGTGATGCACCTGCTCGGCCGCGGCAACTGGTGGCTGCCCGGCTGGCTGGACCGCCGCCTGCCCCACCTCCACGTCGAAGGACACACCGACTTCTACCAGCCGCACACCGCCGCCGAAGCACCCCGCTCCCCGGCGGCGGTCGGGTAGCCGCAACAGCGGTGGTCACCACAGCGGACCGCGGGCGCACGTGAGGTCGGCACGTCAGGTCAGTCTGTCGTCACGGCGGATTCGATGCTGCGGTGCCGGGCGGCGCCGTGCGCGAAATCGGGTACCGCCGACGTACCCTCGCGCAGGTCGTCCAGGAACTGCCGGTAGGCGTGAGCGACCGCGTACAGCGGCGCACGTCGTCCGGGAGCCGGGCGCGATCGCGGGCACACCCGGCGCGCTCCGGCTCCCGGAACGCCGGATCAGTCCGTACCGGGCTGAACGAGCTTGAACGCCAGGCGCGCTGCGGCGCGTTGGGCCGCCCGGCGGATGCGCACCGTGGCCGGCGGTGTCGTCGGCGGTGCCGGGCGGGTCGCCGCCAGCCGGGGGAAGAGTGCTTCGGCGTTGGTGCGGTTGACGGCCGTGAGCGTGTCGGGGTCGACGCCCAGGTCGAGGCCGTTGGCGAAGTACTGCCCGGCGGGGGTGGGGGCGAAGGGCCAGTCGCTGCCGAAGAGGACGTGTCCGGGGCGGGCGAAGGCGAGGAGGGTGGGCAGGGCGGCCGGGCTGGAGGACAGGGCGGTGTCGAAGTAGAAGGAGCGGAAGTCGTCCAGCACGTCGAGCGGGCTGCGCACGGTGTCGTTGGCGAGGGTGACGGCCATCCGGTGCGAGGCGTAGGGGACGAAGCCGCCGGCGTGGCTGAGGATGAAGCGGATGTTCGGATGGCGGCGCAGGATGCCGTTGCGGACCAGGAGGTAGGCGGCCCTGGTGGTGTCCAGCAGGAAGTCGGCGGCGAAGGCCGGGATGCCGCGGACCGGTTCAGCGGGCAGTTCCGCGGGGTGGACGAAGACCACCGCGCCACGGTCGTCGAGCGCGCGCCACAGGACGTCCTGGCCGTCGGCCCCGAGGTAGGCGCCGCGGTTGTTGGCGAGCAGGGTGACGCCGTCGGCGCGCAGCTCGTCCAGCGCGCGTACCGCCTCGGCGGCGGAGGCGGCGGCGTCCGGCATGGGCAGGGTGGCGAAGAAGCCGAAGCGGCCGGGGTGGCCCGAGACCAGGGACGCGCCGTGGTCGTTGAGGCGTCGGGCCAGGTCGGCAGCTGCGGCGGGGTCGGCGAGGAAGCCCGTTGCGGGCGTGGACACGGAGACGATCGCGGTGGCGGTCTCCAGCAGGTCCATCAGGCGTAGTGCCGACCCGGCGCTCCAGTCGGGCAGGGCCCGGCCTCCGGCATCGGTGATGCCGGCGTCGGCGAGCTCGTCGCGGTAGAAGCCGGGCACCACGTGCTGGTGGACGTCGATGCGTTGTGCCGAAGGAGACATGCCGCGGCCTTTCGTGCGCTCTGTGGGGGCGGAGAGAGGCGTGTCGTACCGGCCGCCGGCCGTGGGACGCCGCGCCGTGCACGTGTTCCCCGCGGATCGTCCGCGGCTCGGCCGTGACGGGCGTCCCCTTCGGTGGTGCGCGGTTCCGGTCACTTGACCCTCTCTGACGGCGAGCATACCGTAGCAGTCATTCCAATTGGAGTAATCGCTACAGCAAGAGCTGCGCAGTGCGATCGACACGGTGAGGTGGCCTGATGCGTCAGACCGGGGCTGGGACAGAGCCCGAGGACAGTGCCTACGACGTGGCCGTCATCGGCTACGGGCCCACGGGCGTGACCGCGGCGAACCTGTTGGGCGCGATGGGGCTGCGCGTCGTCGTGCTGGAGCGGGACGCCGAGATCTTCACCCGCGCCCGGGCCATCTCCACGGACGAGGAGGTCGTGCGGATCTGGCAGCGGATCGGCCTGGCCGAGCGCCTCAAGCAGGACATGCTGACCGAGCGGCCCGTGGACTTCGTCGACGCGGACGGCCGCCCCTTCATCCGCGCGCGCCCCACCCCGCGCGGGCACGGGCACCCGCCGCAGATGTTCATCTACCAGCCCGCGCTGGAGCAGGTCCTGCGCGACGGCGTCGACCGGTACCCGAACGTGGAGGTCCTGCTGCGCCACGAGTGCCTGCGCCTGCGCCAGGACGCCGACGGGGTGGAGCTGACGGTCGTCGGCACGGCGGACGATTCCGTGCACCGGCTGCGCGCCTCCTACGTGATCGCGGCCGACGGCGGCTCCAGCCTCACCCGCGCCCAGCTGAACATCGGCTACGAGGGCAGGACGTACGAGGACCGCTGGGTCGTCATCGACACCGAGATGCTCAAGCCCTGGCCCGACCACGACAAGCTGCGCTTCCACTGCGACCCCGCGCGCCCGGCCGTCGACTGCCCGACCCCGCTGGGCCACCACCGCTACGAGTTCCCCCTCCTCCCCGGGGACGACGAGGAGCACCTGGTCACCGAGGACGCCGCGTACCGGCTGATCTCCCGGTACGGGATCGGCCGCGACAGCGTCAAGGTCCTGCGCGCGACCGTCTACAGCCACCACGTGCGCTTCGCCACCCGCTTCCGCGCGGGTCGGGTCTTCCTCGCCGGCGACGCCGCCCACGCCATGCCGCCGTGGATCGGCCAGGGCATGGCCGCGGGGGTGCGCGACGTGGCCAACCTCTGCTGGAAGCTCGACGCCGTCCTGCACGGCGAACTGCCCGGGACGGTCCTCGACAGCTACGAGGCCGAGCGCAAACCGCACGTCAAGGAGGTCACCCGGCGGGCGGTGCTCGTCGGACGGACCATCACCGAACGCCGCCCGCCGATCACCCGGGCCCGCAACGGCGCCCTGCGCACCCTGGACCGCGTACCGGGCTTCAGCAACTGGCTGCAGAACGCGAACTGGATCCCCGTCGCCCGGTACGACGCCGGCCTGCAGGCCCCCTCCCGCGTCAAGGCGACCGGCCACCAGGTGCCCCAGCCCTGGGTCACCGGCCCCGACGGCACCCGCGTCCGCCTCGACGACGCGCTCAGCGCCCGGTGGCACCTCCTGCACGCCCGGACCGCCACCCCCCAACTCGCCTGGGACGCCCTGGGCGTGCGGTCCCTGACCGTCACGCCCCTCGGCTCCGGGCCGGCCGAGGGCACCCTCGTCGACAGCGACGGCGTCCTGCTGCCCTGGATGGCCCGGCACGGCGCGGCCGTGCTCGCCCTGCGCCCCGACGCCTACGTCTACGCGGCGGCCCCCGCGGGCTCCCCGCTCCCGCAGCCGCCCCGGGGCTTCGCCCCGACCGCCACCTCCCGCCCGCACGCGTCCACCGCCCAGTGAGGACCCCGGCACCATGACGACGACACCGACCGGCCTGCCGACGATGCAGGAGACGACGTACGACATCGGCGGAAGGAGGATCTTCGTCGCGGAGACCGGGGACGGTCCGCCGGTCCTGCTGCTGCACGGCGGCGGCCCGGGCGCCTCCGGCGTCTCCAACTACACCCGCAACATCGCCGCGCTGGCCCGGAGCCACCGCGTCATCGTGCCCGACCTGCCCGGCTACGGCCGCAGCACCAAGGGCGTCGACGCCGGCGACCCCTTCGGCTTCCTCGCCGACGGCATCCGCGGCCTGCTCGACCGGCTCGGCCTCGACACGGCCCACCTGGTCGGCAACTCCTACGGCGGCGCCTGCGCTCTGCGCCTGGCCCTGGACACCCCCGACCGGGTCGACCGCATGGTCCTGATGGGCCCCGGCGGCGTCGGCACCACCCGCGCCCTGCCCACTCCCGGCCTCAACAGCCTGCTGAACTACTACACCGGCGACGGGCCCTCACGCCCCGAGCTGGAGAAGTTCATCCGCAACCACCTCGTCTTCAACGCCGCCGACGTCCCGGACTCCGTGATCGACGAGCGCTACCGCGCCAGCATCGACCCGGAGGTGATCGCCGCACCGCCCCTGAGGCGGCCGTCCGGGCGCAACGCCCTGCGGACCGTGTGGAAGATGGACTTCACCCGCGACCCCCGCCTGTCCCGACTGCCCGTACCGACGCTGGTGCTGTGGGGGGCACAGGACAAGGTCAACCGGCCCTCCGGCGGCCGGATGCTCGCCGAACGCATGCCCGACTGCGACCTGTACACGGTCGCCAACACCGGACACTGGGTCCAGTTCGAACGCGCGGAACTCTTCAACCGGCTGTGCGCCGACTTCCTGGCGGGCCGGCGATGACCACCGCACCGGCCACCGCCACCGTCTTCGGCGCCGTCCGCCTCGGCCACATCGTCATCGAGACCGACCGCTTCGCCGACTGGCGCCGTTTCGGCACCGACGCCATCGGCATGCACCACGACAGCCTCGCGTCCGACCTGATGCGCTTTCGCCTCGACGACCGGGAGTGCCGCTTCCTGCTCACCCGCGGCCCCGCCGAGGACGTCGTCGCCACCGGCTGGCACGTCGACGACCACACCGCCTTCGAACAGATCGAGGCCCGCATCCGCGCCCACGGCGTCCCCCTCGTCCAGGGCACCGAAGAGGAAGCCGCCCTGCGCGGCGTCGAGCGCCTGCTGCGCTTCCGCGGCCCCAAGGGCATCACCCAGGAGATCTGCACCAACCCCACCACGACCGCCGAACCGCTGCGGATGCTCGCCTCCGGCTTCGTCACCGGAGACGCAGGCATGGGCCACGTCGCGATCACCTCGACCAAGCCACAGCTGATGCGCGGCTACTTCACCACCGTCTTCGACGCCCGCCTGACCGACTACATCGACGAGACCATCAGCGGCGTCAAACTCAAGATCCGCTTCCTGCGCGTCAACGAACGCCACCACTCCATCGCCGTCGCAGCCGTCCGCGGACTGCCGATCGACCCGGTCCGCACCCGCGTCCAGCACCTCAACATCCAGGCCGCCACCCTCGACGACGTCGCCCGCAGCTACGAGCGCGTCCACGAACTCGGCTTCGACATGGCACTGACCGTCGGCCAGCACACCAACGACCGGGAACTGTCCTACTACGCCCGCACCCCCTCGGGCTTCGAATGGGAAGTCGGCTGGAACCCCCTCGTCATCGACGAGAGCACCTGGGTCCCCACCACGCACCGAGGCATCAGCACCTGGGGCCACCTCCCCGTCGGGCGGACCATCATCGACAAGCTCGACCAGTTCCGCCTCGGGGCCCGCTCCCTGGCCCACCCGGAACTCACCGTGCCCGCCCTCAGCGGCACGGGCATCGCCGACGACTGACCCGGACGGTCACCGCGCCGCCGATGCGGCGCCGTCCTCGCCCACCCGGTGTCCGGAGCGCGCGCCCGCACCCGGCGGAGACCGGCGCACCCTCGTCACTCCCCCACCACCCCGCAACCATCCCTCGGAGGTTCTTCGTGCTCGGCTCCGCACCACCCCACCGGTCCCGGCCCGCCCACGTGGCCGAGGCGGCGGCACTCCTGGCGGAGGCCGCCCGTACCGGCGTCCCGTGCCCCCCGGTGCGCCCGCTGCTGCCCGAGGCGGACGTCGAAGCCGCCTACGCCGTGCAACGGCTCCACGTCGAGCGGGCCATCGAGGCCGGGCGGCGGCCGGTGGGCCGCAAGATCGGCCTGACCTCTCCCACCGTGCAGCGCCAACTCGGCGTGGACCGGCCGGACTTCGGCGTCCTGTTCGCCGACATGGCGGTGCCCGAGGGACAACCGGTCGCCCCCGGCCGGCTGCTCCAGCCGAAGGTCGAGGCCGAGGTCGCCCTGGTACTGGGCACCGACCTGCCGCACCGCGACCCGACCTCGGCCGACCTGCTGCGCGCCACGGCGTTCGCGCTGCCCGCGCTGGAGATCGTCGACAGCCGCATCGCCGGCTGGGACATCACCATCGTCGACACCGTCGCCGACAACGCCTCCTGCGGGCTGTACGTCCTCGGCGGCACCCCGGTCCCCCTGGACCGGGTCGACCTGCGGGCCACGACCATGACCCTCACCAAGAACGGCGAGCGGGTCTCGCAGGGCACCGGGGCCGACTGCCTGGGCAGCCCGCTCACCGCCGCCCTCTGGCTCGCCTCCACCCTCGCCGGGCTCGGCGACCCGCTGCGGGCCGGCGACATCGTCCTGACCGGCGCGCTGGGCCCGATGGCGGTCGCCGCCGAGGGCGACGAGTTCACCGCCGACATCACCGGGCTCGGCACGGTCACCACCAGGTTCGCGTCCACCACCACGGAAGGAGCCGGAGCATGACCACGAAGGTCGCCGTCATCGGATCCGGCAACATCGGCACCGACCTGATGATCAAGATCCTGCGGCTCTCCGAGTCCCTGGAGATCGCCGCGATGGCCGGGATCGATCCCGACTCCGACGGCCTGGCACGCGCCCGCCGCCTGAAGGTCGCCACCACCCACGAGGGCCTGGACGGCCTGGTGCGACTGGACGAGTTCACGGACGTGGAGATCGTCTTCGACGCCACCTCCGCCGGAGCGCACCGCCGCCACGACGAGGTGCTGCGCTCCCTGGGGCGCAGGGTCGTGGACCTGACGCCCGCCGCGCTCGGTCCGTACGTCGTCCCGCCGGTCAACGGCGACGACCACCTCGACGCCTCCAACGTCAACATGGTCACCTGCGGCGGCCAGGCCACCATTCCGATCGTGGCCGCGGTCTCGGCCGTGGCACCCGTCCACTACGGCGAGATCGTCGCCTCGATCTCCTCGCGCTCCGCGGGCCCCGGCACACGGGCCAACATCGACGAGTTCACCGAGACCACGTCCTCGGCCGTCGAGAAGGTGGGCGGCGCCACCCGCGGCAAGGCGATCATCGTCCTGAACCCGGCCGAACCCCCGTTGATCATGCGCGACACGGTGTACTGCCTGGTCGGCGACTGCGACGACACCGCGGTGACCGACTCGGTCGAGCAGATGGTCGCCCGGGTCCAGGCCTACGTCCCCGGCTACCGCCTCAAGCAGAAGGTCCAGTTCGACCGCGTCGCCGCCGACGACCCGCTCCGCGCCCTGCTGCCCGCGTCCTCCCGCGCCGGCGGCGCCGCGAAGGTGTCGGTGTTCCTGGAAGTGGAGGGGGCCGCCCACTACCTGCCCGCCTACGCCGGCAACCTCGACATCATGACCTCGGCCGCCCTGCGCACCGCCGAACGCATGGCCGCCCACCGCGCCCCGGAGGTGGCGACGCGATGACTCACCTGTACATCCAGGACGTGACCCTGCGGGACGGCATGCACGCCGTCCGCCACCGCTGCACCGTCGAGCAGGCCCGCACCATCGCCACCCACCTCGACGCGGCCGGCGTGGCCGCGATCGAGATCGCCCACGGCGACGGCCTGGCCGGCTCCAGCATCACCTACGGCATCGGCGCCCACACCGACTGGGAGTGGATCGCAGCCGTCTGCGACAGCGTCCACCGGGCGGTGCCCACCACCCTGCTGCTGCCCGGCATCGGCACCCTGCACGACCTGAGGCAGGCCCAGGCCCTCGGCATCCGCTCGGTCCGCATCGCCACCCACTGCACCGAGGCCGACATCTCGGCCCAGCACATCGACGCCGCCCGCAGCCTGGGCATGGACGTGTCCGGCTTCCTGATGATGTCCCACATGGCCGAGCCCGCCGAACTCGCCCGGCAGGCGGCGTTGATGGAGTCCTACGGCGCCAACTGCGTCTATGTCACCGACTCGGGCGGCCGCCTCACCATGGACGGCGTGCGCGACCGCCTGCGCGCCTACCGCGACGTCCTGTCCTCCCACACCGAGCTCGGAATCCACGCGCACCACAACCTGGGCCTGGGCGTCGCCAACTCCGTCGTCGCCGTGGAGAACGGCGTCACGCGCGTCGATGCCTCCCTCGCCGGCCAGGGGGCGGGCGCCGGCAACTGCCCACTCGAAGCGTTCGTGGCGGTCGCCGACCTGATGAACTGGGAGCACGGCTGCGACCTGTTCCCGCTGATGGACGCCGCCGACGACGTGGTCCGCCCGCTGCAGGACCGCGAAGTGCGCGTGGACCGCGAGACCCTCACCCTCGGCTACGCGGGCGTGTACTCCAGCTTCCTGCGCCACGCCGAGACCGCCGCCCGGCGGTACGGTCTCGACACCCGCGCCATCCTGGTGGAGGTCGGACGACGCAAGCTGGTGGGCGGCCAGGAAGACATGATCACGGACATCGCCCTCGACCTCGCGACGGCCCGCTCCGCCGACTGACCGGACAGCCCCCGCACGCCCCGGGCCGGCGGACGTCGCCGCGCCTTAGGCCCTGTCCGGCCGATCCTGCCGGACAGGGCCTAGGCGGTGCGGGGCCGCAGCTCGACGCCGTGCCCGGACATGCGGGCGACGATGCCGTGGTCGGTGACGGCCACGGACTGGAGCGCGAGGCCCTCTGGCAGCCGGTCGAGCGGGGTCCGGCGCTCCAAGGCCCTCTCCAGCAGGGTGCGCGCGGCGGGGGGCACGTTCTCGGGGAGCCGGACGTCGTCGAGTCCGACGGCGTCCGGAGCGGCGACGCCGATCCGGGCGGAGCCGGTGACCTGTCCGAGCAGCGGCAGCCGGGCGGTCGCCGCCACCCGGTCGTCACCCTCGCCCCGGCCGATGGCGACCCCGTAGAACGCCGAGAGGTCGTCGTACGCGACGGTCGCCGTGACCTCCGCCTCGTCGGCCCGCTCCCCGCCGTCCCGTTCCCGGTGCACTCCTCGCAGGTGGACGGCGACGTCCTGGACGGTCAGGACGCGGCCGTCCAGGTCGGCCGGCACGCCTGCGGCGTCGATGTCCGCCTCGGTGACCACTCCCCGGGCCAACTGCAGCGACACGGGGAACCCGTGCACGCGCACCTCGGGAGCGGCGGCGAGGCCGAGGTTCCGGCGAGCCGAGTCGGCGATGCGCTCCTGCGTGTACTGCGTGGCCAGTACCTCGCCGCCGCCGGCGGCGGCGAGCAGCGTCAGCGCCACCGCGATCCACCGGTTGCGGCCGCGTTTGAGCCGCGGCGCCCGGCCGTCGACCGGTCCGTGCATGTTCTCTCTCCTCTGCGGTGACGACCTGGTCCGACCGTGGTGTCGGACAGCGGCGGTGTCGGTTCGTCAGTGCTGGACCGGCAACGGGGGAACACCGGGCCGGGACCGGGATGGTCGAGCGAGACCGCGGTGCGGGCCTCGCGCTGGAAGAAGCTCCGGGCGACGTCGTCGCGGGCGAGCTGCCCACTCGTCGTAGGGGAGGTACCGCATGGCCGTGCCCGCGGTCCTTCTGGCGACCGGGCCGGCTGCCGAACGGACGGCCACGTCTTTCGACGGCCTGTCACCGGCCGGGTGCGAGGCGCGGGTTCAGTCCGATGTCGGCGGCGTCCTCGGCGCGCGGAACAGACAGCCGACGGCGGCGGCCAGGACGACGGCACCGACCGCGACGAGCGAGGCCGACAGCCCGTCCATGAAGGCGGCCTTGACGCCGTCGGCCAGGGCCCCGCCACCAGCACCGGCACCGAGCTGCTCGGCGACGTGCAGGCCGGCGGCGGCGGAGTCGCGCGCGGCCGAGGCGGCCTCGGCGGGCAGCTGGTCGAGGGAGGCGGGGAGGCTGGACCGGTAGTGGCTGCCGTAGATCGAGCCCATGAGGGCGATGCCGACGGCCGAGCCGACCTCGCGGGTGGTGTCGTTCATCGCGGAGGCGACGCCCTGCCGGCCGCGGCCGAGCGAGCCGGTGATGGCGGAGGTGCCCACGGCCCCGGACAGGCCGATGCCGAAGCCCGCCAGGACGAGCCCGCCGAGGAACGGCAGGTAGCCGGAGTCGACGTCGATCCGGGAGATGACGAACAGGCCGGCGCTCAGCAGGGCCAGGCCGGCGGCCATGGTGACCTTCATCCCCACCCGTCGCACCAGGCGGGGGGTGAGCTGCGACGTGGGCAGGACGACCACGGCAACGGGGACGAGGGCGACGGCGGCCTTGAGCGGGCTGTAGCCGAGGACGAGCTGCAGGTACTGCAGGCCGACGAAGAAGAACCCGAAGACGGCCATGAACTGCACGAGGACGGTGATCGCGCCGGCCCGGAAACCGCGGATGCCGAACAGGGCGGGGTCGAGGAGCGGGTGCTCGTTGCGCAGGCCGAGCCAGGCGTACGCGGTGAAGGCCAGGACCGTGACGACGAGTGCGGCGACGACCGGGGGCTGCGTCCAGCCCTGCTCGTTGCCCTCGATGATGGCGAAGACCAGGGTGCCGATCCCGAGCGCGGTGCAGACGGCCCCGGGCACGTCGGGCGGCTCGGGGTGCGGGTCCTTGGTGTCGGGCGCCAGGAGGATCGCGGCGAGCGCGGCGACCAGGGCGACCGCGGCGCTCGTGACGAAGATCGACCGCCAGGAGTACCGCTCCAGCAGCGTCCCCGCGGCGAGCATGCCGAGGATGGCGCCGGCCGCCGCGAATCCCGACCAGGTGGCCACGCCCTTGGCGCGCTGCTCGGGCGGGAAGGCGGCCGTGATGGTGGACAGCGTGCCCGGCATGATCATCGCGGCGCCGAGCCCCATGACGACCCGCCAGACGATGAGCGTGGTCGTGGAGTCGGCGAAGGAACCGGCCAGGGAGGCGGCGCCGAAGACCACGGTTCCCGCGACGAGGACGTTGCGGCGCCCGAGGCGGTCGCCGATCGCGCCCAGGGGCAGCACGAGCGCGGCCAGGGCCACGGTGTAGGCGTCGGCGATCCAGGTCAGCGAACCGTTGGTGGCCGACAGGTCGACCGCCAGGTCCGGCAGTGCGAGGTTGAGGGCGGAGACGGAGGCCACGACGAGGACCAGGGCCAGGCACATGGCGGCGAGGACGCCGTTGTGGCCGGCCCGGCCGGTCGGGACGGCGCCGAGGCCCTCCCCGGCCCGGTCGTCGGGCTGGTGATGAGGGATGGTGGACATGGGGAACCTGTCTCGGTCGATGCTGTGCTGGGAGGCCCCGAAGGGCGGACGCGCCGCGGGTGCACCGGGCCGCACGGCTCGGAAGCGCCGCAACCGGGCGGGCGAGCAGGGCGGGCGCATCACAGCGGCAGGGTCGGGAGGCGACGCTCGGGCGGGGACGCGTGCTTCGGCGTCGGAGCGGCCGACGGCCCCGGACGCGTACAGGGTGGCACCGGGCGGCACCGGGCGGCACCGGGCGGGTCCGGGCCGGCGGCACGGCCCTGCCCGGTTCCGGCCGGGTCGGCGGCCGGGCGGCGCTGGGAGCCGGCCGCGGAGTGGCGCGACCGGCCGGGCTCACTCCTCCTTCGCCGCCGCCATGCGTGTCGCCGCCTCGTAGACGAGCCGGGCGTGCAGTTCGAACATCGCGACCAGGTCGACGCCGTCCCCGTTGATCTCGCGCTGGACGAACAGTCCGTCGGCACCGGCGACGGCATAGGCCGTGAGCAGGCGGACGGACTCCTCGTCGAGGTCCGGGACGAGCTCCCGGGCCATCTCGGCGATCTTCGCGCCCGCGATCTCACGGACCTGGAGGAACACCGTCCGACCCCGGGGCTCCGTGGGGCGCCGCTCCAGCGCGAGCATCAGCCCGAACCGGAGGAAGTCGGGGGCGGCGATCAGCGACTTCGCCACGCTCACCGCCATGGCGGTGACCCGTTCCAACGGGGTGCCCGCTTCCTCGCCCGGCAGTTCGACGGCGGCCAGCCAGGTCGCGAAGCTGCGTTCGATGACCGCGGCGATCAGGTCGTCCTTGTCCTTGAAGTGCCAGTAGATCGAGCTGGCGGGCAGCCCGCACTTCGTGCTGACGGCCGCGATCGAGGTGCCCTCGTAGCCGCGCTCGCCCGCGATCTCCACGGCGGCGTCCAGGATGCGCTGGCGCGACTCCACCCCGTTCGCGCGCTTCTTGCGGGTCGTCTGCGGCCCGGCCATGGCGGGTGCCTCCTCGTGTTCGGGTGCGCTCGACTGTCGTCGACGGCGAGCCTACTGCAACGCTCGCTCCAATTGGAGCGATCACTACAGCAAGTGTGCCACAGGGCGTCGCGTCGGCGCGCGCCGCCCGCCGGATCGGCCGAGCGCGGCCGGCTCGGGGCTCAGCCCGCACGGGTCCCGAGCCGGGCGGCCAGTGCCGGGAACTGGGCCAGCGCATTGCCCCGCTCGACAGCCAGGCGCTCATCGGGACCGAAGGTCTCGTCCAGTTGGGGCGCGGGATCCCCGGCCCCCAGGAACAAGGGACTGCTGAACGGCCAGTCGGTGGCGAACAGGACGTGCTCGGCGCCGGCCAGCTCCCGCACCGACTTCATCGCCTGGGGCGCGGGCGAGAGGGCCGTGTCGTAGAAGAGGCCGCGGAAGTGCGCGTTGCTGTCCGCGGACCCGGAGGCGCCGAACCGCTGGGCGGGCTCGGGGGCCGGCGCCAACAGGCTGGCACGGTAGGAGATGTAGGGCAGCGTGCCGCCGGCATGGGCGGCCAGCCAGCGGATGCGCGCATGCCGCTCGTACACCCCCTTGTAGAGCATGTTGACCAGCGCACGCGTGGTGTCGAACGTGAACTCGTAGAGGAAGGGCGGCAGCCCCAGGTCGGGATAGGCCGAAGGGGTCACCGGGTGGACGAACACCATGGCCCGCAGGTCGTCGAGTTCGCGCAGCAACGGCTCGAAGACGGGATCGCCCAGGTAGGTCCCGCCGTAACTGCTGAACAGGCCCACGCCGTCCAGCCCGAGTTCACGCACCGCCCTCCGGGCTTCCACCACCGCGTCGCCCACGTCCACCGCGGTCACCCTGCGGCCCAGCGGCAGGACCGCGAAGCCGCCGAAGCGCCCCTGGCGGTAGGTGGATCCGCCGACGAGCTCACGGCTCATGTAGGTGTTCAGGCGCCGCGCCATGGCCAAGCGGTCGGCGGCGGCATCCAGATAGGTGACCCCCGGCTCGGAGACGGAGACCACCTGCGCCTCGATGCCGTAGCGATCCATGAAGTCGACCGCGAGGGCCGGGCTCCACACCGGGACCGGCACTCCGCCGATCTCGACGACGCCGTGCGCGGCGAGGGACTGCCGGTAGAAGTCCGGGAGCAGGTGGCAGTGCACGTCGATGCGGCCCCCGCCGCGCGATCCGGGCGACCGCACCGTCGGGTCGGGGGATGCCGCGCGGGCCGGCGTCGCATCGAGCACCGCGGTGGCGACGGCGAGCGGCAGGGCGGCCTTGAGGAGCCTTCGTCGCCCGGGACTTGGGGCATTCTCGGTTTCGGCGCCGGTCATGACGCACACCTCCTGTGGGCAGTGGGACGCAGCATGAACCGTGGGCGGGCCGGCATCGGCACCTAGCAGGCACGCCGGACCAGCGGGTCTGCGTCACCGCGGACGCACCCGTTCATGTAGCGGTCACTACAGACTCATGTAGTGACCGCTACAGTAAGAGGGGTGAAAGTCGGAGTCAATGGGCAGCGCCCAGCGAGATCCGGCCCAGGGAACCGTTCAGGGCGCACCGCCCACCACCGCTCTCCACGGATCCCGGCACAGGCCGCCACACCGCCCCGCAGGGATCCACCAGGCCCGGCCGCTGCTACCGATCCGCCGACTTCGCCCGGTGGGCGGCGATCAGGTCGCGGTACCAGGCGTACGACGCCCTCGGAGTACGGCGCTGCGTCGCGCAGTCGACGTGGACCAGACCAAAACGCTGATTGAACCCCTCCGCCCATTCGAAGTTGTCGAGCAGGGACCAGGTGTAGTAGCCGCGGATGTCGAGGCCTTCGGCGGTGGCGGTGGCAAGGGCGTCGAGGTGGGTGGCGAGGTAGTCGATGCGGAAGGTGTCGTCGAGGTCCTCGGCGGTGGAGCAGCCGTTCTCGGTGATGGTGACGGGTGGGAGGGCCTTGCCGTAGAAGTCCCGCAGGTGGAGGAGGAGTTGGCGGAGGGCGTCAGGGACGACGGGCCAGCCGAAGGCGGTGTGGGGGGCCTCGGGGATGTCGACGAGGTCGAAGGGGAGGCCGGGGGTGGTGGGGGCGGCGACGCGGGTGGGGTTGTAGAAGTTCAGGCCGAGGCCGTCCAGGCCGGGGGTGTGGATGAGGTCGAGGTCGCCGGGGTGGACGGCGCCGAAGATGTCGTCGGGGACACCGAGGGCGGAGAGGTCGGGGTAGCGGCCGAGGAGGACGGGATCGGTGAACAGCCGGTTGTGGAGGGCGTCGTAGGCCGCGGCGGCGGCCGCGTCCTCGGGTGAGGAGGTGGCCGGTTCGACGGGGGTGAGGTTGTTGGAGAGCATCACCTCCAGGCCGCGGTCGTGGAGGACGGTGGCGGCCAACCCGTGGGCGAGGAGCTGGTGGTGGGCGGCCGGGAGGGCCTCGAACATCAGGGTGCGGCCGGGGGCGTGGGTGCCGAGGGCGTAGCCGAAGACGGTGTGGACGAAGGGCTCGTTGAGGGTGATCCAGGTGGGGACGCGGTCGCCGAGGCGGTCGGTGACGACGGCGGCGTAGTCGGCGAAGTGGTGGGCGGTGTCGCGGTTGAGCCAGCCGCCGTGGTCCTCCAGGGCTTGCGGGAGGTCCCAGTGGAAGAGGGTGGGGAGCGGGGTGATGCCCGCTTCCAGCAGCGCGTCCACCAGGCGGTCGTAGAAGGCGAGTCCGGCGGGGTTCACGGGCCCGCTGCCGGTGGGCAGGATCCGGGACCAGGCGAGGGAGAAGCGGTAGCCGTCCAGCCCGAGGCCCTTCATCAGGGCGATGTCCTCGGGGTAGCGGTGGTAGTGGTCGCAGGCGACCGCGCCGGTGTGGCCGTCGCGGACGGCCCCGGGGCGGGCGGTGAAGGTGTCCCAGACGGACGGTCCGCGGCCGTCCTCCGTCACCGCCCCCTCGATCTGGTAGGCGGCGGTGGCGGCACCCCAGCGGAACCCCGCCGGCAGGTCGTAGCGGTCCGGCATGACAGCCTCCTGGCGCGAACACGACGGAAATGTGAGGGGTACTCATGTTACCGGCGGGGCGGCGGAACGCCAGAGGACCCGGTCGGTGCGGGGCCCCGGGTGTCGTCGTGCCGGGTCGTCCAGGTTCGCGTCGTGACCATGTGGTCGGCGACCACAGCGGGGTCGCCAGGGTATGGCTCGCCGCCATGGAGGGGGCACTCCGGCGTTCGTAGGGTGTCGCGAACCGGCGGCGCGATGCGGAGGAGTGGACGCGGCATGGAACACGGCTCGGGGAGAAGCAGTGGTGGGCGCAGAGGCGCGGGTTGGCTGCTCGCGACCGTGCTGGCGCTGGTGGGCGTGGTCGTCCCGGCGGGGCGGGCAGCAGCAGCGGTGCCCGCCAACCTGACCCTGGAGGCGACCTACGGCACCGTCGCCAACGGCTGGGACCGCGTGGAGCGCTACCTCGACACCACCGCCGGCTTCCGGCAGGAGCAGTACCCGCCGGACGGCCGCGGCGACCAGGACGGGCAGCGGCTGACCTTCTTCGGCGGCGTCAAGCAGCCCTTCTCCGGCCGCTTCCTGCTCTACTCGGCCCCCGGCTGGAACACCGGCGCGCACCCGGTCCCGGTACTGCTGGTGCACGGTGCCAACGACAACCCCGACCGGGCCTGGGCCAACCCCGGCGAGTCCGGCGGGTACGGCTGCGGCTCCGCCTCCTGCCCGAACACCGGGCTGATGCAGAACCTCGCCGGGCGGGGCTACCGGGTGTTCGCGATCGGGTTCGCCCACAAGCAGGGCGACAACCTGATGCAGGCCCAGGAGGTCGGCGACGCCGTCGCGCTGATCCGCGCCAAGCTCGGCGTCCCGCAGGTCGACGTGGTGGGCTGGAGCAAGGGCGAGATGTCCGCGCGGGCCTACGCCTCCTCGGTGAAGCCCTCCTGGGGCCGCCCGTACGCGGGCGACGTGCGCAAGCTGATCACCCTCGGCGGCCCGAACGGCGGCTACGACTACCCGTTCGCGCACGGGTGGGCGCACGACTTCTCGATCTGGCCGCAGTGCGGCGGCGCGGTCAACGCCCCGTCCCCGCACCTGCGCATGACCTGCTACGGCACCTACACCGCGCACCCGGAGTTCTCCTTCACAGCGGCGGGCGGCTACGACGACTACCCGGGGCAGCGGCAGATGCTGGCACGCTGGGACTCGGTGTTCGGCGTCGACCAGACCCAGCAGGACTGGTACACCACCTACTACGGCGGGCAGGGCTTCTACACCGACGGCGGCGGCATCCAGGCCGCGATCGACGCCGGCTCGCTGATCGCCCCGCTGCACCGGGCCGGAGTGCCCTCCTCGGTGACGGCGTACCTCCTGGCCGGCGGCACGCCGAGCATCGTCGGGATCTTCAACGAGAACCGGGGGCCCAGCGACGGCGTGGTGTTCGTGTCCAGCGCGCTGGACACCACCGGCTTCGGCACCGTCGGCGGCACCGCGCTGATCCCCCTCGCCAACCACCTGCAACTCGGCTGGGACGGCGCCGCGGGCGCGCAGGTCGCCGGCTGGCTGAACTGAGGACGATCCGGATGACCACCGAGCGACCGACGACCGAGCAACCGACCACCGAGCGACCGACCACCGAGCGGCTGGTCACCGAACGACTGGTCACCGAACGACTGGTCACCACCGACCGGCTCACGGTGCACCACGCCGAGATCGAGGGCCGCACCGGGGAACCCGTGGTCCTGGTGCACGGGAACGTCTCCTCCGGCGCCTTCTGGCACCCGACCATGACCGCGCTCCCCGACCGCTACCGCCCGCTGGCACCCGACCTGCGCGGCTTCGGCCGCACCGAGCCGCTGCCGGTGGACGCCACCCGGGGCCTGCGCGACCACAGCGAGGACCTGCTGTCCTACCTCCGGGCGCTGGCCCTCGGCCCGGTCCACCTGGTCGGCTGGAGCATGGGCGGCGGCGTGGCGCTGCAACTGCTGCGCGACCGCCCGGAGCTGGTCCGTACGCTCACCCTGGTCAATCCGGTCTCCCCCTACGGGTTCGGCGGCACCCACGGGGTGGACGGGCGGCTCAACTCCCCCGACGGGGCCGGCTCGGGCGCCGGCGGCGCGGCACCCGAGTTCGTCCGGCTGCTGGACGAGGGCGAGACGGGCTCCGGGTCGCCGTTCGCGCCGCTCTCCGTGCTGAACACCGCCTACGTCAGCGAGCCGCTGCCGGACCCGGACCGCTACCTGGCGGCGATGCTGACCACCCGGACCGGCGAGGACCACTACCCGGGCGACAGCCGCCCGAGCGGGGCCTGGCCGGGCTTCCGGCCCGGCGACCGCGGGGTGCTCAACTCGATGGCGCCGACCCACTTCCGGATCGACGACCTGGAGTCGGTCGAACCGAAGCCGCCGGTCCTGTGGATCCGCGGCACGGCCGACGTGATCGTCTCCGACACCTCGCTCTTCGACCTGGCCCACCTGGGGGCGATCGGCGCCGTCC
This sequence comes from Kitasatospora sp. NPDC056076, assembly GCF_042266305.1. NCBI lineage: Bacteria > Bacillati > Actinomycetota > Actinomycetes > Kitasatosporales > Streptomycetaceae > Kitasatospora > Kitasatospora sp. NPDC056076. The sequence goes on from NZ_JBHJWG010000022.1 coordinate 79,827, forward strand.
CGGGCTGGCCCGGCGCCGACACCTGCCCGGCGCAGCCGATGGTGGCGCAGACCCGCGCCGTCCTGGACCGCTACGCCGCCGCGGGCGGGCGGGTGCGCGAGGTCGCCGTCGAAGGGGCCGGGCACAGCGTGCAGGTGGAACGGCCGGAGGAGTTCCTGACCGCGCTGGTGGAGGTGCTGGGCGGGGCCTGACGGCGGCTCCGGGAGGCGCCGTCAGGCCCCTGCCCCGTGGCCACGCCGCCGCCTATCAGAGGCGGCGGCGATCCGCAGCCCCGAAAGCTCTGAAAGGGGAGGCCCGAGAGCCCGAATTCTCCTGACGTTCGACCGAACGGGAAATGCGACGCCTCCGCGCCCCTTGCCCTCGCGGATGCGAGGGGCTTTCTCCGGGGCGTGATCGGCGCGGCTAGCGTGGCCGGTGGCGGCCCGAAAGCCGCGGTTTCCACGACCGACCCGAGTGAGGCGTACGTCCATGAGCCTGAGCATCCGCAACCAGATCCCCGGCACCGTCACCTCCGTCACGGCCGGCGAGGCCATGTCCGCGGTGAAGGTCCGCCTGGCCGGCGGTCAGGACATCACCGCGGCGATCACCACCGACGCCGTGAAGGACCTCGGCATCGCCGAGGGCACGGCCGTCAAGGCGCTCGTGAAGTCCACCGAGGTCTCGCTCGCGACCGCCCGGGTCGAGGGCATCTCGATCCGCAACCAGATCGCGGGCACCGTCACCGATGTCGCCACCGGCGGGGCCATGGGCTCGGTCAAGGTCGACGTCGAGGGCGGCGAGCTGACCGCCGCCATCACCAAGGACGCCGTGGAGGCCCTCGCCCTCGCCGCCGGCTCCCCCGTCGTCGCTCTGATCAAGTCGACCGAGATCTCGCTCTCGGTCTGATCAGGTCCAGTCCAGTCCGTTCCGATTCGGTCCGATCCGCTCCGATCCAGTCGGGTTCGCCGCGTTCGGGTCCGCACGGCCGGCGCGGCGGGATCAGTAGACGTCACGGACATAGCGCTTGTCGCTCGCGAGTTGACGGACGTACGCGGCGGCCGTCTCCTCGTCCGTGCCGCCGTGGGCCGCGACGATCTCCCGCAGGGCTCGGTCGACGTCCTTGGCCATGCGGCCGGCGTCGCCGCAGACGTAGAAGTGGGCGCCGTCCTGGAGCCACCGCCACAGGCGCGCGCCGTGCTCGCGCATGCGGTCCTGGACGTAGACCTTGTTGCGCTGGTCGCGCGAGAACGCGACGTCGAGGCGGTCCAGGTGACCGGATGCCCGGTACGCCTCCAACTCCTCCCGGTAGTAGAAGTCGGTGGCTTCGCGCTGCTCGCCGAAGAACAGCCAGTTCGGTCCGGTGTGGCCGCGGGCGCGCCGGTCCTCCAGGAACCCGATGAACGGCGCGACGCCGGTCCCCGGGCCCACCATGATCATCGGGGTGGTGGGGGCCGTGGGCGGTCGGAAGTGCCGGGAAGGCTGGACGAAGACCTGGACCGGGCCGTCGTCGGCGCAGTCCGCGAGGTAGGTGGAGCAGACACCCGCGCGATCGCGGCCGAGGTCGTTGGTGTAGCGGACGACGGACACCGTGAGGTGGACTTCGCCCGGGTGCACCAGCGGGCTGGAGGATATCGAGTACAGCCGGGGCTGGAGCCGCTTGAGCACGCCCGCCCACTCCGCGGCGGAGGCCCGGACGGGGAACTCGCCGATGACGTCGGCGGCCTGCCGGCTCCAGCTCCACTTGGCCAGTTCGCCCGTGTTGCCGGGCCGCAGCAGCCGCCTGAGCCGGCGGTCCCCCGTCCGCTCGGCGACGAACCCGAGCAGGTCCGGGGTGAGGCGGGTGATGTCGAGCCGGGTCCGCAGGGCCTCGCCCAGGGGGATCCCTCCGTCGCCGCGCAGTTGGACGGTCTCCTCGGGATCGAGACCGGTGAGGGCCAGCCACTCGGAGACGAGCGCGGACCCGTTCGAGGGCCAGACACCGAGGGCGTCACCGGCCTCGTAGGCGAGTTCACCGCCGCGGGTGTCGAAGGCGAACTGCCGTACCTCCTTGCGCGATCCGGACCGGCTCAGCACCCGATTGCCGATCAGGAGGGTCGCGAAGGGGGCGGACTTCGAGTACGTGACGGGTACGGCCGGGCCGAAGGAGGGGGGCGCGGCGGTCGGCAGCACCTCGGCCGGGACCCGCCCACCGGGCCCCACCACGGCGCCCGCCCTGGCGAGAGCGGCGGTGACCTCGTCGAGCCAGTGCGAGGCGGGCCCGTCGTCGTCGGGTTCGCAGTCGGTACGCGGGTGCAGGCGGGTGGCCCCGAGTTCGGCGAGGCGCTCGTCCAGTCGGCGGCCGTGGCCGCAGAAGTCGGCGTAGCTGGAGTCGCCGAACGCCAGCACGGAGTAGCGCACGCCCTCCAGGCGCGGAGCGCCCGGAGCGAGGAGGTCCTGCCAGAAGCGGGCACCGTTGTCCGGGGCCTCGCCGTCGCCGAACGTGCTGGTGATGATCAGCAGGTCCGTGTCGGAGGTGAGTTGCCGGGGGGTGGCGTCGGCCATGGCGTGCAGGGCCGGGGTGCGGCCGGCCTCGGCCAGGGCGGCGGTGGCGGTGGCGGCGTACTCCTCGGCGGTGCCGGTCTGCGAGGCCCACAGGACGAGGAGGCTCCGGGCCGGATCGGCGGTCGTGCCGGGGACGGGCACGGACGTCTCGGGCACGGACGTCTCGGGCACTGGCGCGGCAGGCCCGGGGACGGGCGCGACCGGGGCAGCGGTCCGCGAGAACATCCCGGCCGTCAGACCGTTGACCCACTGTGCCGTCGCCGGGCCGAGGGGGGCGTCCCCGGGAAGCACCGGAACCCCGCCAGGCGGGGCGAGTTCGATGCCGGACAGGTAGCCGGACAGGTAGCGGCGCTCCGGTTCGGTGAGGGCGGGCGGGGTGAGGTCGCCGATTCCGAGCAGCGCGGCGAGGGCCGGCACGGCAGCGGCCGGGCTACCGGCCACCGCCGAAGCCGGGGCCACCGCCGGGGCCGGAGCCGGAGCAGCAACAGGAGCAGCAGCAGGAACAGGAACGGCGACAGGAGCGGCAACCACCCGCATCGACACCGCGCAGGCCTTCAACTCCGGCTGGAAGGACACCGGGTCGACGGCGTCGTTGGTGACGGCGTTGACGGCGAGGTACTCCCCGAAGAGGTCGTTCCAGTGGAACGGGGCGAAGCAGTTGCCCGGACGGACGCGGTCGGTGACGACGGCGGGCAGCACCGCCCGGCCGCGGCGGGAGGCGATCTCGATGCGGTCCCCGTCCCGGGCGTCCAGCGCGGCGGCGTCCTCGGGGTGGACCTCGACGAACGGGCCCGGATCGAGCCTGTTCAGCCTGGCGACCTTGCCGGTCTTGGTGAGGGTGTGCCACTGGTGTGGCAACCGGCCGGTGTTGAGGACGAACGGGTAGTCGTCGTCGGGGAGTTCGGCGGCCGGCAGGTGCGGTCGGGGGAAGAACTGCGCGCGGCCGTTCGCGGTCGGGAAGTTCAGTCTCGGCCGGGTGCCGTCCTCCCGCTCCAGGAGGGCCTGGCTGATCCCGTCGTTGAGGTAGCGGATCGGGTTGCGGTCGGGCCCGCCCGGTGCGGCGGGCCACTGCACCGGCGTCCGGCGCAGCCGCTCGTAGGTGACGCCCCGCACGTCCCATCCGGTGTGCGGGTTCCAGGCCTGTTTGATCTCCTCGAAGACCTCCTCGGAGTTCGCGTAGGTGAAGGCGTCGGCGAAGCCCATCGCGCAGGCGACGCGGGCGATCAGCTGCCAGTCCGCGGTGGCCTGGCCGGGCGGGGTGACGACGCCGGGCACGAGGGTCAGGCCGCGTTCGGAGTTGATCATCACGCCGTCGGACTCCGCCCACAGCGTGCCGGGCAGGATCACGTCCGCGTACGCGTTGGTCTCGGTCTCGGCGAAGACGTCCTGGGTGATGACGAGTTCGGCGGCCTCCAGGCCGGCGATGACAGTCCTGCGGTTGGCCACCGAGGCGACCGGGTTGGTGCAGATGATCCAGCAGGCCTTGATCTCGCCGGCGGCCATCCGCTCGAACATCTCCACCGTGCCGCGCCCGGTCTCGGCGCGCAGCGTGCCCGCCGCGATGCCCCAGAGGTCCTCGACGAAGGCGCGGTCGGCGTCGACGAGGACGGAGCGCTGGCCGGGCAGGCCGGGTCCCATGTACCCCATCTCGCGGCCGCCCATGGCGTTGGGCTGGCCGGTCAGGGAGAGCGGGCCGGCTCCCGGCCGGCAGATCGCGCCGGTGGCCAGGTGCAGGTTGACCAGGGCGTTGGTGTTCCAGGTGCCGTGGGTGGACTGGTTGAGGCCCATGGTCCAGCAGCTCATCCAGTCGCCGGCCTCGCCGATCCACCGGGCGGCGGTGCGGATGTCCTCCTCCGGGATGCCGGTGATCCCGGCGACGGTGGCCGGCGGGTAGTCGGCCAGGAAACCCGGCATGCCGTCCCAGCCGTCGGTGTGCTCGGCGATGAACTCCTCGTCGGTGTGCCCGTTCTCGACCAGCAGGTGCAACAGGCCGTTCAGCAGGGCGAGGTCGGTGCCGGGCCTGATCTGCAGGAACAGGTCGGCCCGGTCGGCGGTGGCGTTGCGGCGCGGGTCGACGACGATGAGCTTCGCACCGGCGGACCTGATCCGGTCCGCCATCCGCAGGAAGAGGATCGGGTGGCAGTCCGCCATGTTGGCGCCGATGACGAGGAACGCGTTCGCGCTGTCGAAGTCGGCGTACGAGCCGGGCGGGGCGTCCGCGCCGAGCGAGAGCTTGTAGCCGCTGCCCGCACTGGCCATGCACAGGCGGGAGTTGGACTCGATCCCGGTGGTCCGGACGAACCCCTTGGCCAGCTTGTTCGCCAGGTACTGGGCCTCCAGGCTCATCTGCCCGGAGACGTAGAAGGACAGCGCGTCGGGGCCGTGCTCGTCCAGGACCGCCCGCAGCCCGTCGGCCACCGCCGCCACCGCCGCTTCCACGTCGACGGGCTCCCGCGGCCGGCCGCGGGCGGTGCGCATCAGGGCCGTCTCCAGCCGCCCGGGCGCGGCGAGCAGGTCGGCGTGCGTCGCTCCCTTGGTGCACAGCCGGCCGCCGTTGGCGGGGTGCGCCTTGTCACCGGACACCTTCGCGACGGTCCGGCGGCCGCCCGCGTCCTGCTCCAGGTCCAGCACGATCCCGCAGCCGACCCCGCAGTACGAGCAGACCGTCCGTACCCGGCTCCTGTCCGTCCCCGCCATCGTTGCCCCCCTCACCCGTACGAGTGCCGTGGCACCGCCGGTCGCATCCGCCGGCAACCAGCAGCCGAATACCGTACTCCGGCCGGAAGTCACCGTAGGAACCGGGTGTTGCAACCGGCGACGGTGATCGCTTCGGTCGCGTTACGGGCCCCGCACCGCCCCTGGTCCGGGCTGTGAGGAGGGCCCGGGAGCGGGCGGCGTCCGCGGCCGCCCGGTGAAGGCCGGACCACTCGGCGGCCGCCGGCGGCCTCCTCCCGGAGCGCTCCACGGCGAGGCGGAGATCGTCCGGATTCCGGAGGTTTCTTCCGTCTGCGCGAATGATCAGGCATTTTGGTGTGATGCAGACAGTGATGTCCGGAGCCGTCGACCAGCCGACCGAGGCCACCGCGCCCTCCTCCGTGGTCGCGCACCGGTGATCCGTCACCCACTGTCACGCAGCTGGCGGCCGCGCACGCTGCGGGCCCGTACGACGGCAGCGGTCGGTGCCCTGCTCCTCACGGCGATGGCGGGCGCCGGAGCGCTGGTCGTCACCGTGATGCACTCGGACCTCCAGGCGGTCGTGCAGGACGAGGCGCGCCGCCAGGCGGTGTCCGGCCTCGGCGTCACGCCCAGGAGTGACGCCGGCCGGAGCCTTCCGGCGGCGGGCGAGCCGGCCACGCCGGGCCCCGGCGCGCCGGGCCCCACCGCCCCCTCCCCCTCCCCCCTCACCGTCGGTGAGGCCCCGGCGCTGGTCACCCCCGAGAACCCGCCGGAGCACAGCGAGTGGGCGGCGAACGGAGGGCTCGTGTCCACCGCCATGGTGGACCCGGAAGCAGCGCACCGGGCGCTCCACCGCATGCTCCTGTGGACCGCCCCCGTCGTCCTCCTCCTGGTCGCCGCCGGCACCTGGCTGACCTGGGCCGCGCTGGGGCGGGTGCTGGCCCCGGTGGAGGCCCTGCGCCGGGAGGTCTCCGACATCACCTCCACGGACCTGCACCGGCGGCTCCCGGTGCCCGAGGGCCGCGACGAGGTCGCCCGCCTCGCCACGGCCATGAACACCACCCTGGAACGGCTGGACCGGGCGGTGGGGCGGTTGCGCACCTTCACCGGTGACGTGTCCCACGAGCTCCGCAGCCCGCTCTCCGTCCTGCGCACCCGCCTGGAGCTCGCGCTGGCGCACCCCGCCGGCGTCGACTGGCCCGGGACGGCCGCCGAGGCGCTCAAGGACACCGAGCAGCTCCAGGACCTCGTCGACGACCTGCTGCTGCTCGCCCGCGTCGACGCCCACCGCCCCGGCCGCGAGCAGCCGGTGGACCTCGCCGCGCTGGCCCTCGCCCAGGCCGATGCCCGTGCCCTGCCCGCCGGGATCGCCGTGGACGTCACGGCCCCCGGGCCGGCCCCCGTGCTCGGGATCCCCTCGCACTTGTCCCGGCTCCTCACCAACCTGGTGGACAACGCCCGCCGCCACGCGCGCAGCGCCGTCCGGGTCCGGGTGGCCTCGGACGGCGGCCTAGTGACCCTGGAGGTGACCGACGACGGCCCGGGCATCCCCGCCGCCGACCGCGAGCGGGTCTTCGAACGCTTCACCCGGCTCGACGAGGCGCGCACCCGCGACGACGGCGGCGCGGGCCTGGGCCTGGCGATCGCGAAGGCCGTCGCCACCGCCCACCAGGGCACGCTCACCGCCGAGGAGCCCACCGCACCGCACGGCGGCGCCCGCCTGGTGCTCCGGCTGCCCGCCGGGGCGGCGAGCTGAACCCCGCTACAGGGTTACCGCCGGGTCACCGGACCGAACGGCATCCTGATCCCATGCGCCTCCTGATCGTGGAAGACAACGTCCGCCTCGCCGACCTGCTCAGACAGGGCCTGACCGCCGAGGGCTTCGAGACGGACTGGGTCGCGGACGGGCAGCTCGGCCTGCGGCGGGCGCTGGACGGCGGCTACGACGTGATCGTCCTCGACGTGATGCTGCCGGGGATCCACGGGTACGACGTGGTCGCCCGGCTGCGCGCGAACGGCAACCGGACACCGGTCCTGATGCTCACCGCCAAGGACGGCGAGTACGACATCGCCGAGGGCCTGGAGACCGGCGCCGACGACTACCTGATCAAGCCCTTCTCCTTCGTCGTCCTCGTCGCCCGGCTGAACGCGCTGCTGCGGCGCACCGCGCAGCGCTCCCCGACCGAGTGGCTGGTCGGGGACCTCCGGGTGGACCCGGTGTCGATGCGGGTCTGGCGCGGGGAACGCGAAGTCGAGCTGACCGCCAAGGAGTTCGCCGTCCTCGCCTGCCTCGCCGAACGCGCCGAGCAGGTCGTCACCAAACCCGAGATCATCGAACGCGTCTGGGAGAGCCAGTCCGAACGGCCGCTGAACGTCGTCGAGGTCTACATCAGCGCCCTGCGCCGCAAACTCGACACACCCTTCGGACGGATGAGCATCCTCACCGTCCGGGGCGCCGGCTACCGGCTCACGGCGCGACAGCGGGGTGACGGACACCCGTGACGGGCCTCGGCGCCCCGGGAACGCCGAACGCCGGACACCGAAAAGACGTCCCGGGCCGACCGGAGAGGGGGAGGTGCCCGAATGGACGAAAGTCCGCGCCGTTCCGGCACGCTCATCGAAAAGAAGTCGCCCCTCGAAATCCGAATCAACGGGCGCCCTTCCTCCGGAAGCTATCCGAAGAGTTCCGGAACGGGCCACACGAACCTTGACGCGGCTACAGCCGACCGATCGTCAATCGCTGTTCCAGCAAAGGCCTGCCGGAGGTCCTTCCTGTTCAGGACCTTCGTCACTGAGCCCGGGGACAGGGCGTCCGTACCGTTGGGCACTCACTCACGCGGAATTCACTCGAACCGCACCCCGACTTCCAGAAGCCAGGGCTCCGGCCCCGGCCGTGAATTCACCGATCGGCGCAATTCAGCGGCCGCCTGACCCGTCGGTCCCGAACAGGAAAACCCGTGCCCACCCCACCACCCACACCCGAGGACGCCGCCGCCTTCCACAGGCTGCTGTCCGCCGACCACCAGGCGCCCGACCTCGCCCTGCTGCTGCGCGTCCTGCACCGCCTCCGCGACCAGGTCCCCGACCGGGCCGGCTGCGCCCTCCCGTCCCCCGAGGTGCCCGCTGCCGGACGGTTCGGCCCCGGCTGAGGCTCCTGCCCCGTACTCCCTCCCGACAGAGAGCACCATGAACGTTCGACGTCTCCGCACCCTCGGCATCGGCATCGCCAGAGCCGCGGCCGGCCTCACCAGGGCCGAACTCGCGCCGCAGCGCGTCCACCGCGCCCTAGGACCGGCAACCGCCCGCCCGGCCCCGGCACCCCGCAGCGCACCCGCAGCGCCCACAGCGCCTGCGGCCCCCCTCGGCCGCCGGCAGCCCACCGCCTCGCCGCCCCCCGGCCCCGCCACCGCTCCCGCGCTCCCCCCGCACGAGGCCGTCGCCCTGTTCGCCGCGGAGGCGGGGCGGTCCCGCGCGTCCTGCGACGACCCGGCGCTGGCCGAGGTCCTTCGCCTGTGCGGCCACCGGCCTGCCGCCGTCCGCCTGGCGGCCGCCGGCCTGCGCAAGAACCCCTTCGCCCGGGTCGCCGACCTGGCCTCCGAACTGGCCGCGCACACCCGGGAGGCGGCCCTCGGCGGGGAGTCGGACGTCCCGTTGGCCGCCGCCGTCCGGCTCGCCTACCAGAACCTGACGCTCGCCCAGCAGCGGCTGGTGCGGCGCCTCGGGCTGCTCCCCGGCGAGGACTTCGACGACCACGGCGCCGCGGCCCTGGTCGACGCGGGCGTGGCGGCGGTCCGGCCGCTGCTCGACGACCTGGTGGCCCGCCGCCTGCTGGACGAGCGGACCGTCGGCCGCTACCGGATCCCCGCCGGGCTGCGCGGCCGATTCCAGGCCCTGGCCGACACCGAGGGGCCCGCGACCCGGGCCGGGGCCGTCGACCGGCTGCTGGACCACTACCTCGCGAACGCGGCCACGGTGGCCCGCCAACTCGGCGAGTGCCCCCCGGTCGCGGCCGACGACCCGCCCCTCCCGGCCGAGCGGACCCCGGACCTGTCCGGCCTCGATCGGGCCCTCGCCTGGATGCGCCTCGAACTCCCGAGCATCGACGAGGCCGTCAGGATCGCGGCGAGCACCGGGCGCCACGCCCACGCCGTCCTGCTGCCCGCCACCCTGCACGGCTACCTGCGGGGCCACGGGCACTGGCGACAGGCCCGTACCCTGCACCACATCGCGCTGGACAGTTCGGTCGTCCTCGACGACCGCCTCGGCCGGGCCGAGGCCCTGGTCAACCTGGGCGACCTGGAGCACCTGGCCGGCGAGCCGGCGAGCGCCGTCGAGCGGCTCGACCAGGCGCTGGAGCTCTACCGCTCCCTGGACGACCCGCACGGCGAGGCCGTCGCCCTGACCCGGCTCGGCCACGTCCTGGAGACCGAAGGCCGGTACGAGGCAGCGGCCGAACGGCACCGGAGTGCCCTGGCGATCCACCTCGGCGAACGCCACCAGATCGGCCAGGCCCACGCGATGGTCGACCTCGGCCGGGTCCAGGTCCTCGCGGGCCAGTACCCGCAGGCGACCCAGAACCTCCAGCCCGCGCTCGCGTCCTTCCGCACCATGGGGCACCGCAACGGCCAGGCCCGCGCCCTGCACGGGCTCGGCCTGCTCCACGAGCACACCGGGCAGTACGAGGAGGCCGCGCAGCAGCACGAGGAGGCGCTGCGCCTCCACACCGCCGGGGGCGACCAACTCGGATGCGCGGACGCCCTGTTGGGCCTGGGGCGGATCCTGGAACTGATGGGCCACTACCCGGAGGCCGCCGCCGGTCTCCAGGAGGCGCTGGCCCGCTACCGCGTCCTGCGCCACGACACCGGCCAGGCGGACGCCCTGCTCGCCCTGGGGAACCTCCACCGCCTGACCGGACGGTTCGAGGAGGCCTCCCGCGAGTTGGGGGCGGCCCTCGACATCCATCGCGACGGCGGCAGGCGCCACGGCGAGCTGGCCGCGCTCGCCCAACTGGGCGACCTCGCCCACGACCTCGGCCAACTCCCGGTGGCGGCGGACCTGTTGCGCCGGGCCGTGGAGGGCTTCTGCGAACTCGGCCTGCGCGCGGGCGAGGCCGGTGCACTGGGCCGACTCGGCGACGTCCAGCGGACGATGGGCCACCACGAGGCGTCGGTGCAGAGTCTGTGGCAGTCCCTCTGCCTGTACCGCGACCTCCAACACCCCGGCGGCGAAGCGGAGTCGCTCAACCGGCTGGGCACCCTCCTGCTCGACGTCGGCTGGTCCGACCCGCGGACCCACTACGAGCCCGCGCTCCTCATCGCCCGCACGATCTCCTCCCCGTTCCAGGAGATGCTCGCCCTCGACGGGCTCGGCTCCCTCCTCCAGGAGCGGGGCCACTCCAGCGCCGGCGAGGCGCACCTGCACGAGGCCTTCGCCATCGCCGAACGCCTCGGGACGCCGTACTCCCCGAGGCTGGGCGCGCACCGCATGCCCCGCACCGATCGTCCGACCGCGTACCCCGAGGCCGGCACCGACCCCACGCCGTTCGGCGGAGGCTGAGCCAAATCCCGTGCAGTAGACGAATCTTGACGGAATGTCAGATCCGTTCGAAATGCCCCGCCCCGGATCCGACGCTGCCGCCGCCCCTTCGGATCACCCGTCCACCACCGAGCGGCAGGGCGCCGGGAAGTCCGCGCCCTGCCGCTCGCCCGCCCTTTCCCCCCACCACGGAACGCCGACCGATGCCTGCCTTCGCTTTCTCCTTCTCCGCACTCCCACCGATCCGCCGGGTCACGGCCGTCCTCTCCACCGCGGTCCCGGCCGCCGTCGCCCTGATGGCGTGCGAGCAGGCGGGGCACGTCGGCGGTGGTGCCGGGTGAGCGCGCAGCCGGGACCGATCGAACCGGTCTCCAGGCGTTCCCGGGAACTCGTCGTACGACCGCCCCGCTCTGCCGGCCCGGAGGACGTGGCGCGCGGGGCACCGGGGGTCGGCACGCCGATCTACGACGCGCTGGTCAACGACTTCGGCGATCCGTTCAGCCGTCTGGGGCCCTCCCGGGCCCGGCTGCTCCGGGTCGGTGACCTCGATCCCGGCCGTCCGCGCGCCCCCGACACCTCCGACCCCTCCGAGCCCTCCGACGCCTCCGACGCCCCGCAACAGCAAGGACCCGCCCGATGGAGCTGATCGTCCACGACCACGCCCCGGTGCACATCTCCGTCGCCGACGACGCGCTGGGCGGTGCCGCGCAGGCGGCCCAGGAGGCGATCCGGCTGGCCTTCGACTGCGAGTTCCTGGGCTGGCACGGCTACTGGACGGACCCGCAGGTCGGCGTCCCCGAGGATTCGCGGCTGCTGGCCTCGATGACGGCCGCCGTCGCCACCGCCGCCGAGGCCCTGCACGTGGGCGTCGGCACCGTGCTCCCGCCCCCGGCCGGCGGCATCCCGGTGTCGACCGGCTACGGCCTGCTCAGCCGGATCTACCCCGCCCGCACCGACCTGGTCATCACCCTCGACAAGGCCCGGATCCCCGTCGGGTCCGACCTCACGCTGCCCGGTCCGACGGCCGGCGGCCCGCTCTCGGAACTCGCCGGCCTGTTGGACACCCTCCGACCGCAACGGTCCCCTGGCCGCACGGCTCCCGCGCGCGAGGAGCCCGGTCCGTCGACGACCTGGCTGCTGGGCGGCGAGCACCGGGACGCCGCCATGGCCGCCGACCACGGGCTCGCGTTCTGCTACGCCCCCGCCACCCCCGAGGCCCCGGACCCCGACCCGGTCGACCGCTACCGGGACACCTTCCGCGCGGGTACCGGCGGAACCCGGCCGCGCGTCGGCCTGGCCGTGCGGATCGCCTGCGCCGACGAAGCCGACGACGCCGCCTTCATGGGGGCCCTGCTGGCCTGGGCCGACCGCCCCGGACCGACGGACCCTCCGATCCGGCCGGACGCGGGCGGCCGCTGGGAGCCCGCACCGGTCGGGGCGCTGGTCGGCACGCCCGCCCGGATCGGGCCGCAACTGGCCCGTCTGCTCGACCTCCACCGACCCGACACGCTCGCGGTCACCACCGTCTGCCCGGACTACGCCCTCCGGCTGCGCTCCTACGAACTGGTCCAGGACCTGGTCGCCGACCACCGCTCATGAGCGCCGCGTCCGCCGAATCCTCCGCGCCCTCCGCGTCCTCCGCATCCGCAAGCCCCCGGGAGCACCGGTGACCACCGCACCCGCCGTACGACAGCACCTCCGCCACGCCCTCGCCGCCCACGGCATCACCGGCACGCTCCACGAGGGAGCCGCGCCGGCCGGCTCCTGGCTGGCCGTGGACCTCCCGGACCGGTCGCAGCTCCGGATCCACCTGCCGCCGTACGGCCCGGACGGCCCGACCGGTCCCACCCGGCCCCGCGCCGATCACCACCTCGGGACCACCGGGAGCACCGGGAGCACCGGGACCGTCCTCCGGGACGTCGTCCCGCTGCCCGCCACCCCAGCGGCGGCGGTCCGGGCGCTCGCCGGCTACCTGGCCGGCTGGCAGCTGACACCCGCCGCACGCCACCCGGACCTCCCGGTGGGCCCGTCCGGCGTGATGAACCTCCCCGCGCGCAGGCTGTCCCACGGCGACGTGACGGTCCACACCGCCTCCGGCAGCGAGGCCGTCGTGACGGAGGTGTTCCGGATCGGCAGCAGCCACGTCCGGCAGACCGTCCGCACCGTCACCGGCCCCACCCGCGGCCACGCCGTCGAACTGCCGGACGCCTTCTGGCAGTTCCCCCGGACCCACCGCCTCAGCGGAAGCCACCGCGTCCCGGTCCTCGCGTACCGGCGCCACGATCCGGACGACCTGCCGCCGGTCCCCTACCCCGCCGTACCCGGCGCCTTCGCGCCCGGCGACCGCGTCCTCCACGACGGCGTCCGCTGGGAACGGACCCGGAAGGCGTGGTACCGGAACGAGCGCGCCGCCCGGACCCTGCGCGACGGGGACCGTGAGATCCGGCGCCTCTTCACCGACCACCGCCACCTGCGCCGGGGGATCCCGGAGTACCTCCCCGCCCCCTCCCGGCCCGACGCACGCGGCTGACCGCCCGCGCCGCGCCCTGTCCGAAGGAGTGACAGTCGCCCCATGACCACCGACCGCAGCACGACCCGCCGCCCGGCGGGCACCCCGCCCGCACTCGCCGGGCGCAGGCCCCCGGTCGTCCGGGAGACCCCCGGCCGGCGCCCGATCCGCGTCGCCCTGGTCGACGACCGGGCGGACTTCCGAACGGGCCTGCGCCAGGCGCTCGGCGAGCGCGGCGACCTCGTGGTCGTGTTCGAGGGGAAGCCGGACGTCGACCTCATCGCGTGCGTGCACCACTTCCGACCCGACGTCGTCCTGATCGGGGTGGAGTCGCCCGGTTCGGCCCTCGACCACACCGCCCGACTGGTGCAGGGCTCGCTCAAGCCACCGCCGGTCATCGTGCTGACGCCCGCCTCCGACGGCCGACCGGCCCGTGGGGTGCTGACCGCCGGCATCCGCGGCTGGCTGCTCAAGTCGACACCTCCCGGCCAGCTGCGCAACGCGATCCGGCTCGTCGCCTCCGGCGGCGCGGCCGTCTCCCCGTCGACCCTGCGCGACGTGGCCGGCGGCGCCGGTGACCGCCAGCCACCGCTCTACTGGTCCCGGATCCCGCTCCTCGGCGCACTGACCGCCCGGGAGAAGGACGTGCTGCGCCTGCTCGGCCGGGGGCTGACCGACGCCGAGATCTCCGACCGCCTCCGGATCACCGGCTCCTCGGTGCGGACGTACATGTCCCGGCTGCTCACGAAGCTGCAACTCGACCACCGCACCCAGGCGGCGATCTTCTCGTACGAGCTGTCGCACCTCGGCGACGCGGCCTGGCAGCCGGCCTGACCTCCTCAGACGCCGTCCGGGCGCTCCCGCTCCTCCGGGGCGTCCGGACCCTCCGGGTGGCCGAGGTCGAGGGTGGCGAGGTCGAGGGTGGCGAGGGCTCCGCCGTCCGGGGCGTTGGTGAAGGTCAGGCGGGCGCCGAGGACGGCGGCCTGGCCGACGGCGATGGTGAGGCCGAGGCCGTGGCCCTGGCCGCGTTCGGCGGCGCCGGTGCGGAAGCGCTGCGGCCCGTGGGCGAGGAGGTCGGCTGGGAAGCCGGGACCGTGGTCGCGCACCGTGACGCGGCTGCCCGTGACGGCGACCTCGACCGGGGCGGCGCCGTGCCGGTGGGCGTTGGCCACCAGGTTGGTGACGATGCGCTCCACCCGGCGCGGGTCGGTCCGGACGACGGCGGGGGCCGCCGGCCGGAACCGGGTGTCGCCGCCCGCCTGCCCGATCGCGTGCGCGACGAGGTCGCCGAGGGGGACCTCGTCGAGCCTGGCCCGCTCGGCCCCGGCGTCGAGCCGGGAGACCTCCAGCAGGTCCTCGACCAGGCCGCGCAGGGTGCGGACCTGGGTCCGGACCAGGTCCGCCGCCTCGTCGTCCTCGGGCAGCAGTCCGGCGGCCGTGACCAGGCCCATCAGCGGGGTGCGCAGTTCGTGGGCGACGTCGGCGGTGAAGCGCTTCTCCGCGGCCAGCCGCCCTTGCAGGGTCCCGGCCATCTCGTCCACGGCCGCCGACATCTCGGTGATCTCGTCACGGGCGCGGCCCCGACGGCCGATCCGGGCGTCGAGCTCGCCGTCGGCGATCCGGCGGGCCGTCCGGGAGCCGTGGCGCAGCCGCCGGTTCATCTGCTCGGCCGCGAGCGCGGTGACGGGCACGATCACGGCCAGGGCGACGAGGGCGGCCTTGACCATGTTCCGGTCCAGCAGCTGGAGGTTGCGCACCTCGGCGCTCATGTCGGTGCGGACGGTGAGGACCTGGTTGTCGCTGACGGGTACGGCCGCCCACATCCAGTACCAGTTGGGCGCTTTGACGTCGTACCAGAGGGCGTACTCCCCCGGTGTCCGCAGGTTCGCGACGGCGTGCGCCAGCGGCCCGGGCAGGTCGGCCGGGGGCTGGAGGTCGGCGGGGTCGGGGCGGCGGCCGGTGCGGGTGAACTCCTTCTCAGCGGCACTCAGTTGAGCGATCGCGCGGTCGCGTCCGGTCCGGTCGCCGCGCTCCGCGGTCGCCCGGTGGACGAGCAGGCCGATGGTCGCGGCGACCGTGCAGCAGGCGAGTGCGACCAGGGCGGCGATCTTCCAGCGCAGGGAGCGCGGGTTGAGGCGCCACAGGTCTCGGCGGCGGCGCGGGTCGGGGGTTCGCGGCTCACGGCGGCGCGGGTCGGGGGTCCGCGGCTCACGGCGGCGCGGGTCGGGGGTCCGCTCGGTCATCCGGTCAGCTCCGGACGAGCTTGTAGCCGAAGCCCCGGACGGTCTCGATGCGGTCGGCGCCGATCTTCTTGCGCAGCCGTACCACGCAGAGGTCGACGACCCGGGTGTCGCCCTCCCAGCCGTAGTCCCAGACGTCGCGCAGCAGGCGGCGGCGGTCCAGGACCGTACCGGGGTTCTCGGCGAAGGCCAGCAGCAGGCGCAGTTCGGTGGGCGTGAGGGGGACGGCCCGACCGTCCAGCCGGACGTCCAGGCCGCGCAGGTCGATGGTCAGGTCGCCGAGGACCAGGAGGTCCGGCCCGGGCCGGGTGTCCTGCGGGCGCTCCGGCGCGGGCTCCTGGGCGCGCTCCCCGGCCGGCCCCCGGTGGAAGGTGGCGCGGCGCAGCAGGGAGCGGATGCGGGCGACCAGGACGGGGATGTCCACGGGCTTGACCACGTAGTCGTCGGCGCCGGCCTCCAGTCCGGCCACGACGTCGAGGGCGTCGCCGCGGGCGGACATCATCAGGATCGGGGTGAGGCCCTCCTCGCGGATCCGCCGGCACAGGCCGATGCCGTCGAGGCCGGGCAGCATCACGTCCAGGATCAGCACGTCGTGCGCCCCGGCCCGGAAGGCCTCCAGGCCGTCGAGCCCGTCCCCGGTGACCTCGACCCGGTACCCGTAGCGCTCCAGGGCCAGCTGGACCGAGCGGCGGATGACCGCGTCGTCTTCGACGACCAGCACGCTGACCGGGTCGGGTACGCGGGTTCCGGACAAGAGTTCTCCCGTGTCGTGGCCTGGGGATTCGCGCTCGTTCGAGCTCACTGGTGACCGATCGTAGCCGCACGGGGCGGGGCACCGAGGATGCCCGGGGCGCCACCGGTGCGGCGGCCGGACGGCTTGCCGGGGGTCGGGCGGCGGCCGGTCACAGCCGCAGGGTCGCGGCGACCGGCCGGTGGTCGCTGCCGGTGTCGGGCAGGGTCCACGCCGAGCGCGGGGTGATGCCCTTCACCAGGATCTGGTCGATCCGGACCACCGGGAACGACGCCGGCCAGGTGAAGCCGAAGCCGTCACCCGCCTCCTGCTGCGCCGACCGCAGCGGCCCGGTGAGCACGTCCAGCGCGGAGTCGTCGACCGAGCCGTTGAAGTCCCCCAGGACGACGACCCGCGGGAGCCGTTCGGCCCGTACGGCCTCGGCCAGCTTGGCGGCCGCCTCGTTGCGGCGGGCCGTGGTGAAACCGGCGGCCGGGTGCACCCGGACCGAGGCGAGGTGCGCCGCGTAGACGGCCACCGGACCCTTCGGGGTCCGGACGGTGGCGCGCAGGGCCCTGGTCCAGGGCATGATCTCCACCGGCTCCACCGCCTCCAGCGGGTACCTGCTCCACAGCCCGACTCCGCCCCGCACCTCGGAGTAGGGGTAGGCGGCGGCCAGTTCGTGCCGGTAGGTCTCCTGCGCCCGGCTCGCCAGCTCCTCCACCGCCAGCACGTCGGCGCCCGAGGCGGCCAGCGCGCGGGCCGTCCGGCGCGGGTCGGGGTTCTCCTCGTTGACGTTGTGGCTGACCACGGTGAGGTCCCCGCCGCCGGCGCGCTTGTCGACGAGGGCGGGAGCGAAGAGCACGGTCCAGACGAGGGCGGGGACGAGGACGGCGGCCGCCGCCAGGACGGACCGCCGGACCGCCGCCAGGAGCAGCAGCAGCGCGACGGCCACGCCCGACCAGGGCAGCACCGTCTGCCAGAGGCTGCCGAGGTGGCCGACGCCGTTGGGCAGTTGGGCGTTCAGGGCCATCAGGGCGGCGCAGAGCACGGCCGCCACCACGATCAGCCGCCCGCGCGGCCGCCGCTGCCGCGCCTGCCGCGCCGGACGACGGCCCGGACGACGGCCCGGACGGTGGACCGGACGACGGGCCGGACGGCGGTGGCCGGTCCCGGAGGCCGCCACCACCACCGGAGCCGCCCCGCTGCCCGCGCTCACGCCCACTCCCGCTGACCGCCGTCGAGCGCCGCCAGGGCACCCGGCAGCTTCTGCCGCAGAGCGTCGACGAGCCGCCCGCTGTTCTCCAGCGCCGCCCGCAGGCCCTCGGTGGGCGTGGTGCCCGCGCGCTGCCCGAGCACCACGCCGTAGACGAGCCGGCGACCCGGGCCACCCTTGCCGTCCGGGACCTCCAGGGCCCACATCAGGTTGCCGCCCGCCGGTGTGCTCGACCCGGTCTTCAAGCCGACCACCCCGGGACGGTCGAGCAGCGTGTTGGTGTTCCGCAGCGGTTCGGCCCGCCCCGGGAGCGTGGTGCTGCGCAGCGCCACGGTGGCCCGCAGCGCCTGCTCCTTCATCGCCTCGCGGGCCAGCTTGAGCTGGTCGGCGGCGGTGGACACGGTCGTGGCCTCGAAGCCGCTGGCCCCGGTGTAGGTCGTGCCGGTCATCCCCAGCCGGGCCGCCTCCGCGTTCATCCGTTTCACGAACGCCTCCTGGCTGCCCGCGTCCCAACGGGCCAGCAGCCGGGCCACGTTGTTGGCGGACGGGAGCAGCATCACCTCCAGCAGCTTGCGCTGGGTGAGCCGCTGCCCCTCGGTGACGGGAGCCGTGGACTCGCTCGCCGAGACCGACTCGGCCGCGGCCTGCGCGTCGACCGTGATCGTCGGCCCGTCCTCGCCGTCCTTGAGCGGGTGGTCCCGCAGGACGACGTACGCCGTCATCACCTTGGTGACGCTCGCGATCGGCACCGGCTGCTGCTGCGGCCCCTTGACCCCGAGGACGCCGGCCTTCGCCACGGCGACGGCCGCCTGCCCGTCCGTCGGCCACGGGAGGTCGAGGTCGGCGACGGCCTCGGGCGCCGGGAGCACCAGCGCCCCGTCCGCCCGGGCGTCCCCGCCCGCACCGGGGCCCGCGCCCGGGCCGCCGTCGGGCAGGGCGGCCAGCACGCCCCCGCCGGCACCGGCGACCAGCACCCCGGCCAGCGCCCACAGCACCCCGCGGCGGGGCACCCGGCCCCGGCCGGACCCGGGACGACGGTCCCGGCCTTCATGGTTGGTGAGGACTTTCCTAACGACGGACACGACGGCTGCCTCCCGGAGCAGAGGGACACGGGCCCCGGTGCCGCCGACGGCCACCGGGTGTGCCCACAGCCTCCGCGACCAGCGCTTCCGCCCGGTCGGAGCGGGGCTTCCACCGGCACGCAGTCGTGTATCAGCCGTGTACCGGCCGCCGCCGACGCACCTCGGCCCCTACCGGCCCGCCCCGACGCCGTCGGGGCGCACCTCCGTGCGGGAGCACACCCGTGCGGAGGCGGACGAGTTGCCGGGATGGGAGCATGGTCGTAGTGATGACGGCCATCCGGATTCCTGGCGACCTGGAATCCGTGAGGAGCTCTTCCCATGTCAGGGCCCATTCAGCCACCGCCCGAGGACTTCGCACGGTCCGGCGAGGGCGTCGAACTGCGACCACCGAACGGCCTGCCCGAGGTCCCCGGCTTCGACCCCGCCGAGCTCCCGCCGGAGCTGCTGGAGGCGCGGGCCGCGATCGAGGAGGTCCTGAGCGGGCAGGGTGACGAGCGCAGCGGAGCCCGCTCCGCGGACGACGTGACCGAGCTGACCAACATCCAGGGGATCGGCATCGGCAGATCCACACCGTCGGAGCGCGGCCCGGCCGGCACTGCCGTGGGGCCGGGGCGGCCGACGCTGACGGTCTACCTGACCCGGCCGAGGACGGCCGAGGACGTCAGGGCGGTGCTCGTCGAGCGCATGGGCGTCGGCGCCGCCGCGTCACCCGGGGTGGTCGTGGTCCCGGTCGTGACCGGGCCGATCGAGGCGCACACCTTCGAGCTGCGGCAGCGGCCGGCGCCGGGCGGCGCGTCGGTCCTCGGCAACCCCAACGCCCTCGGCTTCGGCTTCGGCACGCTGGGCTGCCTGACCACCGGCCGGTCCTCCCCGCGCGACCAGCGGACGCTCATCCTCAGCTGCAACCACGTCCTCGCGAACAGCAACCTGGGGCAGCTCGGGGACTGCGTCGACCAGCCCGCCACCGGCGACTTCGGGGTCTGCCCGGACGACCTGATCGCCGTGCTGGAACGCTTCGTCCCGGTGACCTTCGGCGGGCCCGTCAACCTCGTGGACTGCGCGACGGCATGGGCGGACCCGGCCAAGGTCAGCCCCAACGTCCTGGCCCGGGGGCCGGGCGGGACGTTCGAACTGGCGATCAGCTCCACCACCGCGGCCGCGACGGTCGGCCTGGCGGTCGGCAAGAGCGGGCGGACGACGGAGGTCACCGCGGGCACCGTCCAGGAGGTGGGAGCCTCGCACTGGGCCGACTACGCGGGAGGCAACTCCGCCTTCTTCTCCGGCTCCCTCGCGATCACCGGAAACCTCGGGCCGTTCGCCGCGCTCGGGGACTCCGGGGCGATCGTCTGGACCGACGACGACAACCGCAACCCGGTCGGCATGCACTTCGCCGGCACCGTCGATCAGCGCAGGGCGTTCGCGAACCCGATCGACGTCGTGACCCAGGCCCTCGACGTCTTCATCACCGGCACCCTCTGAGCGCGACGCCGGCGGACGCCACCGCCACCAACGGCCGGACCGGCTACGCCCCCTGACCCACCCCACCCTCGCCCCCGCCCCGCCCGCCCCGGGGGCGACCCCCATGCCGGAGGGTCAGGCCGATCGCGAGTTCGGCGCCGATCTGCTGGAACAGCTGGCCGAAGCTCGCCGGGAGCTGGCCCGGTGGGCGCTGCGGGAGCGCCGACACATCGGCCCGAGGGGCCGCCTGCGCATCGCGTAGGACGACGGCCGGTCGCACGACGGGGGCCTCGTCGTCCTCAGTGCCGTCGTCCTCGGTGCCGTCGTCCTCGGTGTCGTCGCCGCTACCGACGCTTCTCAGGGACATCCGCACCTCACCTCTCCGGGGCGCTCCAGTCCGGGACTTCGAGGACCTCCACCACGGCGGCGGACCAGGTGAATCCCGCTCCGACACCGAGCAGCAGCACCAGATCTCCGGGGCCCACCTGGCGGTCCTCGACCAGCCGGGCCAGTCCGGCGAACTGGTCGCCGGCGCCCAGGTGGCCCACGCCTCGGCTCCACGGCCAGGTGGTCCGCTCCGGGGCGATGCCGAAGGGCCGGAAGAATGCCGACTCCAGCCTGCGGCGTCCGAGGTGGGGCAGCACGAACCGGGCGATGTCGGCCAGCTCGACCTTGGCCTCCGCCAGGACGCCCTCCACGGCCGAGCGCTGCCCGCGCGCGGCCCGCTCCACCGTCGCCCGCATCCCGTGCCGGGCGAGGTACTGCTCCTTGCACTCCTCCAGGTCCACCTTCCGGACGCCGCCGTCGGCGGGCGGCCGGAAGGCGTGGTCTCCGCGGTGCATGCGCTCCAGCCCCGGATCGGAGACCGTGACCAGGGCACGCAGGCGCGCGAAGCCGGTGCTCCGCGCGAGGACGAGGGCGGCGCCGCCGTCGGCGTAGACCGTCCCGGGGTCTGCACGCCAGCGGTCGAAGGCGGGCGGGCAGAAGACGTCCCCGGCCGTCAGCAGCGCAGTGGCCGACGACCCGCCGGCCCGCAGGAAGGCACCGGCGAGTTCGACGGCGGCCATGCCGCCGTTGGAGACCTGGCGGATCTCGACGGCCGGGCAGGCCGCCGGTCCGGTGCCCAACGCCAGGGCCTGGACGTACGAGGCCGCGCCCCAGAGGTCGTGGCCCTGGTCGTAGAGGGTGGCGTGCAGGAGCAGCCCGATCTCGGAAGGGTCGCGTCCGGCGCGCCGCAGGGCGAGCCGGGCCGCGCGCGCGGCCATGTCCGCCGCCGAGTCCTCCTCGGCGGCGATCCGCACCGCCTGCATTCCGGTCCGGACGGCCTCGCTCTCCGGGAACGCTCCCGACGCGACCGCTTCGGCGACCGGGACGGCCCGCGGCAGCCAGGAGGCGCAACCTGCGATGTACAGCTCGTCGGTCATCGAGATCCTTCTCTGCTGGGGAGACGGGGACTTCGGCACGGCGAGGGGCGGCTCAGCGGACGCCGCGCACGCGGCGGACCAGCATCCCGCCGCCGAGCGTCAGGCCGGCGGTGACCACGTACAGCGACCGGTAGCCGCCGGGGGAGTTCACCAGGGCAGCCGCGAGCAGCGGGCCCAGCAGGTGGGGCAGCACGTTGGCCAGGTTGGTGATCCCGAGGTCCCTGCCCCCGTCGTCGGCGCTCGGCAGTACCTGGGTGATCAGGGCTTGGTCGACCGAGACGTAGACGCCGTACCCGAGGCCCATCAGCCCGGCCGCGACCAAGGCGCCCGGCCAGCTGGGCCACACCGCGAGGAGCAGGGCTGCCGCGGCGATCACCGCCCCGGCCGCCGTGACCGGGGTGCGGCGGCGGCCGGTCCGGTCGGAGTAGGCCCCGCCGGCGAAAGCGGCCAGCACGATGCCCAGCGAGTACAGCGACACCAGGATCGTCAGGCCCTGCTCGGCACTGCGGCCCGGGAAGCGCTGCTCGTAGTGGACCTCGTCGCGCAGGAAGTACAGCAGGTAGAGCGTGCCGACGGCGTTGCCCGACTGGATCAGGAACCGGCTCGACCAGGCGAACCGGAAGTCCGGGTGGCCGGCGAAGGCGAGCCGGACGCCACCGAGGAAGCGACGGAGGCCGGTGCCCGGAGACGGCCGCTCCGACGACCGGTTCAAACTCCGGTCCGGCCGCCGGTCCAGCCGTGCGTCGTCCCTGACCAGGACCAGGAACACCACGGTACAGACCACCAGGACCAGCGCGACCAGCGCGTAGCGGCCGGCGCCGCCGTCCACCACCGAGGTCACCAGGGCGGTGCCGGCCAGCAGCGACACCGGTTGGGCGGCCCCCGTCCAGGCGCTGACCCGGGCCCGTCGGGCCACCGGGACCCGGTCGGGGAGCTCGGCCATCAGCCCGGCCAGGACGGCGCTGAGCCCGAGTTGGACGACGGCCCAGCCCAGCGCGATCCCGGCCGCCGTGGACCGGCCGGAGGTCAGCAGGAGGCCGGCGGCGGCGACCAGGGCTCCCCCGGCCACCCAGGGGCGGCGGCGGCCGAAGCGGGAGGTGGTGCGGTCCGACAGGGCGCCGGCCAGCGGGGTGGCCACCAGGCCGACGAGGGCGCCGATCCCGGTGACGAGCGCGAGCAGGGCCTCCTTGCGCTGCGGGTCGATCGTCTCCAACTGGCCGGCGAGCAGCACCTGGGCCGGCGTGTAGAAGGCGGTCCAGAGCCCGAGCGAGGCGACGACCAGGCCGGTGACCAGGCTCGCTCCCGCCCGGGGGTCCGGCCGGGGCCCGGCCGGCTCCCCGGGGAGCCCCGCCGGTCCGGCCCCGGCCGGGCCGGGGCGCGGGCCGGGTGGGTTCGTGCGCCGCCCGGCCCCGGTCACGCCCATGTGACCGGGAACTCCGTGTAGCCGCCGAGCGCCGCGAAGTCCCGCCATTTCAGGGCCTGGAGGTCGACGGCCAGTTCCAGGTCCGGGAAGCGCTCGAAGAGCATGCGCAGCCCGATCTCCATCTCGGCCCGGGCCAGCGGCGCCCCGATGCAGAAGTGCGGCCCGTGCCCGAAGAAGAGCTGGGTCGACTCGGTGCGGTGGATGTCGAAGCGTTCCGGGTCGCGGAAGACCGTCTCGTCCCGGCAGGCCGAGCCGATGTGCTGCATCACCGCGGCACCGGCCGGGATGACGACGTCCCCCAGCGCGATGTCGGTGCCGGCCCGGCGGGGTGAGATCACGCCGCCGGGATTGTCCAGCCGGAGCAGTTCCTCGACGGCCGCCGGCCACAGCGAACGGTCCTTCCGCAACTCCGCCAGTTGTTCGGGGTGGCGCAGCAGAGTCAGGACCGCACTGGCGAAGACGGTGACGCTGGTGTCGTGTCCGGCGACCAGCAGGGCGGTGCCCAGACCGACCAACTCGGCCTGGGTGAGCGGCCCTTCGGCGTCGGAGAAGGTGGTGAGCGCACTGAGCAGGTCATCCCCGGGGTCGGCGCGCTTGTGGTCCACCAGGTCCGAGAAGTAGGCGCGCATGTCCAGGTAGGCCTGGCGGACCTCCGCGGCGGGAAAGTCCCGTAGCGACATCATCCGCTCGGTCCAGCCGACGAACCGGTCCTGGTCCGCCAGCGGCACGCCGAGCATCTCGCAGACGATGCGCAGCGGGACGGGACGGCCGAAGGCCTCGTTGAGGTCGGCCGGCCGGGGCCCCGCCGCCATCTCGTCCAGCACCTCGCCGATGACCGTCTCCATCCGGGGGCGCAGCTCGTCGACCCTGCGGGTGGTGAAGGCCTGGGCGGCGAACTTGCGGACCCTGGTGTGCCGCGGCGGGTCCATGTTCAGGATGACGTCCGGCGAGGGGGCCGCGGCCTGGAAGCGCGGCGCGTCCGGCTCCAGCATCAGCGCCCGGCTGAACCTGCGGTCGGACAGCACGGTGCGCACGTCCTCGTAGCGGGTGACCAGGTAGGCCGGGTCGCCGGTGGCCAGGGTGATGGGGCACACGGGCTGTTCGCGGCGCAGCCGCGCGTACTCCTCGGGCGGCCGGGCGGGGTCGGTGCGGACCACCGGGTAGGCGATCGTCGGGCGTTCCTCGGACATCGCAGCCTCCGTCGTCTCGGGTCGTCAGCCAGTGTGTCCCGCACCGCTTACGGAGGCCTGACCGCCGCCTGACGGCCACTGCGGGCCCGCCGGAAGGCTTCTGACGGATCACCGTGCACCCGGACGCGAAGGAGCGACGGCCCCGGTGCGGAACCGGGGCCGTCGCTCGGTGGAGGTGGCGCGGTGGCTAGAGCAGCTTCTCGGCCACCTCGTGGAAAGCGGGGGTCCAGGGGGTCGGCCGCAGGGTCTCCTGGTCGATCCGGATGTGCACCCGGCGCCCTTCCGCGTGCACGGTCGTGCCGTCCTCCGACAGCACCCGGAACTCGTAGACCGCGCTGGACTCGGCCAGCTTGCTGATCCAGAAGTGCACCGCGTACGGCACGGTGCCGCGGATCGGCGCCAGGTACCGGACGGAGAACTCCGCGACGGCCAGGAAGATGTCCGGCTGGCTGTACTTCCCGTCGGTGTAGGTGAAGCCGTTCTCCGACCAGAAGCCGGTGAGCGCCCGCTCGACCATCACCGGGTACCGGCAGTTGTGCACGAACCCCATGAGGTCCAGGTCGTCGTAGTGGGCGTAGCCGGGCTGCACGTGCCCGCGATCGACGACGATCCGCGGTAGGGGGGTCATCCGGTGCCTCCGTAGGGTTGGACGGTCAGCCGATGGCAGCTTCGGTGATCGACAGGCTCCCGGGAGTCGGGTGCACGCGCAAGAGCCTCAGCCCGGCCTCTTCGAGAAGTGACGCGAACTCGTCCTCGGTGCGTTCCTTGCCCTCGAACACGGTCAGCATCAGGACGTCGGAGAGCACCGTCCCCGGCGGCACGTCCTCCCGGGGGACCACCGCGTCGACGATCAGCAGCCGCGAGTCGTCTCCCATGGCCTTGCGGCAGTTGCCCAGGATGCGCAGGCAGTCGGCGCGGGACTTGTCGTGGATGATGCGCTTGAGCACGTAGACGTCCCCGCCGGGCGGTACGGACTCGTAGAGGTCGCCGGTCGTCGTCTCCCACCGGCCGGCGACCGCCGGGTCGTC
Source organism: Kitasatospora sp. NPDC056076 (assembly GCF_042266305.1). NCBI lineage: Bacteria > Bacillati > Actinomycetota > Actinomycetes > Kitasatosporales > Streptomycetaceae > Kitasatospora > Kitasatospora sp. NPDC056076. The sequence goes on from NZ_JBHJWG010000022.1 coordinate 104,858, forward strand.
GAGCCGGTGGCGGCGCAGCACGGCGGCGCGCTCGAACAGGATGCCGCGGAGCTTCGGGTTCTTGGCCAGGACGGTCCGCAGGAAGCCGCCGGTGCCGCCCGCGAGGTCGATGACGGTGCCCGAGGCCGGGAACCCGTAGCTGTCGGCGATCGAGGACTCCTCCGTGGCGGACAGGCTGTCCAGCGCCGCGGAGAACAGTTCGGCGGGGGCGCCGTCGCCGTCGACGCGGTCGAACAGCGGGATGCCGAAGATGTCGTCGAAGACGGTGGTGCCCTCGCGGACGGTGTCCTCCAGCCGTTCGGCGGACTTCCAGTACATCTCGTCGGTGAACAGCAGCGCGGGGCTGCGGACCGAGTACGGGACGTCGGAACGCAGCACCTGGGCGGCCGGGGTCAGGTGGAAGGCACCGGCGCCGTCCTCCCGGAACACCCCCCGGGTGGCCAGGAAACGCAGCACCCGGTACAGGAACGGACCGTGCAGCCCCGCCTCCGCCGCCAACTCCTCGGCCGTACGCGGCCCGGCCACCAACCGGTCCGGAATCCCCGCCCGCACCGCCACCCTCAGCGCCGCCGGGTACAGGTACCCCAGCGAATCCCCGAGGACCTGCCGGATCGCCCCCGCGATCCGCGCCGCCTGCTGCGCTTGTTCCGCCTGCCCTGGCTGCTCCGACCGGTCGTCACTCACGGTGTGTCCTCCGGGTTCGTCGAGTGCGGTCGCCCATGTCAGGCCAGGACGGCTTCGACGATGGAGACCGGCCCGTTGGTCGGGATGATCCTGGCGAGCTTGAAGCCCGTCGCGGTGAGCAGCGCGTCGAACTCGGCCTCGGTACGCTCCATGCCGTCGAAGATCGTCATCATGGCGATGTCGTACAGCTTGCCGGGGTCGGGGTCGTTGCCGGGCGGGACGACGCAGTCGACGATCAGCAGTTTGGCGTCGCCGCTCATCGCCCGGCGGCAGGCCCGTAGGATGCGCAGGCAGTCGTCGTCCGACCAGTCGTGCAGGACCCGCTTGAGCACGTAGAAGTCGCCGCCGGTCGCGGTGGACTCGAAGAAGTCGCCCTCTGCGGTCTCCCACCGGCCGGCCGTCTCCGGGGCGTCCAGGATGTGCTGCTCCAGCACCGGGGCCTGCTCGTACAGGACGCCGCGCAGGCCGGGGTTCTTGGTGAGGATGGTGCGCAGGAAGCCACCGGGGCCGCCGCCCACGTCGACGACCGTGCCCTGCGCGGGGAACTCGTAGCTCTCGGCCACCCGGCCCTGTTCGATCGTCGAGAGGTCGGCGATGCCGGTGTGGAAGGTCCGGGCGCTCTCCTCGTGGGTGTTGAGGTAGTCGAAGAGCGGGGCGCCGAAGATCTCGTTGAACACGGTGGTGCCCTCGCGGACGGTGTCCTCCAGCCGCCCGGCGGACTTCCAGTACATCTCGTCGGTCAGCAGCAGCGCGGTGCTGCGCACCGAGTACGGGACGTCGGAACGCAGCACCTGGGCGGCCGGGGTCAGGTGGAAGGCACCGGCACCGTCCTCCCGGAACACCCCCCGGGTGGCCAGGAAACGCAGCACCCGGTACAGGAACGGACCGTGCAGCCCCGCCTCCGCCGCCAACTCCTCGGCCGTACGCGGCCCGGCCACCAACCGGTCCGGAATCCCCGCCCGCACCGCCACCCTCAGCGCCGCCGGGTACAGGTACCCCAGCGAATCCCCGAGGACCTGCCGGATCGCCCCCGCGATCCGCGCCGCCTGCTGCGCCTTGTCGTCACTCACGGTGTGCCCTCCACGTTCGTCCGATGGGGTCGCCGACCAGTGTGCGGCCCCGGGCTGACCGGGCCCTGACGGCTGTTTGACCGTTCCGGCCGTCGCCCCGGGCCCGCCCCGGCGCGCACGCCGTCAAACAGCCGTCAGGCCCCGGTCAGGGGACCGTTCCAGACTCGTCCGGGCAGCCGCCCGCCCCGTGGGCGCGCCCGACGACAGGAGGCACGATGACCGACTTCGAGGCCACGATGGAGTGGCACGGGCGGCGGACCTGGTACCGGATCCTCGGCGACCTCGACGGCGGACGCCCGCCGGTGGTCCTGGTCCACGGCGGGCCGGGCCTGCCCCACGACTACCTGCTGCCGCTCGCGGAGGCGATGTCCGGACCGGCCGGCGGCGGCCGGCCCTGCGTGCTGTACGACCAGTACGGCGCCGGCCGCTCCGGTCACCGCCCCGACGCCCCCGCCGAGCACTGGACGGTGGATCTCTACCTGGAGGAACTCCGCCTGCTGCTGGCCCGGTTGGGGATCGAGGACGGCTTCCACCTGCTGGGGCACTCCTGGGGCGGGATGCTGGGCCTGGAGCTGGCGGTCACCCGACCCGCCGGGCTGCGCTCGCTGACCACGGTCGGGGCGTACGCCGCCTCGCGGACGTACATCACCGAGGTGCGCGCACTCGTGGACGCCCTGCCCGAGACGACGCGTACCGTGATCGAGCAGCACGAGGCGGCCGGCACCACGGAGTCTGCCGCCTTCCAGGAGGCGATGCTGGAGTTCTACCGTCGGCACGTCATCCTGGCCCGCCCGGCGCCGGAGTGCCTGCTGCGCTCGGTGGCGGCCATGCGGGCGGATCCCACGGTGTGCCTGGCCATGATGGGCCCGAGCGAGTTCACCATGACGGGCAGCCTCCGCGACTGGGACATCCGCGAGCGGCTGCACCTGGTGCGCTCCCCCGTCCTGGTCGTCTCGGGGCGCCGGGACGAGGTCACCCCGGCGGCTGCGGACGAGCTGTACGCCGGGCTGCCGAACGCCGAGCGGGCCGTCCTGGAGGCTTCGAGCCACCACCCCCACCTCGAACAGCCCGCTCAATTTCTCGAACTGGCAAGGAAGTTCATCGACCGGGCCGACGCCTGACGACGAGTAGCATGGCCGCCATGACACCCACCGTCGGGCTCTTCGCCATGAACATGAACGCCGCCGCGGACCCCGCGACCGCCGGTCGGATCGCGGGGCTCGCCGAGCGGCTGGGGTACGACTCCCTCTGGGTCGCCGACCACGTGGTCCTGCCCTCTCCGCGCACCGAGGAGTCCCCGCTGGCTCCGGAGACGCCGCTGCTGGACCCGTTGGTGGCCCTGGCGCACCTGGCCGCCCGTACCGAACACGTCCTGCTCGGTACGGGCGTCGTCGTCCTGCCGCAGCGCGATCCGCTGCTCCTGGCCAAGCAGTTGGCCTCGGTGGACGTCCTCAGCTCGGGCCGGCTGCTGTTCGGGGCGGGCATCGGCTACCTGGAGCCCGAACTGCGGGCCCTGGGCGTGGACCCGGCCCACCGCCGGGACCGCGCGGAGGAACACCTGCGCGCGGTGCAGAGCCTCTGGTACGACGAGCGCCCCGCCTTCCACGGCAAGCACGTGGACTTCGAAGGCGTCGACGCCCACCCCCGCCCGCTCCAGGAGCGCGTCCCGCTGTTCATCGGCGGGCACAGCCCGGCGGCGCACCGGCGGGCGGTCACCGTCGGGGACGCCTGGTTCGGCTACCTGCTGGGCCTGCGCGCCACCGCCGAACACCTGGCCGCGCTGCGCGCCGCAGCGGCCGGGACCGGCCGCTGCACGTCTCGGTCGCGCCCGCCCGCCGCCTCGACGCGGACGTGGTCCGGGCGTACGGCGGCCTCGGCGTGGACCGTCTGGTGGTCGTCCCGCCGCTGGACCTGACCGCCGATCAGCTAGCCGACTTCGTCGAACAGCACGCCCCCGCGCGGCTGGCCGCGACCGTACGGCCCTGACCGCGACCGGGCCCGCCCCGCTCCCTCACCCCCCGATGAACGCCGCCGCCCGCTCCCCCACCAGCAGGGCGGGCGCGTGGGTGTTGCCGGTGGTCACCGCCGGGAAGACCGAGGCGTCGGCGACCCGCAGCCCCTCGGTGCCGTACACCCGCAGCCGCGGGTCGACCACCGCGTCGGCGTCGGTGCCCATCCGGCAGGTGCCCACCGGGTGGTGGTAGGTCGCCACCGTGCTCCGGAGCCGGTCGAACGCCGCCGGCCCGCGCTCCGGGTCGCTCGCGTCCGGCCCCGGGTACACCTCCCGAGCGCCCCACTCCGCCCGCAGCGAGGGCGCCGCCCCCAGCTCCCGGCAGAGCTCGACCGCCGCCGCCAGTGCCGCCCGGTCCGCGGCGGTGCGCAGCGTCGCGGGGTCGACCAGCAGGTGGTCCTCCGGATCCGGGCCGGTGAGCCGGATGGTGCCCCGGCTGGTCGGCCGGACGATGCCCGCCTGGAGGGTGAATCCGGTCGGCGGCCCCGTTACTCCCGGCGGGTACATCGGCACCGGAAAGTGCAGCGGTTGCAGATCGGGCACCGGCAGGCCGGGGCGGCTGCGCCAGAACAGGTGGGTCTGAGCCGGGGACAGCCCGGCCGAACTGCGGCCCGGGTCACGCTCGGTGGCGAAGACCACGGGGGCCAGGACGTGGTCGTGCAGCCCCTGCCCGACGCCCGGCAACCCGACCACGGGGGCGAGGCCGACCGAGCGGAGGTGCTCGGGCTCGCCGATGCCCGAGAGCATCAGCAGCCGCGGCGACTCCAGCGCCCCGGCGCTCACCACCGTCTCGGCGGCACGCGCGGTGTGCAGCCCGCCATCCTGCGCCCACTCCACCCCGATGCACCGGGTACCGTCCAGCAGCAGCCTGCGGACCCGGGCCCCGGTCCTCACCGTGAGCTCGGCCCGGCCCAGCACCGGGGCGAGGTAGGCGTCGGCGGCGCTCTGCCGCCGGCCGTCCAGGATGGTCAACTGGGTGCGTGAAATGCCTTCCGGGAAGCCCGTGTTGTAGTCCTCCTGGTAGGGGATTCCGATCTCCGCCGCCGCCTCGATCAGCCCCGCGTGGACCGGGTCGACCCGGTAGTCGGAGAGCACCCGCAACGGGCCGCCCGCACCGTGGTGCTCGCCCGCTCCCTGGTCAAAGTCCTCGATGCTCCGGTAGACCGGTAGGACGTCCCGCCAGGACCAGCCGTCGTTGCCCAGGTAGGCCCAGTGGTCGTAGTCCGCGGCCGCGCCGCGCGCATAGATCATCGCGTTGAGCGCGCTGGAGCCGCCCAGGACCTTCCCCCGCGGCCAGAACAGCCGGCGGCCCGCCGCGTGCGGCTGCTCGACCGTCGTGTACGCCCAGTCCTCGGGGCTCGTCCAGAGCTCGCCGAAGCGCCTGGGGTCGGCTATCGCCGGGTTGTCTGCCGGGCCGCCCGCCTCCAGCAGGAGGACCCTCGCACCCCGGTCCACCGCCCGGCGGGCCACCACGCAGCCCGCCGATCCGGCGCCGACCACGATGACGTCGTAGTCGCCGGTGGGCGAGCCGTAACCGTCTGAGTTCGTCACGTGTGCCGCTCCTCCGCGGGTCGTGGTCGGTGGGGTGCCGTGCGGTGCACTGCCGCGGTCCGCCCGGCGGGTCACGCGGCGGTGAAGGCGAGCACCGCGTTCTGGCCGCCGAAGCCGAAGGAGTTGCTCACCGCGACCTCGATGTCACGGTGGCGCGCGGCGCCGGTCACCACGTCCACCTCGACCTCCGGGTCCAAGGTCGACAGGTTCGCGGTCGGCGGGACCAGCGACCGCTCGACGGCCAGGACGGTCAGGCCCGCCTCGATGGCCCCGGCGGCGCCGAGGGCGTGTCCCAGCACGCCCTTGGTCGAGGTCACCGCCGCTCCGGCGCCCAGGGCCTTGCGCAGTGCCCGCGACTCGACGGCGTCGTTGAGCGGGGTCGAGGTGCCATGGGCGTTGACGTGGTCGACATCCTGCGGGTCCGCACCGGCCTGGGCCAGTGCCGACCGCAGGGCCGCGGTCATGCCCGTGCCCTCGGGGTCGGGCGCGGTCATGTGGTGCGCGTCGGCGGAAGCGCCGTACCCGGCCACCAGGGCCCGGACCCGGGCGCCGCGGGCCCGGGCATCCTCCGGGCGCTCCAGGACCAGCATGCCGCTGCCCTCGGCGATCACGAAGCCGTCCCGGTCGGCGTCGAACGGCCGGGAGGCGGCCGACGGGTCGTCGAGCCGGCCGGCGGACAGCGCCCCCATCTGCGCGAACCCGCTCACCATCAGCGGGACCACGCCGGACTCCGTACCACCGGCGAGCACCACGTCGCAGACGTCGTTCCGCAACAGGTCCAGGGCCGTGCCGATGGCCGTCGCACCGGAGGCGCAGGCGGTCGCGGTGACGAGGTTGGGCCCGCGGGCGCCGAACTCCATGGCCACGTGGCCGGCCACCATGTTGGGGATCAGCATCGGGATGAGCAGCGCCGAGACCGACCGCGGGCCCGCCTCCAGCAGCGACCGGTGCTGCTTCTCCCAGGTCGCGACGCCGCCGAGCCCGCAGCCGACGACCACGCCGACCCTGGCGCCGTCCCAGCCCGTCGGGTCCAGTCCGGCGTCGGCAACGGCCTCGCGGGCCGCCACGATGGCCAGTTGGGTGAAGCGGTCGTGCACCAGGGCGCTGCGCCGCCCGACCAGGCTCCGGGCGTCGAAGCCGGGGACGGTGCAGGAGATGTCCACCGGGATCCCGGCCAGCGCCGGGTCCTTGCGGGCCGTGGACACTCCGGAGCACACACCCTGCCAGGTCGGCTCCACGCCGATTCCCGCAGCGGTCACCAGGCCGAGGCCGGTGACCGCGACGGCCGCCCTGCTCACGAGGACGCCGCCGCTTCCGCCTGCTCGGCGATGATCCGGGCGGCCGTGCCGATGGTGTCACGGGGGGTGGCCGGGACGTCGCCCATCTTGACGCCGAGCTCGGCCTCCACCACCACGAGGAGCTCCACCAGGAAGAGCGAGTCCATCTCGAGGTCCTCGAAGGTGACGTCCGGGGTGATCGCGGCGCGTTCCACCTGGAAGTGGTCGACCAGGATGTCGGCGAGCTTCTCGTACACGGTGACTCCAGGGTGTGAAGTGGTGAAGTGACGGTGCGGTGCGACGCGGCAGGGCGTACCGGGCCGGTCAGGTCAGGGTGAGCACCGGCCGCTGGGCGAGGATCTCCATGTGCCGCTCGCGCAGCGGTGCGCCCGGCGCCAACCCCAGTTCCCGGTCCAGGCGTTCGCGGATCCGGTGGTAGGCGTGCAGTGCCTCGCCCTGCCGTCCCGACTGGTAGAGGGCGATCATCAGCAGCTCGCAGAAGCGTTCGTGCAGCGGGTGTTCCGTCTCCAGGCGGCGCAGTTCGGCCGTGGCCTGTCCGGCGTCCCCGACCGCGAGGCGGGCGAGGGCGAGGTTCTCCCACACCATCAGCCGGCGCTCCTCGTACAGCGCGGCCGCGGCCCGGCAGCGCAGTCCGTCGCCGGCGTCCAGCAGGGCCGGGCCGCGCCACAGCCGCAGCGCCGACTCCAACAGGCGCACGGAGCGTCGCGGGTCGGCCGGGAGCGCCGCGGAGCCCTGGGCCGCCAGCCCCAGGAACCGGTTGGCGTCCACGCAACTGCCGGGCACGTCGAGGATGTAGCCGCCCTGCACGGCGCGCAGCACCGTCGCTCCGGACGGCCGCCGCTGCGGCCCGTCGAGGATCTTTCGCAGCCGGGTCGCGTGGGCCTGGAGGGCGTTGTGGACGTTGCCGAGGGGCTGGCCCGACCACAGCTCGTCGGCGAGTTCCACGGCCGACACCGAGCGGCCGGGGTCCAGCGCCAGGGTGGCCAGCAGGGCGCGCACCTTGTTGGCCCCGATCGGCTGCTCGCGCCGGTCCGGGTACACGGAGACGGTGCCGAGAATCTCAATGCGCACGGCTCTCCTCGGTAGTTCGGCGGGTATTCGATGGTTGTCGCCGCGCGAAAGGAATGTCAAGCGGTCAATTCCCTTCCGGGGAACTGCCAGGACCCGCTACAGGGTCGGGGACAGGGGCGACCCAGGGGGTCCCGGGGATTCCCCCAATGACGTTCCGGCGGGCCGTCCTGCCAGGATTTCCGCACCGGGCCGCCCCCGGCTCCCCACCCTGGCCGACGCCGATCGGAGTGACTGAGTGACGACCGGATCCGCACTCGACGGCGGGCGCCCCGTGCCCCGCCTCGACCACGTCATGGTTCTGCTCGACGAGCCGGCCTACCGCTCCGCGGCCGACAGCGGCTTCCTCGCGCAGCGCTTCGGCCGGACCAAGCGCAAGGACGCCGACAGTTCCCTCGCGGGGCAGTACTCCACCCTCGGGGTGGCCGGCCGCAACACCCTCGTCGAGTGCTTCGGCACCGGCCTGCCGAGCACCTCCCCGATCACCGCCGGCCTGGTCTTCTCCTTCGAGGAACCCGGCTCCTCCCCCGCCGCGCGCGGCCTGCTCGACGCCTCCGGAACCGTGGTGCACCACTACGACCTGGTACGACGCGCGGTCGAGGGCAGCGACGAACGGCAGCCCTGGTACCACCTGATCAGCGTCGGGCTGGGCGAGGCGAGCCCGGTACTGCTCTTCCTCAACGAGGTGACGCCCGAGTACTTCGACGCGATCGGCGCCCGCACCGCACCGGACGGCTCGATGCCCCGGAGCGCCTACCTGGACGCGACGCTGGGCACCCCGCAGGACGGCCCCCGGCTGCTCCGGGACGTCGTCGGCGTCACCCTCGCGTTGCGGCCCGCCCGGGCCGCCGCGATCGCCGCGGCGCTCGCCGCCTTCGGCTACACCAGCACCCCGGTCGACGTCGGCCTGTCCGTCGAGGGGTACGGCCTGCGGCTGCTGCTGACCTACACGGAGAACTCCGCGGAACGCGTTCTGGAAATCGAGATGGACCTCGCCGACCCCCCTGCCGGAGGAATTCCGGACCAGGCCGCATTCGATTTCGGGGAAACCTCCCGCCTGGTCGTCGAACGGGGCACCGCGCGCTGGTATTTCGACGAGCCGAGGGATTCGAAGGCGGACGCCCCGCTGGGGGACGTCCCGTCCCTCCCGTCCCTCCCCGACTCGGCGGGGACGGCCGGGGCATGAACTTCCGCGACGTGTTCGACGAGGTCGCCGCCGCCCGACCGGACGCGGTCGCCGTGGAGTACCGCGGGCTGCGGACGACCTACCGGGAACTCGACACCCGTTCCGCCGCGCTCGCCACCGCCCTGGCCGCACGCGGTATCGCCCCCGGCACCCTGGTCGGCCTGGCCGCGAGCGCCTCCCCCGACTTCCCGGTGGCACTGCTGGCCGTCCTGCGGGCCGGGTGCGCCTGGCTCCCGCTCGACCCCGGCTACCCGGCCGAGCGCCTGTCGTACATGATCGAGGACTCCGGGATCTCGCTGGTGATCGCGGACCCGGCCACGGCCGGGCACCTGCCGGCCCGCGGCGTCGAGTTCCTGGACCCGACCGGCTCCCCCGCCACAGCCCCCGCCGCGCCCCCCGCCGCAACTCCCGCTCGCGGCAACCCCGGTGTGCAGCCGCGGCCCGCGATCCGCCCGGAGGACCTGGCGTACGTCATCTACACCTCGGGTTCCACCGGCCGCCCCAAGGGTGTCGAAATCACCCACCGGGGCCTGGTGCACCTCGCCCGGGCACAGGCCCGCACCTTCGGGGTGGTGCCGGGCGACCGGATCCTGCAGTTCGCCCCCACCAGCTTCGACGCGTCCGTGTTCGAGGTGGTCATGGCGCTGTCGGCCGGGGCCACGCTGGTGCTCGCCGACCGGGCGGACATCCCGCCCGGCCCGGAACTCGCCGACGCACTACGCGACCTGCGGATCACCCTGGTCACCCTGCCGCCGTCGGTGCTCGCCACCCTGCCGGTCGTCCCGCTGCCCGACCTCGCCGTGCTGGTCTGCGCGGGCGAGGCGCTGCCCGAGCAGTCGGCGGCACGCTGGCTGCCGGGCCGGCGCGTCTTCAACGCGTACGGGCCGACCGAGACCACGGTGTGGGCGACCGTCGCCGAACTCGCCCCGGGCGGCGGCAAGCCGCGCATCGGCCGACCGGTCCCCGGCGCGCACACCCTGGTCCTCGACGAGCGGCTTCGGCCCGTCCCTCCCGGCACGCCCGGGGAACTGGCCGTCGGCGGGGCCGGCGTGGCCCGGGGCTACCGGGGCCGGCCCGGTCTGACCGCCGAGCGCTTCGTCCCCGACCCGGCCGGCTCCGGCGGGCGGGTGTACCGCACCGGCGACCTCGTGGTCCAACACCCGGACGGCGAGCTGGAGTTCATCGGCCGGACCGACCATCAGGCAAAGATCCGAGGCTTCCGGGTCGAGCCGGCCGAGATCGCCCACCACCTGGCCGAGCACCCGGAGGTGGCCGACGCGGTCGTCACCGTGCGGGAGACCTCCGCCGGTCCCGAACTCGTCGGCTACGCGGCGGGCCCGGGACTCGACCGCACGGGACCGGACGCCGACCGGCTGCGCGGCTACCTCGCCGGCCGCCTGCCCGCGCACCTGGTCCCCGCCGCCGTGGTCGTCCTGGAACGCATGCCGCTGACCCCCAGCGGCAAGATCGACCGTCGCCGGCTGCCCGCTCCCGACCGCCCCGCGACCGCGGCGGGTGACGATCCGTCGACCGGGCCCGCCACCCCCACCGAGCGGGACCTCGCCCGCATCCTCGGCGAACTCCTGGGCGGGGGCCCCGTCGCCCAGGAGGCCGACTTCTTCGCGCTCGGCGGCCACTCGCTCCTGGCCGGCCGGTTCGCCGCCAGGGTCCGCGAGGAACTGGGCCGCGAACTCTCCCTCCAGGCCGTCTACGAGACCCCGACGGTCCGCGCCATGGCGCGCCTCCTCGACGGCGGCCCGGACCCCGCCGACCGGCCCGGCTCACGGCGGCGGGCCCCGGCCGTACCCGCCATCCGCCCGACCGGGACGGCGGACGGCGAGGCCGTGCCGCTCTCCTTCCCGCAGGAACGCGTCTGGTACCTCGAACAGTTGGCGCCCGGCAACCTCGCCTACAACGCCCAGGCCACCATCCGCCTGCGCGGCCCGCTCGACCCGCGGCTGCTGCGCGCCGCCCTCACCGGGATCGTCCGGCGCAACGACGTCTTCCGGATGGCGTTCCGCGAGGTCGGCGGTGTCCCGATGCAGTTCCGGCAGCCGCCGGTACCGGTCCGGCTGCCGCTGGTCGACCTGTCCGCCGTCCCGGCGGACGAACGGGACCGGCGGACCGAGCGGATCGTCCGGGAGACGACGGGGCACCCCTTCGATCTCGGCGCGCCTCCGCTGGCGCGCTGGGTGCTGGTCCGCCACGCGGCCGACGACCACACCCTGGTGCACGTCGAGCACCACCTGGTCCACGACGGCTGGTCCTTCGCCGTCTTCCTGCGCGAACTGCGCGACGGCTACCAGGTGTTGGCCGAAGGCCGCACCACCGTCGACCGCCCCGACCCGCTCAGTTACGCGGACTTCGCGCTCTGGCAGCGCTCCTGGCTGACCGGCGACGCCCTCGCCGCCCAGCTCGACCACTGGGCCGTCGAACTGGACGGCGCCCCGCCCGCGTTGGACCTGCCGACCGACCGGCCCCGGCCCGCCGTGCAGAGCTTCGCCGGCGCTGCCCTGCGGGTGGACCTGCCGGCGGGCCTGAGCCGCCGGCTGCGCGCTTTCAGCCGGGCCGGCGCCGTGACCCTGTACACCACCATGCTCAGCGGGTTCGCCGCCCTGCTGTCCCGGCACAGCGGCCAGCGGGACCTGGTCGTCGGCACCGGTGCGGCCAACCGCCGGCTGGCCGAGGTCGAGGAGCTGATCGGCATGGTGGTCAACACCCTGCCACTGCGCTTCGACCTCACCGCGGCCGCCACCTTCGCGGAGCTGGTGCGCCAGGTGCACGCGACGACGGCCCGCGCCCACGAGTGGCAGGACGTCCCGCTCGACCGGCTGGTGGAGGCCCTGCAACTGCCCCGCGACCCCACCCGCAACCCGCTGTTCCAGGTGATGTTCAGCTTCCACGACTCCCACATCCCCGACCTCGCGTTCGCCGGACTGACCGGCACCGTGCGGGAGTTGCACAACGGATCGGCGAAGACCGACATCAACGTGGTCGTGCTGCCGCGCGCCGAACAGCGGGCCGGACGCGCAGTGCCGGGCACGGAGGGGCACGGGGGAGGCGACGACACCATCACCCTCATCTGGGAGTACGCCACCGACCTGTTCGACGCCGCGACCATGCGCTCCCTCGTCGACCGCTACCTCACCCTGCTGGGGCAGGCCCTCGACGCCCCGGACCGGCCGCTGGACCGGCTCGACCTGCTCACCCCCCGGGAGCGGCAGCGGGAACTGGCGGCGGCCGCCGGCCCCCGCACCCCGTTCCCCGCCGACCGGACCCTGCCCGAACTGTTCGCGGAGTGCGCCGCCCGCCACCCCGACGCGCCGGCCCTGGTGCACGGCCCACGGACGCTCCGGTACACGGAACTAGACGAACGGGCCAATCGGCTGGCCCACCTGCTGCGGGCCCGCGGGGTCGACCGCGACGTCCCCGTCGGCGTCCTGCTCGATCGGGGCGAGGAGATGGTGACCGCGCTGCTGGCCGTGCTCAAGGCCGGCGGCGCCTACGTGCCACTGGACCCGGGCTACCCGGCCGACCGGCTGGAGGCCATGCTGCGGGACACCGGGGCGCCCCTGGTCGTCACCCGCGCCGCCCTGCGGCCCCTGATCGCGGGCCGGGCGCCGGTCGACTTCCTGGCCCTGGACGAGGCCGACCTAGCCGCCGCCCCCGCGACCGCGCCCGAGCCCCGGGCCACCCCCGGCTCGCTCGCGTACGTGCTCTTCACCTCGGGCTCCACCGGCCGCCCCAAGGGCGTGCTGGTCGAGCACCGGTCCGTGCTCCGGCTGGTCCGCGGCGCGGACTACGCCGAGTTCGGCCCCGGCGTGCGGATGGCCCAGGTCGCCGACGTCTCCTTCGACGCGCTCACCTACGAGCTGTGGGGCGCGCTGCTGAACGGCGGCTGCGTGTGCATCGTCGACCGGGACGAACTGCTCGCCCCCGGCGGGCTGGAGGAGGCACTGCGCCGCCACCGGATCACGGACATGTTCCTCACCTCCGCACTGTTCACCGAGGTGATGAGCCACCGGCCCGGCACCTTCGGTGGCCTCTCGCACCTGATCGTCGGCGGCGACGCCCTCCACCCCGGACGGGTCCGCGCCCTGCTCGCCCAGAGCCCGGCCCGCCGCCCGGCCCGGCTGAGCAACGGTTACGGCCCCACCGAGACCACCACCTTCGCCGTCTGCCACCCCGTCGAGGAGCTGCCCGACGACGCGGGCTCGGTACCCATCGGGCGCCCCATCGCCAACACCACGGCCTACGTGCTCGACGAGCGGCTGGCCCCCGTCCCACCGGGCGTCCCGGGCGAGCTGTACATCGGCGGCCCGGGGGTGGCCCGGGGTTACGCCTCCCGGCCGGCCGACACCGCGCAGCGGTTCCTGCCCGATCCCTTCGCCGCCGACGGATCGCGCATGTACCGCACCGGGGACACCGTCCGCCGCCGCTCCGACGGCGCGCTCGACTTCCTCGGCCGCGCCGACCACCAGGTCAAGATCCGCGGCTACCGGGTCGAACCCGGCGAACTGGAGACCGTGCTCACCGGCCACCCGGCGGTGGGCCAGGCGGCGGTCGTCGTCGACGACGACCCGCGCGGGCGCCGGCTGGTCGCGTACGTCGCCCCGCCGCCCGGCAGTGCCCTGCCGTCCGCCGCAGAGCTGCGCTCCTTCCTCGTCGGCACCCTGCCCCCCTTCCTGCTGCCCGCCGCCTACGGACTGCTGCCGGCCCTGCCGCTCACCCCGAGCGGCAAGATCGACCGGGCGGCGCTGCCCGCCGTCGACGACGCGGCCCCGCCGGCCGGAGAACGGCCCGCCCCGCGCGACCGGACCGAACGCGCCGTCACCGAACGGATGGCGGACCTGCTCGGCGTCACCGGCCTGGGGGTCACCGACGACTTCTTCGCGCTCGGCGGCAACTCCCTGCTGGCCATGCGGCTGGTGGCCGGGCTCGGCGAGGACTTCGGCGTGCGGATCCGGCTCAGCCGCTTCCTCGCCGACCCCACGGCGGCCCGGCTGGCGGCGGAGGTGCGCAGCGCGCCCCGGCACCACGTGACGGACGGCGGCCCCACCGACGAGGAGCGGCTGCTCGCCCGGCTCGACGAACTCACCGACGACGAGGTCGCCGGACTCCTGGACGACATGGCGGACAACGAGGTCGAACGATGACGCAGCACCCGACACCCGAGGACCGGCAGGGCGGTTCCGCCGCCGAACGGCGGGCCCGCCTGGCGGACCGGCTCCGGCAGCGGATCACCGAGCGCCACCACCCGCTCTCCTACCCGCAGCAGCGGCTGTGGTTCCTGGACCAGTTGGACCCGGAGAGCGCGGTCTACGTCGTCCCGCTCACCTACCGGATCTCCGGTCCGCTGGACCTGCCCGCCCTGGAGGCGGCCCTGACCGCCCTGGTGGAGCGGCACGAGGTGCTGCGCTCGGTCTTCCGTTCCGTGGACGGCCTGCCCCGGCAGTTCGTCCGGCCCGCCGGGCCCGTACCGGTCGAGCTGGTCGACCTCTCGACCGCCGGTGACCCTTCGGCCGAGGCCGACCGGTACTGCGACGCCCAGGCCAGGACGGCCTTCGACGTGGCGACCGACCTGCTGATCCGACCCGTGCTGCTCAGGCTCGCCCCCGAGGAGCACCGGCTCTGCCTGACCCTGCACCACATCGCCTGCGACGGCTGGAGCCTCGGCGTCCTGGCCGAGGACCTCGGCGCGCTGTACTCCGGCCGGCTGCACCCCGGGCGGGACGCCCCGCGGCCCGAACCGCTCGACGTCCAGTACCGCCACTTCGCCGCGCACCAGGCGGAGCTGCTCGGCGGCCCGGCCCTGGCCGGGCTGCTCGACCACTGGCGGGGTCGGCTGGCCGACGCGCCGGCCCTGGTCACCCTCCCCGCCGACCGCCCCCGGCCGCCCGTCCAGGGCCACACCGGCGGGCACGTCGACCTGACCCTGCCTGCCGAGCTCGTGGCCCGGGCCGAGGAGCTCGCGCGCTCCGGCCGGACCACCCTGTTCGCGGTGCTGCTGGCCGCGTTCACCGCCGTCGTGCACGCCCACACCGGCACGGAGGACGTCGTCGTCGGCTCCCCGGTGGCCGGCCGTCCGGAGGCCGCCTGGCAGCGGCTGATCGGCCTCTTCGCCAACACCGTGGTCCAGCGGATCGACGTCTCCGGGAACCCGGCCTTCCGGGAGCTGGTCGCCCGGGCCGGGACGGAGAGCCGAGCCGCCGTCGCGCACCAGGAACTGCCCTTCGAACGCCTGGTGGAGGAGCTGCGGCCGCAGCGCGACCCCGCGTACAACCCGCTGTTCCAGCTGATGTTCAGCTACCACGAGGAGGCCGGGCCGGGGCTCGTCCTGCCCGGCTGCACGGTCCGGATGGAGCCCGGGGACACCGCCACCGCCAAGTTCGACCTCACCATGGCCGTCACCCGCTCCGGCGACCGGCTGCGGGCGCGGCTGGAGTACGCCGACGAGCTCTTCGACGCCTCGACGATCGAAGCCTTCGCCACCCACTTCCGGGTGTTCCTCGCCGCCGCGCTCGCCGACCCGGACCGCCCGGTCGGGGCGCTCCCGGTCCTGGAGCCGGACGAGGAGCGGCGCATCCTGACCGCCTGGAACCCGGCCCCCGCACCCGGCCCCGATCCCCTCCCGGTCCACGAGCTGATCCGCCGCCAGGCCCGGCGCACCCCGGACGCCCCGGCCGTACTCGCCGCGACGGGCGACGACGAGCCCCTCAGCTACCGACGGCTCGACGAACTCTCCGACGACCTGGCGGACCGGTTGCGGGCCGCGGGCGTCACCGCCGACACCCCCGTGGGCATCTACCTGGACCGCTCGCCGCTCCTGGTCGTCGCCCTGCTCGCCGTGCTGAAGGCCGGCGGCGCCTACCTGCCCCTCGACCCGGTCTACCCGGCCCGGCGGCTGGCCTTCATGCTGGCCGACTCCGCCGCGCCGGTCGTGCTCACCCGGCGCGGGCTGGCCCGCCGGCTGCCGCCCACGGCCGCGGTACCGGTCCTGGTGGACGCGCCGGCTCCAACGGGGCGGGCGGGGGTGCCGACAACCCGCACCGCCGCCACGACCGGCACCGCCGCCACGACCGACGACCGGCTCGCCTACGTCATCTACACCTCGGGCTCGACCGGCCGCCCGAAGGGCGTCATGGTCAGCCACGCCAACCTGTCCTGGTTCCTCTCCGCCATGGACCGCGTGCTGGGCGACGCCGCCCCCGGGTCGACCTGGCTCGCGGTCACCTCCGTGTCCTTCGACATCTCCGTCCTCGAACTCCTCTGGCCGCTCACCCGGGGGCACCGGATCGTGGTGCGCGGCGACCAGCCCACCGCCGTCACCGCCGCGGCCTCCGGAGCCGCGGTGACGGCGGCCGACCAGGCCCGGGCCGTCGACTTCAGCCTGTTCTACTTCGGCGGCAGCCCCGCCTCCGCCGGCCCCGGGGAGGCCTACCGGCTGCTGCTGGAGGGCGCGCGGTTCGCCGACCGCCACGGCTTCGCCGCGGTGTGGACCCCGGAGCGCCACTTCCACGACTTCGGCGGGCTCTACCCCAACCCCTCGGTCACCGCAGCGGCCGTCGCCGCCGTCACCGAGCGGGTGGCCGTCCGCGCCGGGTCCGTCGTCCTGCCGCTTCACGACACCCTGCGGGTGGCCGAGGAGTGGGCGGTCGTGGACCAGCTCTCCGGCGGCCGGGTCGGCATCTCGGTGGCCTCCGGCTGGCAGCCCGACGACTTCGTCCTGGCCCCCGACCGCTACGCCGACCGCCGGGAGGCGATGCTGGCCGGCCTGGCCGAACTGCGGTCGCTGTGGCGCGGCGGCTCGGTCACCCGCCGCAACGGCGTCGGCAAGGACAGCGAGGTGCGGATCTTCCCGCCGCCCCTCCAGGGCGACCTCCCGGTCTGGATCACCAGCGCCCGCAGCCCCGAGACCTTCCGGACGGCCGGCGAAGCCGGTGCCGGACTGCTCACCCACCTGCTCGGCCACACCTCCGAGCAGCTCGCCGAGAAGATCCGGCTCTACCGCGAGGCCTGGCGGGCGGGCGGCCACCCCGGCCGCGGCCACGTGACCCTGATGCTGCACACCTTCGTCGGCACGGACACCGACGCCGTGCGCGAGCAGGTGCGGGCACCGCTCTGCGCGTACATCAGGACCTCCCTCGACCTGCTCTCCGGGCTCGGCGGGGCGCTCGGCCGGGACACCGACCCCCGGCTGCTGCCCGAGGCCGAACTGGACGCGCTGGTGGAGCGTGCCTTCGAGCGCTTCTTCGAGACCTCGGGGCTGCTGGGCACCCCGGAGCACTGCGCCGACCTGGTCGACCGGCTCAAAGGCGTGGGGGTGGACGAGATCGCCTGCCTCGTCGACTTCGGCGTCGACCCCGACCGGGTGCTCGCCTCGCTCGAACTGCTCGCCGACGTCAGGGAGTTGTCCGAGGACCGGCGGCACCGGGCCCGGGCCGACGAGCCGATCGCCGAACAGCTGCGCCGACACGGCGTCACCCACCTCCAGTGCACCCCCTCGCTCGCCGGGGTCCTGGCCGGGGATCCGGCGGCCCACGACGCGCTCGCCGGCCTGCACCGGCTGCTGGTCGGCGGTGAGACGCTGCCCGCCCCGCTCGCCCGCGACCTCGACGCCCTGGTGCCGGGCGGCGTGCACAACATGTACGGCCCCACCGAGGCCACCGTGTGGGCGAGTTCGGGGGCGGTCGGCGCCACCGGCCCGGTCACCGTCGGCACCGCCCTGCCCGGCGCCACCGCGCACGTGGTGGACGCCCACCTGCGGCCCGCGCCGCTCGGCACCCCCGGCGAACTGCTCCTCGGCGGGCCGGGGGTCGCCCGCGGCTACCTGGGCCGCCCCGGGCTGACCGCCGAGCGCTTCGTCCCGGACCTCTTCACGGCGGACGGCGGACGGCTGTACCGGACCGGGGACGCGGCCCGGCGCAGGCCCGACGGGCAACTGGAGTTCATCGGCCGGCTGGACCACCAGGTGAAGGTGCACGGACACCGCATCGAGCCGGGCGAGATCGAGAACGTCCTGCGCGAGCACCCCGGGGTCCGGGCGGCGGTCGTGACGGTGCTGGGCGAGGGGCCGCACGCGCGGCTCGTCGCGCACTGCGTCGTGGAAGCCGGCGCCGGGCGCGCCCCGGACGCCGCCGGACTGAGCGCCCACGCGGCCGCCGCGCTACCCGCCCACATGGTCCCGGCCGACGTCGTCCTGCTCGACGCCCTGCCACTGACGCCCAACGGCAAGGTCGACCGGGCCGCCCTGCCCCTTCCCCGGCCCGTCGGCGCCGTCGCCGACGAACCCCCGGGTACCGACCTGGAGCGCCGCACCGCCGAGGTCCTCGCCGAGGTCCTGCGAGTGGACCGACTCGGGGCGACCGACAACTTCTTCGACCACGGCGGCAACTCCCTGCTCGCCGTACAGGCCAGGACCCGCCTGCAGCCCGTGCTCGGCGAGCGGCTCACGCTGGTCGACATCTTCCGCTACCCGACGGTCCGGGCCCTGGCCTCGGCCTTCGCGGACGCGGACGGCGGGGCGGCGGCCGGGGCACGACCCCGGGTGCGGGAGGAGGCCCGGGAACGGGCCGAACGACAGGCACAGGCGCGCAACCGCCGGGCGCGGCTGCGCCAGGAACGGAGCAACCCATGACGGACGGGGGGCGGCCCGGCGTGGCCGAGAACATCGAGGACATCGAGAACATCGAGGACGACGGTGCCGAGGACGGGGACGTCGAGGCGGTCGCCGTCATCGGGTTCGGCTGTCGGGTCCCCGGGGCCCGCGACGTGGACACGTTCTGGCACAACATGCGGGAGGGCGTCGAGAGCATCACCCGGTTCGACCGGGAAGAACTCCTGGCGGCGGGCAATGACCCCGAGGCGGTCGACGACCCCGACCAGGTGCCCGCGTCCGGGTACCTGCCCGATGCGGACCGGTTCGACGCCGCCTTCTTCGGCCTCGGCCCGGCGGAGGCCGAGGCGATGGACCCCCAGCACCGACTGTTCTGCGAGACGGCCTGGGAGGCGTTCGAGAACAGCGGCCACGACCCGGCGGGCATCGACGGGTCGATCGGCGTGTTCGCCGGCTCCTTCATGAACAAGTACCTCACCGCGAACCTGGCCACCAACGCCCGGTTCCAGCGCTCCCCGATGGCCGCGGCCGCCCGGATCTACAACGACAAGGACTTCCTGGCCACCCGGGCGGCGCACCTGCTCGACCTCGACGGCCCCGCCTTCACCGTCCAGAGCGCCTGCTCGACCTCCCTGGTCGCCACGCACGTGGCCTGCCAGTCGCTGCTCGGCCACGAGTGCGACGTCGCCCTCGCCGGCGGGGTGACCGTGAACGTGCCATTGAAGGCCGGCTACCCGGTCGCGGAGAGCGGCCTGTTCAGCGCCGACGGCCACTGCAGGCCCTTCGACGCCGGTGCCGGGGGAACGGTCCCCGGGAACGGGGCCGTGGTCCTGGTCCTGCGCCGGCTCTCCGACGCGCTCGCCGCGGGCGACCACGTCTACGCGGTGATCAAGGGCTCCGCAGTCAACAACGACGGCTCGCTCAAGGCCGGGTTCACCGCTCCCAGCGTGGACGGCCAGGCCCGGGTCGTCGCCACCGCCCTCGCCCTGGCGGGCGTCGCCCCGGAGACGGTCGG
This sequence comes from Kitasatospora sp. NPDC056076, assembly GCF_042266305.1. Taxonomy (NCBI): domain Bacteria; kingdom Bacillati; phylum Actinomycetota; class Actinomycetes; order Kitasatosporales; family Streptomycetaceae; genus Kitasatospora; species Kitasatospora sp. NPDC056076. Next base: position 124,357 of record NZ_JBHJWG010000022.1, read on the forward strand.
GTACCTGGAGGCCCACGGCACCGCCACCAGGGTCGGCGACCCCATCGAAGTCACCGCCCTCGCCCAGGCGTTCGGCCGCCCGGACGACCCCGGGCAGGACGGGCAGGACGGGCCCGACGGCACGGACCGGTACTGCGCGCTCGGCTCGGTCAAAGCCAACATCGGCCACCTGGACGCGGCCGCGGGCGCCGCCGGACTGATGCGCGCCGCGCTGGCCGTGCACCACGGGGTCGTCCCGCCCACGGTGGGCTTCCGCACGCCCAATCCCGAACTCCGCCTGGAGCACACGCCGTTCCGCGTCCCCACCGCGGCCGAGCCGTGGACCCCCGCCGGACCGCGTCGGGCCGGGGTCAGCGCCTTCGGGGTCGGCGGTACCAACGCCCACGTCATCCTGGAACAGGCCCCACGGCTCCCCCGGCCCACCACCCCCGCGCGGCCCTGGCAACTGCTGCCGCTGTCCGGGGACACCGGACCCGCCGTCGCCTCGGCGGCGTCCCGCCTGGCCGACCACCTCGACCGGGCCGCACCCGAACTCCCGCTGCACGACGTGGCGTTCACCCTCCAGGCCGGCCGCCGGGCATTCCGCACCCGCGGGTTCGCGGTCTGCCGGGACCGGACGGACGCGGTGGACGCCCTGCGCGGCGCCCGGCCCGGCCGGCTGGTCACCCGCCCCGCACCCGAGGGCGTGCACGAGGCCGTCTTCATGTTCCCCGGCGGCGGCATGCAGCACCCCGACATGGGGCTCGACGTCTACCGCAGCGAGGAGGTCTTCCGCGAGGAGGTGGACCGGTGCGCGGAACTGCTCGGCGGCCGGCTCGGCTTCGACCTCAGACGGCTGTTGTTCCCGTCCGCCTTCCCGCCCCTGGAGGGACGCCGACTCGTCGGCGGGGCGGCCACCATGGGCCGCGGGCAGGGTGCGGGCGTGGTCTGCGCCCTCTTCACCGTGGAGTACGCGCTGGCCTGTCAACTCCTGGCCTGGGGCGTCCGACCGGCCGCGATGATCGGTCACAGCCTGGGCGAGTACGTCGCCGCGGCGCTGTCCGGAGTCCTCTCGCTGCCCGAGGCGCTGGACGTCACACTCGCCCGCGGCGAGCTGTTCGCCGCCATGCCGCCGGGGAGGATGCTCGTCGTCGCGCTGCCGGAGGAACGGGTGGTACCGCTGCTCGGCGACCGGCTGTCGGTCGCGGCGGTGAACGCCCCCGGACTGACGGTGGTGGCGGGCCCGGACGAGGAGGTCGCGGCGCTGCTGACCCGGCTGCGGGCGCGGGACGTCGACTGCCGCAAGGTGAGCGTGCCGGTGGCCAGCCACTCCTGGATGGTCGAGCCGTACCTGCCGGCCTTCGCCGACCGGGTGGCGGCCCTCAACCCGTCGGCGCCCGCCGTCCCCTTCGTCTCCGGCGTGACCGGGGACTGGATCACCGACGCCGAGGCCAAGGACCCCGGCCACTGGGTGCGCCACCTGCGGCAGCCCGTCCGCTTCGCCGACGGGCTGCGGACCGTCCTCGGCCGGCCCGGCCGGGTCCTGGTCGAGATCGGCCCCGGCCGGGCGCTGACCCAACTGGCCGCCGCCCAGCAGCTGGCGCCCGCCCCGGTCGCCGTACCCACCATGGGTCTGCCCCGGGACCCGCTGCCCGACCTCGCCCACCTGGTCACCGCCGTGGGGCGGCTCTGGCAGTCCGGCGTCCCGGTGGACTGGCGGGCCTTCCACGGCGAGGCGACCCCGCGCCGGGTCCCGCTGCCGGGCCGGCCGTTCGCCGGCCCCCGGTACTGGGTGGAGCGCGGCTCGGCGGTGCCGCAGGAGCCGGCCGGGCCGACCGGCCGCTCCGAGCCGGTCGACCCGGCCGCCCCGGAGCGGCCGGAGGCCGACGCCCCGCGCACCGAGCGCGAGCGGCAGGTCGCGGAGATCTGGTGCGACCTGCTCGGGATCGAGCGGATCGGCTGCGACGCCGACGTCTTCGACCTCGGGGCACACTCCCTGATGGTCACCCAGGCCACCCGGCAGCTGCGCCGACTGGGCGCCACCGCGCTCAGCGCCCGCGACGTCCTGGGCGCCCCGACCGTCGCCGAGCTGGCGGCCCTGGTCGACCGGATCGTCGCGGGCGAACCCGCCGCCGCGGCGCCCGGCGGGCCGGACCTGGCGGCCGAGGTCACCCTGGACCCGGCGATCACCGCCGCCGGACTCCCGGCGCCGGCCCCGTCGGCCGCTCCCCGGGCGGTCCTGCTCACCGGCGCCACCGGGTTCGTCGGGGCCTTCCTCTGCGCCGAACTGCTGCGCCGGACCGAGGCGGACGTGCACTGCCTGGTGCGGGCCGCCACCCCGGCCGAGGGCCTGGAGCGGGTCCGCGCCGCGCTGGACTCCTACGGCCTCGACGGCGGCGACAGCCCCCGGCTGCGCGTCGTCCGCGGCGACCTGGCCCAGCCGATGCTCGGACTGACCGAGGACGCGTTCGACCGGCTCGCCGACACGGTCGACGCCGTCCACCACTGCGGCGCCTGGGTCAACTTCGTCCGCCCCTACCGCGCCCTCAAGGCGGCCAATGTGCTCGGCACCCAGGAGGTGCTGCGGCTGGCCACCCGACGGCGGCTCAAGCCCGTCCACCACGTCTCCACCCTCGCCGTGCTCGCCGGGGCCGTCCTGGGCGGCGCCGACCGCATCCGCGAGGACGACCCGCTGCCCCCGCCGGTCGGCCACGACACCGCCTACAGCCAGAGCAAGTGGGTGGCCGAGGGCCTCATCGGCCTGGCCCGGGCCAGGGGCGTGCCGGTCTCCGTCTACCGGGCGGGCGGCGTCCTGCCCTCCGCCCGCAGCGGGGCCGCCAACAGCGAGGACTACATCACCAAGGTGGTCCAGGGCTGCGTCCAGCTCGGCCTCGCCCCGCAGCGCCGGTACGACCTGTCGGTGGGCACCGTGGACCACCTGGCCCGGCTCGTCGTCGGCCTGTCCCTGGAACCGGCGGCCCTCGACCGCACGTACCACACCATCGACCCCCGGCCGCTCGCCTGGGACGACATCTTCGCGTACGTCCGGGCCCACGGCTTCCCCGTCCGCAGCGTTCCGTTCGCCGAGTGGCGCGGCGCGCTCGTCACCCGGGTGGAGCACGAGGGCGAGGACAACGCCCTGGCACCGCTGATGGCCATGATCGGCGAGGTCCCCGACCGCCGGATGCCGGTCATGGACTGCGCCAACGTCCGGGCGCACGCCGCCGCCGAACTGGCCACAGCCCCGGCGCTGGAGGGCAGCTACTTCGCCCGGATGCTCGACGCCTTCGTGCGCCGCGGCCTGCTCCCCCCGCCGCAGGACGCCCCCGGCGCCCCGGCCGCCACCCCCATCGACCCCAGCAGCGAGGACCACTGACATGACACTGCTACTGACCGGAGCCACCGTGCTCGACGGACTGGGCAACGACCCCGTCGACGGCGGCGCGGTGCGGATCGAGGACCAGCGGATCGTCGCGGTCGACGACCGGGCGCCCACCGGTGAGGCCGAGGTGGTCGACCTCGGCGGGCTGACCCTGCTGCCCGGCCTGATCGACGCCCACGTACACCTCGGACACTCCAGCGAGACCCGGGCGGTCCTCAACATGGAGCTGTCCGTGGCCGAGCGGGCCGCCGACATCTTCCGGACCCTGCGCCAGACCCTGGACGCGGGCTTCACCGCGGTGCGCGACTGCGGCGGCATCGACCACGGCATCCTGCGCACGGTCGGGCGGGGCCTGGTGCCGGGCCCGCGCATCTGGGCCTCCGCCTCGCCGCTCGTCCAGTGCGGCGGACACGGCCACCTCGGCTCGCCCTTCCAGCCGCCGGACGCCACCTTCCACTTCCGGGTGCGCGGACTCACCGCCGTCGGCCGGATCTCGGACGGCTGCGACGAGGTGCGCAAGGCGGCCCGGGAGTGCTTCCGGCAGGGGGCGTCCTTCCTCAAGATGGCGGTCACCGGAGGAGTGGTCTCGCTCGCCGACTCGCTGGACGACACCCAGTTCACCGTGGAGGAGATCGCCACCGCGGTGGCCGAGGCGCACGCCCGGCACACCTACGTCACCGTGCACGCCCACAACGTCGCGGGGATCCGCAACGCCGTCACCGCCGGCGTCGAGTGCGTCGAGCACGGGACCGGCATCGACGAGGGCACGGCCGCGATGATGGCCGCGCGCGGCGTCGCCCTGGTGCCCACCCTCGCCATCGCCAAGGTTCTGGAGGAGGACTTCGACCGGCACGGGCTGCCCGAGCAGATCCGGCACCGGGTCGGGGACACCATGCAGGGCATGACCGACGGCCTGCTCGCCGCCCGGGCCGCCGGCGTGCCGATCGGCTCGGGCTCCGACCTCATCGGCCCGAACCAGAACCGGCGCGGCCTGGAGCTCGCCCTGAAGGCCGAGGTGATCGGGGCCCGCGAGGCGATCATGTCGGCCACCTCGGTCAACGCCCGCATCATGCGGGTCGCCGACCGGATCGGCTCCGTCGAGACCGGCAAGTTCGCCGACCTGATCGCGGTCGACTTCGACCCCCTCGAAGAGCCCGGGCTCTTCGACGACCCCGACCGCGTCGTCCTCGTGGTCAAGGGCGGCCGGATCGTCAAGGACACCCGCAAGTGACAACACCAGCCGAGGAGTCGCACATGTCCGCCGAGGAGCCCGGGTTCGTCGTGGTGGTCAACGACGAGGAGCAGTACGCGCTCTGGGACGCCACGTTGTCCGTACCGGGCGGCTGGCGCCGGGAAGGGTTCGCCGGCCCCAGGGCCGCCTGCCTGGAGCACATCGAGACGCGCTGGACCGATCTGCGACCGCTGAGCCTGCGCACCGCGGACCGGTGAGCCGCGTGGACGTCCTGAACGTGACGGCCGCCGGCCCGGCGCCCCTCGTGGTGGGGATCGGCGGCACCGGCCGCGCCGGCTCGACCACCGACCTGGCCCTGACGCTGGCCCTGCGCGGCGCCGAACAGGCCGGTGCCCGGACCCTCAAGTTCGACGGCGCCTTCCTGGAGCAACTGCCGCTGTTCCGCCCGCACCACCCCGGACGCGTCCCGGCGATCCGGCAGTTGCTGGCCCGGGTGGCCCAGGCCGACGGCGTCGTCCTGGCCACCCCCAGCTACCACGGCGGGGTCTCGGCACTGGTGAAGAACGCCCTCGACTACCTGGAGGACCTGCGCGAGGACACCCGGCCCTACCTGCACGGCCGGGCGGTGGGCTGCCTGGTCAGCTGCGCCGGCTGGCAGGCCGGCGGTACCACGATGGCCTCGCTGCGCTCCATCGTGCACGCCCTGCGCGCCTGGCCGGTCCCGCTGGGCGTGACCCTGACCGCCGAGACCGGGCGCACGGAGCACGTGCGGGACCAGCTGTCCGCCGTCGGACGCATGACGACCGAGTTCGCCCAGGCCTTCGGCGCCCGGCAGGGCGCCACCGCACAGGGAGCCCGATGAACACCACCGAGCACCTCGCCACCGACACTCCCGCCCTGCTCACCCGGCGCACCACCGCGGAGCGCATCGCCGAGCTGGAGGAGCGCAAGGACGAGGCGCTGCGGCCCGGTTCACCCCGGGCCGCCCAGCGCCAGCGCATCCTCGGCCGGCTGACCGCCCGGGAACGCATCGGGCTGCTGCTGGACGACGGCTCGTTCATGGAGACGGAGGCGCTCGCCCGACACCGCTCCACCACCTTCGGCATCGACGACCAACGGCCCTACGGCGACGGGGTCGTCACCGGCGTGGGCACCGTCGACGGCCGCCGGGTGTGCGTGTACGCCCAGGACGCCACGGCCTTCAACGGCAGCGTCGGCGAGGTCTTCGGCGTGAAGGTCGGCAAGCTGCTCGACCTGGCCCTGCGCACCGGCTGCCCCGTCATCGGCATCAACGACTCCAGCGGGGCCCGGCTCCAGGAGGGCGTGCTGGCGCTCTCCGCGTACGGGCAGGTGGCCCGCCGCACCGTCGAGGCCTCCGGCGTGGTCCCGCAGATCTCCCTGATCATGGGCATGTGCGCCGGAGGGGCGGTCTACACCCCGGCCGCCACCGACTTCGTCGTCATGGTCGAACGGACCTCCCACATGTTCGTCACCGGACCGGACGTCATCCGGGCGGTGACCGGCGAGAAGGTGGGACTGGAGGAACTGGGCGGCGCCGAGGTGCACGCCCGGCGCACCGGTGGGGCACACTACCGCGCCGACGGGGAGGAGGAGGCGATCGCGTTCGTCAAGGACCTGCTCTCCTTCCTGCCGGCCAACAACGCGACCGAACCGCCCACGTACCTGTCCGGCGCCGTCACCGGCCCGAGCGCCCGCGACACGGCGCTCGACCGGGTGATCCCGGACAGCCCCGAGGAGCCGTACGACATGCGCACGGTGATCGAGGCCGTGGTCGACGACGGCGACCTGCTGGACATCCAGCAGGAGTTCGCCCCCAACATCATCTGCGGCTTCGCCCGGATCGAGGGGACCAGCGTCGGGGTGGTGGCCAACCAACCGCTGCACCTGGCCGGCGTCCTGGACATCGACGCCTCGGAGAAGGCCGCGCGCTTCGTCCGGTTCTGCGACGCGTTCAACATCCCCGTGCTCACCTTCGTCGACGTGCCCGGGTTCCTGCCCGGGACGGTCCAGGAGTACGGCGGGATCATCCGCCGCGGCGCCAAACTGGGCTTCGCCTACGTCGAGGCCACCGTCCCCAAGGTCACCGTGATCACCCGGCGGGCGTACGGCGGCGGCTACGCCTCGATGGGCTCGAAGGAACTCGGAGCCGACCTCTGCTTCGCCTGGCCCACCGCCGAGATCGGGGTGATGGGAGCACGCGGCGGGGTGGACATGCTGTTCCACCGCGACCTGAGCGGCGCCGAGGACCCGGCCGGGCTCAAGGCACGGCTCACCGAGGAGTACGAGGAGCAGCTGATCAGTCCGTACGTGGCGGCCGAACGCGGCTGCGTCGACGACGTGGTCCGGCCCGCCGAGACCCGACTCGCGGTCACCCGGGCTCTGCGCGCGCTGCGCGACAAGCGGGTGATCCCGCTGCCTAAGAAGCACAGCAACATCCCGCTGTGACGGCCGGGCGGCCCGCGGCACCGGCCCCGGCCCCGGCC
>NZ_JBHJWG010000023.1:0-125443 GCF_042266305.1 Kitasatospora sp. NPDC056076
GCCCCGCCCGCCCCCCCCCCCCCGCACCCGCGCCCCCACCCCCCCCCCCCCGCGCCGCCCCCGCGGCCGTGGCTCCACCCCGGCAGGACCACCCTCAGAACGCGTCGTCCGGAATCTCCACGGCAGTCCGGTCCAGACTCTCCAACAGCCTGAACTGGGCCTCGGTCCTGGGCAGTTCATGCCGGAAGAAGTACCGGCAAGCGTGCCGCTTCCCCTCGTGCACGGGCTCGGTGCCCCCGTCGGCGGCGAGCAGCTGCTCCAGCCACAGCCAGGCCACGACGGTGTGCCCGACCGCTTCGAGGTAGACGGTGGCATTGGCCAGCGCCGTCTCCGGGTCCCCCGTCGCCCACAGCCGCCGGGTGACCGGGACGATGCGCCGGACGGCCTCGTCGAGCTGGCCCGCGTACTCGGCGGCCTCGCCCCCGGCGCTCGCGGCGCGGGCGGTGGTCGCCGAGACCGTCTCGACGAGCAGGCGCAGGCCCGCGCCGCCGTCCATGACGACCTTGCGGCCGAGCAGGTCGAGGCCGTGGATCCCGTGGGTGCCCTCGTGGATGGGGTTGAGCCGGTTGTCGCGGTAGAACTGCTCGACGTCGTACTCCCGGGTGTAGCCGTAGCCGCCGTGCACCTGGATGGCGAGGCTGTTGGCCTCCAGGCACCACTGGGAGGGCCAGCTCTTGGCGATCGGGGTGAGGACGTCCAGCAGCAGGTGGGCGCGGGCGCGGTCCTCCGGGGAGGCGCCGGTTCGCTCCTCGTCGAGCAGTCGGCCGCAGTACAGCACCAGGGCCAACGCGCCCTCCGCGTAGGACTTCTGGGCCAGCAGCATCCGGCGCACGTCGGCGTGGGCGATGATCGGCACCTGGGGCGCGTCCGGGTCCTTGGCCCCGACCGGACGGCCCTGGGGGCGGGTGCGGGCGTAGTCCAGGGCGTGCAGGTAGCCGGTGTAGCCGAGCGCGGTGGCGCCGAGGCCGACGCCGATCCGGGCCTCGTTCATCATGTGGAACATGTAGGCGAGGCCGTGGTGCGGCTCGCCGACCAGGTGTCCGACGGCGCCGGGCTCGCCGCCCGGCCGGTGCACGCCCTCGCCGAAGTTGAGCAGGGTGTTGGTCGTCCCCCGGAAGCCCATCTTGTGGTTCAGCCCGGCCAGTACGACGTCGTTGCGCTCGCCGAGCGTGCCGTCGGCACCGACCAGCACCTTGGGCACGATGAACAGCGAGAGGCCCTTCACCCCGGGCGGCCCGCCGGGGATCCTGGCCAGCACCAGGTGGACGATGTTCTCGGACAGCTCGTGGTCGCCGCCGGAGATCCACATCTTGTTGCCGAACAGCCGGTAGCTGCCGTCGGCGCGCGGCTCCGCCCGGGTGCGCAGGTCGGCGAGCGAGGAGCCGGCCTGCGGTTCCGACAGGCACATGGTGCCGAAGAACCGCCCCTCGACCATGGGCCGGACGTAGGTGTCGATCTGGTCCCGGCTGCCGTGCGCCAGCAGCAGGTTGGCGTTGCCCACGGTGAGGAACGGGTAGCCGGAGGTCCCCGGGTTGGCGGCCTGGAACCAGGCGAAGCAGGCGCTGGCCACCACGGAGGGCAGCTGGGCGCCGCCGACCTCCTGGTCCATGGCGCTGCCGAGCAGCCCGGTGTCCGCGAAGACGGCCAGCGCCTCCCGGACCTCGGGGATGATGTGCACCCGCTCGCCGTCGAAGCGCGGCTCCTCGGCGTCGTTCCGCTTGTTGTGCGGCGCGAAGTGCCGGGTGGCGACCTGCTCGCCGAGGTCCAGGGCGGCGTCGAAGGTCTCCCGCGAGTGGTCGGCGTACCGGGGGCGCGCCGTGAGCGAGGGGACGTCCAGCCACTCGTACAGCAGGAAGTCGAGGTCGCGGCGGGAGAGCAGCAGGGACGGCACGGGGTGGCGCCTTTCGCGAGTGACTAAGCGCTTGCTTGGCTTCGTCAGCAGCATGCTCCACCGGACCGGAGCCGTCAACCGTCGCGAGCAGGGCCCGCGGGCCGGGTGCGGGGTGCGTCAGGCGCGGGGCCCGTCAGGCGCGGGGCCCGTCAGGTGCGGCGACCCGCGGCGATGGCGGCGGCGCCGAGGAGACAGGCCGCGGCGGCGGTGACGTAGGCGAGGTGGTAGCCGTCGAGCCGGTCCGTACTGGTCCCGGCGACCAGGACCAGCAGCGCCACTCCGACGCTCGCGCCGATCTGCTGGGTCACCACGTTGACCGCCCCGGCGACGCCCTGCCGTTCGGCCGGGACGCCGGCCAGCCCGGCGGTGGTCATCGAGGGGAAGTTCAGGCCCTGGCCGATGCCGCTGAGCACCAGGCCGGGGAGCACGTGCACCAGGTAGGAGCCCTCGTGCGGGGTGCCCAGCCAGAGCCCGGTGCCGACGCCGATCAGCACCAGGCCGACGGACATCAGGGTGCGCGGGGTGAAGCGGGCCAGCAGCCGGCCGGTGGCGAAGTTGGCGGTGAGGAACACCGCGGCGGACATCGGTACCAGCGCCAGGCCGGACTCGAACGGGGAGTAGTCCAGCATCCCCTGGAGGTACAGCGGCGCGAAGAACAGCATCCCGACCGAGCCCGTGTACTGGAGGAACGCCGCCAGGCTCGCCGCCCGGACGGAGCCGAGCCGGAACAGGCCGAGCGGGAGGACCGGGTCGGCGGTGCGGTGCTCCCGCACCACGAACAGCACCAGGCAGAGCGCGGCGGCGGCCAGCACCGTCCAGGCCGTGGCGCCGGAGCTGCTCACCCCGACCACCAGCAGGGTGAGGCCGAGGGTGCCGGCGACCGCGCCGGGCAGGTCCAGCCGGCCGCGGTGCCCGGGGCCGTCGGGCAGGCCGATCCTGGTCACCGCGAGCACGGCGGCCCCCAGCAGCACCGAGAACCACAGCACCGAACGCCAGCCGAGGAACTGGGTCAGCACGCCGCCGAGCAGCACGCCGCCGCTGAAACTCGCGGCGCCGACCGCCGCGTAGACGCTGAACGCCCGGTTGCGGGCCGGACCGGCCGGGAACGCCTCGGAGAGCAGGGCCAGCGCGGCCGGTCCCGACAGCGCGGCGCCGACGCCCTGGACGGCGCGCGCCCCCAGCAGCACCCCGATGTTCGGCGCCACCGCCCCGACCAGCGCGGAGACGGTGAACACGGCGACGCCGACCTCGAACACCCGCCGCCGGCCGAGCACGTCGGCCAGTCGGCCGCCGACCAGCAGGAAGCCGGCGAAGGTGACGGCATAGGCGGTCATCACCCACTGGAGGGTGGTGTCGGCGAGGTCGAAGCGGCTGCCGACGGAGGGCAGGGCGGCGTTGAGCACCCCGAGGCCGCTCACGTCCAGGGCGAGCGCCCCGGCCAGCACCCCGAGGGCCAGTCCCGGACGGGTCAGCGGCTGCACGGCGACGTCGGTCATGCCCGGCCGCCGGAACGGTCGGCCCGGCCGGTACGGCCCGGTGCACCGGGCGGTGCAAGCGCCGGGCACCGTGCGGGGCCCCGAGGGGCTAAGGAGCGGTCGACGCAGGCTGACGCTGTCTCAGGGCTCGCAACTGGCATGGGGGTCAGCTTGCCCGCGCTGATCGTCCGCTGTCCACCCCTCGCCACCCCCGGGGAGTTCCGACCGTGCTCCAACTCCCTTGCCTCTCAGGCAGGTTCGCCGTATCGCGCGCGAACGTAAGCCCGCCGTGCAGCGGTTCACCCGCCGTCGCCGCCGTTCGGCCGAGCCGTTCGATCGAGCAGGTCGAATCGGACACTTTGGCGATCGGATCCCGCCACTGCCCGGACCGGCTCGCAGACGACGCTTGTCTCACCAATCGCCAAGTGGCACTCTCGTACCCGCTGGTCGGTAAAGACCCGGTGATCCGCTGCACATCGATTCGCACAGTTCGCACACTCGTTGCGCCAGACCCGATCGACCGTCCGATCGGCCTTCCGATCGACCTCCGCATCCAGGGCGGACCGGGACACCAGCTCCGCGCGGTCCACGGCGACCACAGCGCCGACGGACCGGCCGGCAGGCGCCGCGCCGCACGCGTCGGCGAGAACTTCACAGTGGGCCGCTGTTGCGCGATCACCCGAGCCGATCCGAGCGATCCGAGCCGCTGATCCGCACGTCCGCACGCGGCTGATCCAGGCTGTCGCGCGCCGTCCGGCCGGGCAGTCCCGACCCACCCGTTGCCCCACCCGTTCCCCCGTCCATTCCCCCGTTCCCCGTTCCCTCCTTCCGCCCTGCCCAGGGAGTCGCCATGCCCCAAGAACGCACGGTGCCGGACCTGTCCGCCGTCACGGACTTCCTGCTCTCCCGCGTATCCGCACTGTTGGACGTGTCCGCGAACACCCTGGACCCCCGGGCCCCGCTGCACCGGTACGGGCTGGACTCCGCGCGGTCGGTGGAGCTCGCCGCCGAGCTGTCCGCGTTCCTCGGGCGCGCCGTCCCCGCCACCTGGCTCTGGCAGTACCCGACCGTCGGCGAGCTGGCCCGGGCCCTGGTCGAGGGTCCGCGCGAGGCGCAGCCCGCCCGGGGCGCCGAGCGCGGCGCCCGTCCCCACGAGCCGGTCGCGGTCGTGGGCATCGGCTGCCGCTTCCCCGGCGGTCCGGACCCGTCCGCGTTCTGGCGGCTGCTGGTGGAGGGCGGTGACGCCGTCGGACCGGTCCCGGCCGCGCGCCGGGCGCTGATGAACGACGCGGTCCGCTGGGGCGGGTTCGTCGACGGCATCGACCGGTTCGACCCGCTGTTCTTCGGCATCTCGCCGCGCGAGGCCGTCCAGATGGACCCGCAGCAGCGGCTGGTCCTGGAACTGTGCTGGGAGGCCCTGGAGGACGCGGGCATCGCCCCGCACACCCTGCTCGGCAGCGACACCGGCGTGTTCATGGCCTCCTGTTGGGGCGACTACGCCGCCCTGGCGCACTACCGCGGGCCCGACGCCCAGATCACCCCGCACACCGCGACCGGCATGCACGACGGCATCATCGCCAACCGGGTCTCCTACGTCCTGGGGCTGCAGGGCCCGAGCATGGCCATCGACGCCGCCTGCGCGGGCTCCCTGGTCTCGGTGCACGTCGGCTGCCAGTCGATCCAGCTCGGCGAGAGCGACCTCGTGCTGGCCGGCGGCGTCAACCTGAGCTTCGTCTCCGACTACTACACCGCGATGGACGCGATGGGCGCGCTCGCCCCGGACGGCCGCTGCAAGTCCTTCGACGCCCGGGCCGACGGCTACGTCCGCGGCGAGGGCGCCGGTGTCGTCGTGCTCGCGCCGCTCAGCGTGGCCCTGGAGCGCGACCTGCCGGTGTACTGCCTGATCAAGGGCAGCTCCTCCAACAACGACGGCCTGAGCAACGGGATGACGGCGCCGAACCCGCAGGCGCAGGAGAAGATGCTGCGCACCGCGTACCGGCGGGCCGGCATCGACCCGCACCTGGTGGACTACATCGAGTGCCACGGCTCGGCGACGCCGCTCGGCGACCCGATCGAGGCCAATGCGATCGGCGCCGTCCTCGGCGGCGACCGCACCGAGCCGCTGCGGCTGGGCTCCGTCAAGTCCAACGTGGGCCACCTGGAGGCGGCGGCGGGCATCGTCGGGCTGGTCAAGCTGGCGCTGTCGATGCGCAACGGCGTGCTGCCGCCGAGCCTGCACTACAGCACGCCGAACCCGCAGATCCTCTTCGACGAGTACCGGATGACCGTCCAGGACCGGTTGACGCCCTGGCCGCGGCGCTCCGACGCCCGCCGGGGCGGGGTCAGCTCCTTCGGCTTCGGCGGCGCGATCTGCCACGTCGCGGTGGAGGAACTGCCGCGCCCCGAGGGCTCCCTGCTGCTGCTGGCCGCCGACTCCCCGGAGGCGCTGGCGGAACGGGCCCGCGCCCTGCGCGACGCCACCGACCTGCGCGAACTGTGCCGCCGCGCACCCGGCGAGGGGGCGTTCCGGCTCGCGGCCGCCGCCCGGGACCTGGCCGAACTCCGCACCCAGCTGGACGCCTTCGGCGCCGGGGCGCCGGCCCGCGGGCTGAGCGTCGGCGAGGCGGCCGGACGCCGCCCGCGGGTGGCGTTCCTGTTCTCCGGCAACGGCTCCCAGTGGGTCGGCATGGGCCGCCAACTGCTGGCCGGAATGCCGGTGTTCCGCCGCTCGATGCTGCGCTCCGACCGGCGGATGAAGGAGCTGCTGGGCTTCTCCCTGGTCGAGCAGCTGCTCTCCGCGGACGGCCGGCTGGACGACATGGACGTCTTCCAGCCGCTGCTGTTCTCCCTCCAGGTCGCGCTGGCCGAGACCTGGCGCGCGCTGGGCGTGGAGCCGGACGTGGTGGTCGGGCAGAGCGTCGGCGAGTTCGCCGCCGCCCACGTGGCCGGCGCACTCGACTTCGACGACGCCTCCCGGCTGGCCGCCCACCACGGCCGGCTGCTCCAGCAGTTGGCCGTCGGGCGGGGCGAGGGCATCGTGGTGATGACCGCCGCGGACGAGGTCGCGCCGTACCTGACCGGCGGGCTCACCCTCTCCGGCCGCAACGGCCTGCGCTCCACCCTGGTCACCGGCACCCCGCAGGAGATCGACGGCCTGGTCCGGCGGCTCACCGACGCGGGTGTCACCAACCACCGGGTGCGGATGGGCCACGCCCCGCACTCCCCGCTGGTCGACCACGTGCTCGCGCCGTTGAAGGTGGAGCTCGACGGCATCCGCCCCCGGAGCACCCGGATCCCGATGATCTCCACCGTCACCGGCGAGGCCGTGGACGGCGCCGAACTCGGCCCGGACTACTGGGCGGAGAACCTGCGCCGGGAGATCCGGGTGGTCGACGCCCTGACCGGCCTGCGCGGGTACGACGTCGACGCGGTGATCGAGCTCAGCCCGCACCCGCTGCTGCTCAAGTCGGTGTCGGAACTGCTCCCCGCCGCCACCCTGCCCTCGCTGCGGCGCGGCGAGGACGAGTCCGTCACCCTGCTCGGCTCGCTCGGCGCGCTGTACGCGGCCGGGCTGGCCGTCCCGGCGCACCCCTTCCTGGCCGGTGACCGGGGCCGGCACACCGCCCCCGGCCAGGCCGACCCCGCCCCGGCGGGCCGGCTGCACCTGGTGCCCGTCACGGCCCGCACGGCGGGCGCGCTGGCCGACACCTGCCGCGAACTGTCCAACCGCGTCGAACGCGACCCCGGCCTGCGGGTCGCCGACCTCGCGTACACCCTCGCCGCCCGGCGCACCCACCACAACCACCGGATCGCGCTGTTCGCCCGCAGCCGGCAGGACGTCCTGGACGGCCTCGCCCGGGTCGCGTCCGGCCGGCCGCACCCCGAGGTCGTCACCGGGGCGGTCTCCGGGAACGTCGACCGCCGGGTGGCGCTGGTGTTCTCCGGCGGCGGCACCCAGTGGGTCGGCATGGGCCGCGAACTCCTGCGCTCCCACGCCGGGTTCCGTGAATGGATGACCGCCTGCGACGCCGCCGTGCGCGCCGCCGGCGGCTGCTCGGTGCTGGAGCAGCTGGCCGCCCCGGCCGAGCGGGCCCGGTACGAGGAGATGGACGTCCAGCAGCCGGTGCTGTTCGCCCTCCAGGTGTCGCTGGCGAAGGTCTGGCTCGGGCTCGGCGTCGAGCCGGCCGCCGTGGTCGGGCACAGCCTGGGCGAGGTCGCGGCCGCCTGCGTGGCCGGGGCGCTGTCGCTGGAGGACGCCGCCCGGGTCGTGGTCACCCGCTCGCACCTGCTGGAACGCAAGGCGGCCGCGGGCTCGATGATCTCGGTCGACCTGCCGGAGGCGGAGCTGCTGCCCCGGCTCGCCCCGTACGCCGCGCACGCGGCCGTCGCCGTGGTCAACAGCCCCACCAGCGCGGCGGTCTCCGGCTCGCCCGAGGCCGTCGACGCCCTGGAGGCCGACCTGCGGCGGGAGGGGGTGTCGGTCCGCCGGATCCGGGTCGAACGGCCGGTGCACAGCCCGGGGATGGACCCGCTGCTCCAGCCGCTGCGCGAGGGCATCGAGGGCATCACCGCGCTGCCGCCCGTCATCGACTTCCACTCCACCGCGCTGGCCGAGGCGGTCAACCCGGCCACCGACGTGGACTACTGGGTGCACAACCTGCGCAACCAGGTCCGCTTCGCCGAGACCATCGGGGCGCTGGTCGACCGGGGCATCGGCACCTTCGTCGAGATCGGCCCGCACGAGACGCTGCGCGGCGCGGTCGAGGAGATCGCCCTCACCCGCGGGGCGCGGGTGCACGCGGTCAACTCGCTGCGGCGCGAGGAGAGCGACCTGCGCTGCCTGCTGGGCGCGGCCGCCTCGCTGTACGTCCGGGGCCTGCCGCTGACCTTCGACCCGCTGTTCGACGACGACGTCGAGCCGGTGGAGACCCCGCTGGTGGCGTGGCAGAAGGAGCGCTACTGGATCGACACCGAGCCGCAGGCCCCACGGGCCCCGGCCGCCCCGGCGGCTGCGCCGGTCGCCACCGCGCCCGCGGCGGCGACCGTCGTACAAGCCGACGTGCAGGCCGTCGTGCAGGCCGGGCCCGAGCCCGCGGCCCGGCCGGTGGCGGAGGTCGTCCTCGCCGAACTCGCCGACGCGCTGGGCGTGCCGGTGAGCGGCTTCGACACCGGCGCCTGCCTGCGGGACTTCGGCCTGGACTCGATGGTGGGGATCCGGCTGGTCAACCGGATGCAGGCGCTGTTCGGGCACCGGGTGTCGCCGGTGGTGTTCCTGGACGGCCGCCCGATCTCCGAGGTGGTCGGCCACTTCGTCGAGCTCACCGGCGGCGGCGCCCCCGCCACCGCCCCCGTACCCGCACCGGCTGCCGCGCCGACTCCCGTGCCGGCCCCCACCCGCCCGGCGGACCACGCCTTCCTCGACGAACTCTCCGAGCTGGACGCCGAGGAACTGCTCGACGAACTGGACGCCCGCGGCCTGCTGGACGCCACCGACGCGCCGGCCCTGGAGCAGCTGCGCGCCGACGACCTGGGCCTCGCCCTGGCACCCGCCTCGCACGGCCAGGCCTCGCTCTGGTTCATGCAGATGGTCTCGCCGGACGCCGTCCCCTACAACTTCATGGTGACCGCCCGGATCCGCAGCACGGTCGACGAGAAGGCCCTGGAGCGCGCCGTCCGGGCCGTGACGGCCCGCCACCCGGCGCTGCGCACCCTCTTCGTCGAGGCGGGCGGGCGGCCGTACCAAGTCGTCCTGGACGAACCGGTGTACGAGTTCCTGGCGCTGGACGGCTCCGCGCTGGACGAGGAGCAGGCCCGCGAGGAGCTGGCCCGGCAGGGGCACCGGCCGCTCGACCTCGACAACGGGCCGCTGGTGCGGGTCGTCCTGCTGGGCCGGGGTCCGGCCGACCACTACCTGCTGGTGCTGGTCCACCACATCGCCTCGGACGCGGCCTCCGCCGATGTGATGATCCGCGAACTCCAGGCCTTCTACCAGGCCTCCTGCCAGGGCGCCGACCAAGGCGCCGACCCGGTTGCCGACCAAGGCGCCGACGCACCGGCCGCCCCGTACACCGAGTTCGTCGCATGGGAGCGGCAGTGGCTGGCCGGGCCGGCCGCCGCGGCGGCGCTGGACTGGTGGTCGGCGAAGCTGGCCGACCCGCCCGCCCACCTCGACCTGTCCGACCGGGAGCGGCCGCCGGGCGTCACCTACGAGGGCCGCGACCTGGCGTTCCGCTGGAGCGCCGAGGAGACCCGGCTGCTGCGGGAGTTCGCGCTGCGCGAGGGCGTGTCGATCAGCACCGTGGTGCTGGCCGGGTTCTTCGCCACCCTCAACCGCGCGGTCGGCACCGAGGACGCGGTGCTGGCCACCGCGATCGCCCAACGGGCCGAGCCCGGCTGGGAGTCCGCCGTCGGCTACTACCTCAACACCGTGCTGGTCCGGGCCAACCCGGCCGCCGACCGCAGCTTCCGCGACCTGCTGCGCGAGGTGCACGACTTCTCGCTCGGCCTGCTGGAGCACATGAACTACCCCCTCGACCTGCTGGCCTCCCGGCTCCGGCCGCCGCGCGCCGAGGGCCGCTCCCCGTGGTTCGACGTGGTGGTCAACTGGCTGTCCTCGGAGGCCTTCCCCCGCTCGGTCAAGCTCTTCCACGGCGTCGGCTCCACCCTCACCCCGGACGGCGCCCTGCCGCTCGAACCGCTGCAGGTGCGCCGCCACCTCGCCAAGTTCGACCTGGAGATCTCGATGGCCGACATCGACGGCGAAGTGGCCGGCCACGTCCAGTTCAAACCGAGCTACCTGGAAAGGCACACCGTGACCGCACTGCTCGCGCTGTACCGCACCGTGCTCTTCGAGTCGATCGCCCGGCCCGGCCTCGCCCTCGGCGCCGTCGCCCCGGCCGGCCTGCCCGAGGAGGCGGACCGGTGACCGACACCCTGCACTCCGCCTTCGTCGAACTGGCCGCCAAGAACCCCGACGCGATCGCGGTGTACGCCGAGGCCGGCGTCCTCGGCTACGGCGAACTCGACCGCCGCTCGGCCGAGTTGGCCGAACGGCTGACCGCCGCCGGGGCCGGCCCGGGCGTCCCGGTCGGGATCTGCGTCGAACGCACCCCCGACCTGCTGGTCGCCCTCCTGGCCGCGCTGCGCAGCGGCGCCTGCTACCTGCCGCTGGACCCGAACTACCCCGCCGACCGGCTGGGCCTCATGGTGCAGGACAGCGGCACCCGGCTGCTGCTCACCACCCCCGCCTCCCGGGCGAGTTGCCCGCCCGGCCCGACCGTGCTGGTGCTGGACGGCGCCGCGGTGCGCACCGAGCCGGGCGCGAGGCCCGTCCCGGTCGTGCCCGGGGACACCGCGTACATCATCTACACCTCGGGCTCCACCGGCCGGCCCAAGGGCGTGGCGGTGCGGCACGGCGGCGCGGTGGCGATGCTCGCCGCGATGGACCGCGTCCTGGAGGGCTGCGACCTGAGCGGGGTCGCGGCGGCCAGCTCGGTCTGCTTCGACATGTCCGTGATGGAGATCTTCAACGCGCTGTGCCGGGGCGGCGCCGTGGTGCTGGTCGAGAGCGCCGTGCACCTGCCGGAGAGCCGGTACGCCGACCGGATCACCCACCTCAACGCCGTGCCGTCGGTGATGAACGGCCTGCTCGACGCCGGGGCGCTGCCGCCCAACCTGCGCACCGTGGTGTTCGGCGGCGAGGCGCTGCGCCGCAAGCTGGTCGACCGGACGTACCGGGAGACCGGCGCCACCCGGGTGTTCAACGCCTACGGCCCCACCGAGGGCACCGTGTTCTGCTCCTTCGGCCTCGTCCCCGAGGAGTCGGCCGAGGAGCCGACGATCGGCCCGCCGACCGAGGGCGCCCTGGTGTACGTGCTGGACGAGCAGCGCCGGCCCGTCCCGACCGGCGCCCCGGGCGAGCTGTACCTCGGCGGCGCCGGGGTCGCGCACGGCTACGTCAACCGGCCGGAGACCACCGCCGAGCGCTTCCTGCCCGACCCGTTCCACCCGGGCGGGCGGATGTACCGCACCGGCGACCTGGTCGCGTTCACCGAGGGCGGTGAGCTGCGCTTCCTCGGCCGCACCGACCACCAGGTCAAGCTGCGCGGCTACCGGATCGAGCTGGAGGAGGTCGAGGCCCGGCTGACCGGCTGCCCCGAGGTCCGGGAGGCCGCCGCCGCCGTCCGCGGCAACCGGCTGGTCGGCTACCTGGTGCCCGCGGGCGACGGCCCCGCCCCGGACGGGCCCCGGCTGGACGCGGCGCTCCAGGGCGCCGTCACCGCCCGGCTCGCCGCCGAACTGCCCGACTACCTGGTGCCCGCCACCCTGGTGGTGCTGCCCGCCCTGCCGCTCGGGCCGGGCGGCAAGCTGGACCGCAGCGCGCTCCCCGAGCCGCCGGCCGCCGGCACCGGCGGGCCGACGACCGCGCCGAGCACGCCCACCGAGCTCGCCCTGGCCGAGATCTGGGGGCAGCTGCTCGACCTCGAACCGTCCGGCATCGACGTCCAGGCCGCCTTCTACGACCTCGGCGGCGACTCGCTGCTGCTGATCCGGCTGGCCCGGCTGATGACCCGTCGCTTCGACCGGCGGGTCCGGGTGCCCGACCTGTTCAGCTTCCGCGACATCGCCTCGCTCGCCCGCTGGCTCGACGAGGAGGAGGGCGCGACCCCCGAGGTGGTGCAGTCGGCCCGCCGCCGGGCCGGCGCCCGCCGCGCGGCCCTGCGCGGACGCCCGGCCGGCGACCGCTGAGCCCGCGACCCGAGCCGCCCCACCCCACCACGGAGCAGGAGCCTTCCATGACCGACCACCCCGAGCAGGCCCCCGAGCAGGACTACGACCCGGGCGACGTGGCCGTCATCGGCATGTCGCTACGGGCCCCCGGCGCCCGTACCAAGGAACAGTTCTGGGACAACCTCGTCCACGGCCGGGAGTCGATCTCCTTCCTGGCCAAGGACGACATCCACGTCGACGAGACCCTGATCCACAGCCCCTTCTACGTGCGCGCCTGCGGCGTGCTGGACACCTACGACAGGTTCGACCCCTCGGTGTTCGGCATCAGCGACCGGATGGCCGCCGCGATGACCCCGGAGAACCGGCTGTTCCTGGAGAGCGCCTGGGAGTCGCTGGAGGACGGCGGCTACGACCCGGAGCGGCTGGACGCCGAGATCGGGATGTACGGCGCCAACAACCCGCAGACCGCCGCGCTCTACAGCTCCCCGCCGGACCGGGTGTCGGTCGGCCCGGAGGCGATCGAGGCCAGCCTGGCCTGGTCGCCGGACACCATGACCTCCAACGCCCTGTACTACCTGGGGCTCACCGGCGAGGCCGTCACCGTCGCGGCCGTCTGCGCGGGCTTCCACTACGCGGTGCACCTGGCCTGTCAGTCGCTGCTGCTCGGCCAGACCGACCTGGCGGTCGCGGGCGGCGCGATGGTGCGGCTGCCGCACCCGCGCGGCCACCTGTGGGAGGAGAACCGGATCCTGTCCCGGGACGGCCACTGCCGCCCCTTCGACGCCAACGGCACCGGCACCGCGCTGTCCAGCGGCGTGGTCACCGTGCTGCTCAAGCCGCTGGGGCACGCCGTCGCCGACCGCGACCACGTCTACGCCGTGGTCAAGGGCTCGGCCGTGAACAACAACGGGGTCAGCGCGATGGCCTACGGCCTGGCCCAGCCCGAGCGGCTGAGCGCCTGCATCGCGAGCGCCATGGAGGTCGGCGGCGTCGCCCCCGAGACGGTGGGCATGTACGAGGCCAACGGACTCGGCCTGCCGATGACCGACGAGCTCGAGGTGCACGCGGCGACCATGGCGTTCGGCAAGCAGACCGCGACCACCTCGATCGGCGGGGTCAAGGGCAACGTGGGCCACGGCGGCGTGGTCTCCGGCGGCTTCGGGGCGGTCAAGGCCGCGCTGGCGCTGTACCACCGGCAGCTCCCGGCGACGATCAACCTGACCGAGGTCAACCCGGACCTCGACCTGCCCGGCACTCCGTTCGTGCCGCAGCTCGAAGGGGCGGACTGGGAGCCGGAGTCCGGTATCCGCCGGGCGGGCATCACCTCGATCGGCGGCGGCGGCTACAACGCCCACCTGCTGCTGGAGGAGCCGCCGGCCCCGGCCCGGCGCGAGCCCGAGGAGGCGGGCCGGCCCCGGCTGGCCACCCTGTCCGCCCTGGACGACGAGACCCTGGCCCGCCAGCGCACCCGGCTCCGGGAGCGGCTGGCGGCCGACCCGACGCTGCGGCTGGACGACGTCTGCTACAGCCTCAACCTCGGCCGCAAGGTGCTGCCCCGCCGCTGGGCGGCCGTGGTGCGCAGCCGGGAGGAGCTGATCGCGGCGCTCGCCGGGGAGCCCGCGGGCGGCGTCGTCACCTCGACCGCCGCCGCCCCGGCCGTCGACCCGGGCGCGTTCGCCCGCACCGACCACGGCCTGGTGCCGGTCGGCCGGGACGCCGGGGCGCTGGCCGAGCTGGCCGCCGCCTGGGTGGGCGGCCGGCCGGTGGACTTCGACGCCCTGCACCGCGGCGAGGCCAGCCACCGGGTGCCGCTGCCCACCTACCCCTTCCAGCCGCGCCGGTTCTGGCGCACGGACTGGTGACCGTGCGCACCCCGGCCCCGGCCCCGACCCCTGGCCCGGCGCTCGCCCCGGCCGCCGTGGACCTGGGCGACCCGGCCACCTTCGCCGATCCCGACCTCGACCTCGACGGGTACTGGCGCACCCTGCGGGACGAGGCGCCGCTGCACTGGAACCCCCCGGCCGACGGCCGGCGCGGGTTCTGGGCGCTCTCCCGGCACGAGGACATCCTGGCCACCTACCGGGACGACGCGCACTTCACCTCCGAGCGCGGCAACGTCCTGGTCACCCTGCTGGAGGGCGGCGACGCCGGGGCTGGCCGGATGCTGGCCGTCACCGACGGGCACCGCCACCACGAGCTGCGCAAGATCCTGCAACGGGTGCTCTCCCCACGGGTGCTGGACGAGGTGGCCACCACCGTCCGGGCCAACACCCGGCGGTGGATCCGCGCGGCGGTCGCCTCCGGCGGCTGCGACTTCGCCGAGCAGATCGCCGCCCGGATCCCGATGACCACCATCTGCAGCCTGCTGGGCGTGCCCGAGCAGGACCAGGACCACCTGCTCGGCCTCACCAGGGCGGCGCTCTCGGCGGACGACGAGGACGTCGACGAGGTCGACTCCGAGATGGCCCGCAACGAGATCCTGATGTACTTCATGGACGTCGTCGAGGAGCGTCGCGAGCACCCCGGCGAGGACGTGATCAGCATGCTGGTCGCCAGCTCGATCGACGGCGTGCCGCTGACCGACGAGGACGTGGTGCTCAACTGCTACAGCCTGATCATCGGCGGCGACGAGACCAGCCGGCTGACGATGATCGACTGCGTCCGCACCCTGGCGGCCCGGCCCGACCAGTGGCACCGGCTCAAGCGGGGCGAGGTCGAGCTCGGGACGGCCGTGGACGAGGTGCTGCGATGGGCCTCGCCCACCCTGCACTTCGGGCGCAGCGTCGTCCGGGAGACCGAGGTGCACGGCGTACGGCTGCGGCCCGGCGAGATCGTCACGCTCTGGCACGCCTCCGGCAACCGGGACGAGCGGGTCTTCGACCGGCCCGAGCACTTCGACCTCGGCCGCACCCCCAACAAGCACCTGGCCTTCGGGTACGGCCCGCACTTCTGCGTGGGCTCCTACCTGGCCAAGGTGGAGATCGCCGAACTGCTCGGCGCACTGCGGGACTTCACCACCGGCTTCGACCTGACCGCCGAGCCGCGGCCGATCCGCTCCAACTTCCTGACCGGGTTCGCCACCCTGCCGGTGCGCTTCGAGCCCGACCGCGCCGGGCTGGACGGGGCCGGACTGGACGGGGCCGACTGACGCGCCGACGCCGAAACCGAGACCCGACCCGACCCGACCCGACCAGTGAGCGCAGGAGGACGGTTGAACATCTACCTATCGGGACAAGGGGCGTTCGCGGTGCAGGTCGCGGAGGCCCTGCTGGACGGCGGACACAAGATCGTCGGTGCGGCCGCGCCCCGGCTGCGCAGAGGACGGTCCGACGAGGCCGACGCGATGTGCTGGGACCGCGTACGGGCCTGGGCGTTCCCCAGGGACATCCCCTGGACGGACTCGGCCGAACTGCGGGCCCGGCACGTCCCCGACGGGGTGGACGTCATCCTCGCCGCGCACTCGCACGCCTTCCTCGGCCGGGAGACCCGCGCCCGGGCCGCCGTCGCCACCATCGGCTACCACCCCAGCCTGCTGCCCCTGCACCGCGGCCGGGACGCGATCCGGTGGACGATCCGCGACGGCGACAAGGTGACCGGCGGAAGCGTCTACCACCTGACCGAGCGCACCGACGGCGGCCCGATCGCCGCCCAGCAGCACCTGTTCGTACCGCCGGGCTCGACCGCGCAGAGCCTGTGGCGCGACCACCTGGCGCCGCTCGGGGTGCGGCTGCTGCTCAAGGTGGTCGCCGACCTGGCCGCCGACCGGCGGATCGAGGTCCCCCAGGACGAGTCGCTGGCGACCTGGGAGCCCGCGATGGGCGCGCCGCCGTTGTTCAAGCCCGAGCTGATCGCCCTGCCGGGCACGACGCGGGTCGACGGCAGCCGGTGGGCGCTGCACGAGCACTGAGCCCGCACGGCGAAGCGCCGTCGGCCCCGCACCCGTCTCCTCCGGGTGCGGGGCCGACGGCCTGCGGTGCGTCAGTCCCCGGCACCGGCCGGAGCGGCGCCCTCGGCGGCGGGGCGGCCGGTCTCGGGGCGGCCGGTCTCGGGGCGGCCGGGCAGCAGCAGGCAGAGCGGCACGGCGGCGGCGGTGAGCGCCACCGACCACCAGAAGGCCTGGTCGAAGCCCTGGGCCAGGGCGGTCGGGGTGCGGATGCCGCCGGTGCCGTGCTGGAGCACCACGGTGAGCAGCGCGATGCCCACCGAGCCGCCGATCTGCTGGGCGACCCTGGTGATGATGCTGGCGTCGGGGATCTCGGCGCGCTCCAGACCGGCGAAGGCGGCACCGGCCGGGGCGATCATGGCGGCGCCCAGCGCGAGGCCGCGGACGAACAGGGCCGCCGCCAGCGGGAGCAGACCGGTGTCGGCGCCGACGAAGGCGAACGGCACGGTGGCGGCGGCGACCAGGGCGAAGGCCGCGAGCGAGACCCGGCGGGGGCCGAAGCGGTCGGTGTAGCGGCCGGCCAGGCCGCGGGCCAGCAGCGCGCCGACGCCCTGCGGGATGAGCAGCAGGCCTGCGCCGAGCGCGTCCTGCCCGCGCAGCTGCTGGAAGTACAGCGGAAGCAGCAGCATCGGCCCGTACAGCGCGACGCCGCCCAGGAAGAGCAGGGTGGCGGAGGAGGCCACCGAACGGTGGCGGAACAGTCGCACGCCGACCAGCGCGCCCTCGGGGCGGGCCAGCGCCCGGGCGGTGAAGCCGGCGACCAGGGCGAGCCCGCCGAGCAGCGGGACGAGCACCTCGGCGGTGGCGAAGCCGCCCCGGCCGTCGACCCGGGAGAGGCCGTAGATCACGGCGGCGCAGCCCGGGGAGAGCAGCAGCATGCCGAGCACGTCCGGCCGGGCGCGCGGCCGGTCCGGGCCGGGGCGGTCGTCGGGCAGGTCGCGGCGGGCGAGCAGCACGCCGACGACGCAGAACGGGATGTTGACGAGGAACAGCCAGCGCCAGTCGGCGACGTGCAGGATCAGTCCGCCCAGCACCGGGCCGAGGATCGGGCCGAGCGCGGTGGGCACGGTGATGATCGCCATCACCTTGCCGGTGTTGCGCCCCTTGGCGGCCTGCATCAGCAGGGTGCTGACCAGCGGCATCATCAGCCCGCCGGCGACGCCCTGGACGATCCGGAAGGCGATCAGGGAGGCCGCGTCCCAGGCCAGGGCGCTGAGCACGGAGCCCAGCAGGAAGCCGAGGAGGGCGGCGATCCAGAGCCGGCGGCCGCCGAACCGCGCCTGGGCCCAGCCGGCCAGCGGGATGGTGACGAACACGGCGAGCAGGTAGCCGGTGCCCACCCACTGGACGGTGGAGAGCGGGGCGTGCAGCCGCTCGGCGAGGTCGTCGAGGGCGACGCTGACGATGGTGGTGTCGAAGACGACGGCGAGGGCGCCGGTGATCAGGGTGACGGCCAGCCGCCACACGGCGGGGTCCACCCGGTCGGGGCCGGACGGCGTGGCGGCGGGTGCGGCGGCGGGCGCGGGTGCGGCGGCGGGGTCGGTGCGGTGGGGGGTGCCCACGACGGCTCCTTTAGATACACAGTTCTATCTTACGGCGGCCAGAGTAGGGCGCTAGAATAAGAAAGACAAGTCTTCCTAACGGAGGGATCGGCGATGGCCGAGCGACGCCGCGGGCCGGCACTGGAGAAGGCACTGCTCGACGCGGCCTGGGCGGAACTCGCCGACCACGGCTACGCCCGGTTCACCATGGACGCCGTCGTCAAGCGCGCCGGCACCAGCCCGCCGGTCCTCTACCGGCGCTGGCCCAACCGCGACGAACTGGCCCGCGCCGCCATCGTGCACGCCGTCCGGGGGGCCCGGATCGACACCCCCGACACCGGGAGCCTGCGCGGGGACGTCCTCACCCTGATGCGGGAGATCAACACCACCCGGGTCGAACTCATCACCGTGGTGCAGATGCACCTGGCCGGCTACCGCCAGGAGTCCGGCACCAGCCCCGCCGACCTCGTCGACCCCCTGGTCACCGGCCGCGCCGAAGCACTCGACCTGCTCTTCGCACGCGCCGCCGCCCGCGGCGAGGTCGACCCGGCCCGGCTCACCCCCCGGCTCAAGTCGCTCCCCTTCGACCTGCTGCGCCTCCAGATCCTCACCACGTTCGCGCCCGCGCCCGACGACGTCCTGGAGGAGATCGTCGACACCCTCTTCCTGCCCCTGCTGCACTGACCGCGGGCGGCGGCCCGCCGGTCCGCTCCGACGACCCGGCCGCTCAGCCGCTCAGCCGCTCAGCCGCTCAGCGGCTCGGCCATGGCGACGGCGACCCGGCGGGGCGGGGTGAAGGGCTCGCGGGCGTGGGCGGTCAGCATGTTGTCGAGCATCACGACGTCGCCCTCCCGGTAGTCGAAGCGCGTCGCGGCCCTGCGGTAGCAGTCCCGCACGTGCGCCATCACGTCGTCCGGGATCCGGCCGCCGTCGCCGTAGTAGGTGTTGTTGGGCAACTCCTCGGCGGCGAAGAGGGCTTCGAGGCCGGCCCGGACACCGGGCGAGAGGGTGGACAGGTGGAACATCGCCGCGTGGTTGAACCAGACCGGCTCACCGGTCCCCGGGTGGGTCCGGACGGCGTCGCGGACCACCCGGGTGCGCAGGGTGCCGTCGTCGAGCCACTCGGGCTCGATCCGGTTGGCCGCGCAGTAGGCCGCCACCTCGTCCCGGTCGGTGGTCCCGAAGACCTCCTGCCAGGGCAGGCCGAAGCCGGGGCCGAAGTTGCGCACCAGCATCCAGCGCCGCCGGGTGAAGTCGGCCAGCACCTCCGGGTCGAGCAGCCGGAGGATCTCCCGGCAGTCGGCCAGCGGGGTCGCGCCGCGGTCGGCGGGCGGCTGGACGCAGTGGAAGAACAGCGTCATCGGCCAGGAGGCCTGGTACGAGTTCTCGTTGTGGAAGAAGATCTCCTCCCGGGCCGGGTGCTCGGTCGAGGTGTAGACCCCGCCCTGGATCCGGCTGCGCGGGGACGACTTCTCCTGGTACGCGAGCGGCGGGCCGGCCAGTCGGCGGACGGTCTCCTCGAAGTCCTCGACGCCCCGCAGCGCGAAGCCGCGCAGCAGCACGGCCCCGTGCTCGCGGACCAGCTCCCTGATCCGCGCCCGGTGCTGCCGCGCGTGGTCGACCAGCAGGGTCGACGCCCGGTCCGGCTCGATCCGGTACGGGAGCGTCATCGGGCGCTCACCGCCGACGCGGGCCGCGCGGACCCCGGCTCCGACTCCTGCTCCTGCTCCTGCTCCTGCTCCTGTTCCGACTCCTGCTCCAGGGCCGCGCTGAGCGAGCGGATCGTCGGGTGGTCGAGCAGCATCCGGCTCTCCAGCCGGATCCCCAGCCTGGCCGCCCGGCCCGCCACCAGCAGGGTGGCGACCGAGTCGCCGCCGACGTCCAGGAAGTGGTCGTCGATCCCGACCTCGTCCAGGCCGAGCACCTCCTGCCAGATCCCGGCCAGTGCCTGCTGCACCGGGGTGACCGGCGGGGCACTCGGGCCGGAGGCCTCGACGGGGGCGTCCGGGAGGCGGGAGCGGTCCACCTTGCCGTTCGCGGTCAACGGCAGGTCCTCCACCGGCACCACCACCGAGGGCACCAGGTAGCCGGGCAGCACCTCCCGGGTCCAGGCCCGGATCGCCTCCGGCTCCGGCCGCGCCCCGGGCCGGCCGGTCACGAAGGCGATGATCCGTCGGGTCTCCCCGACGTCCCGGACCACGGCGGCCGCGGCCGCCACCTGCTCGTGCCGCTGGAGCACCGCCTCGATCTCCCCCGGGCTGACCCGGTGGCCGTTCACCTTCGCCTCGTCGTCCAGTCGGCCGACGAACTCCACCGAGCCGTCCGGGAGGTAGCGTCCCGCGTCGCCGGTCCGGTAGAGCCGGCTGCCGGGCGGCCCGTACGGGTCCGGGACGAAGTGCCCGGCGGTCGGGCCGGGCAGCCCCGCGTACCCGCGTGCCAGGCCCGCTCCCCCGATGTGGATCTCCCCGGTGGCCCCGACCCCGGCGATCCCCAGGTCCGGATCCAGCACGTACTGGCGGACGTTGGCGATCGGCCGGCCGATCGGCACGGCCGGTCCGACCGGGAGCGGGGCGGACACGAAGGCAGCCGAGGAGCCCACCGTGGCCTCGGTCGGGCCGTACTCGTTGACCACCCGCAGCTGCGGCATCCGCTCCAGCCACGGGCGCACCAGCTCGGTCGGCAGCGCCTCCCCGCCCACCACGAAGGTGCCCACCTCGGGAGTGTGGAAGGACAGCGGGAGGGCGTGCTCCAGCATCCGCAGGTGCGCCGGGGTGAGCTTGACCAGGTCGAACCGGACGCCCTGGCGCAGCAGTTCGGCCAGTTCGTCGACCCCCTGGCCGTCCGGGACGATCCGGACGCCGGCGCCGGTGACCAGCGGGGCGAGCAGGCCGGTGAGCGTCAGGTCGAAGGTGAGCGGGGTGTGCAGCGCGGCGCCCTCGGCGGCGGGGTCGCCGGTGAGGTAGGCGCGGGCGGCGTGGTCCACGTAGTTGGCGAGCGCCTGCTGTTCGATCAGCACGCCCTTCGGCCGGCCGGTGGAGCCGGAGGTGTAGAGCACGTAGGCGAGGTGGTCCGGCCGGACCGCGACCGGCTCCAGCGGGCGTCCGCCGCCGTGGTCCACGTCCAGCACCGGGACCGCCCCGCCGTCGAGGAGCGCGGCGGTGCGGGCGTCGCCGACGACGGCGCAGGGTTCGGCGTCCGCGAGGACGGCCCGGATCCGCTCCTTCGGCCACTCCGGGTCCAGTGGCACGAAGGCGGCACCGGCCCGCAGCACCGCGAGCACCGCGGCGACCAGGGCGGGCGAGCGCGGCAGGCAGATCGCGACCCGCTGCTCCGGCCGGGCCCCGACGGCGTGCAGTCGGCCGGCCAACTCACCGGCCCAGCTGTCCAGTTCCGCGTAGTCGAGGTCGCCGATGCCGGTCAGCAGGGCGGGGCGCCCGCCGTCCCGCTCGGCCCAGCGCGCGAAGCGCCGGTACACCGGCTCGGCCGCCGGGACGGCGGGCCCGGCGGAGAGTTCGGCCAGCCGTTCCGCCGTGACGGCCGATGCGGCGGTTCGGTCGGGCTCGGCCCTGTCGGGCTCGGCTCTGTTCTGCTCGGCCTGCAACGCGGACTCCTCATTCCTCCCACGCCCCGGTCCGGCCCGGGTCGTTCGGCGAGTTGACTCGACTGCTCGACTGCACGACTGCACGACTGCACGGCGGGGCGGGTGCACAGCGGGGCGACCGCTCCGCCGGGCGGCGACGCCCCGGCGGCTCAGCCCCGCGGCTCGGGCCGCAGTTCGAGCGTGCAGCACTTCGCGGCGCCGCCCGCCTTGAGGAGCTCGGTGGTGTCCACCCCGACCGGGTTGAAGCCGCGCTCCCGGAGCTGCTCGATCAGGCCGGCCGCCGCCTGCGGCAGCACCACGTTGAGGCCGTCCGAGAAGGCGTTGAGGCCGAACACCGCGGCGTCCTGGGCGTCGGCGAGGATCGCGTCCGGGAAGAGGGTCTCCAGGACGGAGCGGCTGCCGGGGGTGAAGGCCGCCGGGAAGTACATCACCTCGGTGTCGGAGAGCACCGAGAGCGCGGTGTCCAGGTGGTAGTGCTCGGGGTTGACCAAGGTCAGCGAGGTGACCGGCAGCCCGAAGAACTCCTGCGCCTCGTAGTGCGAGCGCTGGTCGGTGCGGAAGCCGGTGCCGGCCAGGATCCGCCGCCCGACCGGCAGGTAGTCGCCCTCGCCCTCGTTGACGAACTCGGGCCACAGCACCTCGCGGTAGCCCTGCTGGACGAACCAGGCCAGGTAGGCCGGCCCCTCGGCGGTCCGTTCGACGTGCCGGAACCGGGCCCCGAGGACCTTGCCGTCCACCACCGTCGCGCCGTTGGCGGCGAAGACCATGTCCGGCAGGCCGGGCACCGGCTCGATCACCTCGACGGTGTGGCCCAGCGACAGGTACACCTCCCGCAGCCGCTCCCACTGGAGCAGCGCCGACTCGCGGTCCACCGGCTTCTCGGGGTGCATCCACGGGTTGATGGAGTACGTCACGTCGAAGTGCTGCGGACGACACATCAGGAGTCGGCGCGGGGTGGCCCTCCGGGCTGTCGGCCGTATCGGCTCGGGCTGAGTACCGCCACTGGACACAGGGATCTCCTCTGCGATGGTGGTTTCAGGAGAGGGAAAAGGTGCCGGGTCGCCGTGCGGACCGCGGCGCCGGTGGGGTTCACGAGGGCCAGGTCACGAAACGCCGCCACCGCAACGATCCTGACATGTCATCGGCAAGCCCACAATCACCCGACCCTAGCAGTCGACCTGCCCATTGTCCCGGGTGTTCATGCCAGGAACGGCCGACCGGACTCCGCCGCTCCGCCCCTCCGGCGGACGGCCCGCACCCCGCGACCCCGGCGACATACCGGGCACAACCGCTCCGTTACCCCTCCAACCGCCGCAGGGGGGATCAATGATCCGGGGCCTTGACTTTCCCGGGCGTCAGTCAATAGCTTGCGCCGGAGTGCCCAGATGCCCCGAACCGCGCAATCACGACCCGGCATCGCCGAACTCCACCGGAATTCCGGCGATCCGCGGGAAGGAAAGGTCGGACCGCCGGATGACGAACCAGGACACCGGGACCGGAATTCCGGCCGAGGAACAGCACCCCGCCCTCCGGGAGATCCCGCTCGCCCACCCCCAGGAACGCCTCTGGTTCCTGCACCAGCTCCACCCGGACGTGCCGGTGTACAACGAGCCGGCCGCCTACGGAATCACCGGTGAACTCGACGTCCCGGCACTCACCGAGGCGATCCGCGCGCTGGTCGGACGGCACGAGCCGCTCCGCACCGGATTCGCCGTCCGGGGGGACCGGCCGGTCCAACTGATAGCCGACGAACTGCCCTTCGCACTCCCGGTGGAAAACCTCGGAACGGATGCCGGAGCGGTCCTGCGCCGGCTTTCCGAAGCCGCCTCGCAACCCTTCGACCTGAGCCGCCCCGGGCTTTTCGACATCCGGCTGGCGAAGCTGTCCGAGAACCACCACATCCTGTACCTCAACCTCCACCACCTCATCACGGACGGCCAGTCCGGCCGACTTCTGATCGACGAGATCGGCCGCTCCTACCGGAACGTGAAAACCGGTCGCCCGCCGGTTTCCGAGCCGCTCGCGGTGAGTTATCCACGGTATTCGGTGCAACAGCGCGAGCGCCTCGCCGGCCCGGCGGCCGAAGCCGACCTGGCGTCCTGGGAGTCGGCGCTGACCGGCGTTCCCGGCCTGCTCCGGCTGCCCGCCGACCGCCCGCGCGGGGCCACCCAGGACTTCGCCGGGGGCGACGTCCGCTTCAAACTCTCCGGTTCGTCCACGCAACGCCTCACCGAAGTCGCCAAACAGCACAACGCCTCGCACTACATGGTCCTGCTCGCGGCGTTCACCCTCCTGCTGCACCGGTACTCGGGACAGCGGTCCCTCGTGGTCGGCACCCCGGTCGCGAACCGGCCGGGCGATGGCCTGGAACAGACCCTCGGCTTCTTCGTCAACACCCTCCCGATCCGCAGCGACCACACCCCCGGGCAGACCTTCGCCGACTACCTGGGCGCGCTGCGCGAGACCTGCCTGGACGCCTTCGCCCACCAGGAGACCCCGTTCGACCACATCGTCCAACGGCTCGGGCTGCAGGGCGGACTGAGCCACGCCCCGCTGGTGCAGACGGTCTTCGCGTACAACCACACCCAGCACCGCCCGCACCTGGACGGCCTGGAGGTCCGCCCGCTCGACGTGCGCACCGCGACCGCCCGGTACGAGCTCGGCCTCTACCTGGACCGCTCGCCGCAGGGCGGCCTGGACGGCCGGTTCGAGTTCGCCACCGCGCTCTTCGACCGCACCACGGTGGCCCGGCTCGCCGAGAACTACCGGACGCTGCTGGACGGGCTGTTGGCCGACCCCGACCGGCCGCTGGAGGCGTACGAGCTCTGCTCGCCCGCCGAACGGGCCCTGATCGCCCGCGGGAACCGCACCGGGGCGCAGTTCCCGGAAGAGCGCTGCGTGCACGAGTTGTTCGAGGCGCAGGCCGCCCGCACCCCGGACGCCGTCGCGGTGAGCGCGGCGGACGGCGAGCTGACCTACCGTGAACTGGACCGCCGCGCCTCGGCCCTGGCCGAGCACCTGCGCGGGCGCGGGGTCGGCGCGGACCAGTGCGTCGGCGTGTTCGTCGAGCGCTCGGTGGCCCTGGTGGTGGCCCTGCTCGGCATCCTCAAGGCCGGCGGCGCCTACCTGCCGCTCGACCTGGCGGCGCCCCGCGCCCGGCTGGAGCAGATCCTGCGGGACGCCCGCGCCCGGGTGGTGCTGACCGGCGGCGTGCCGCTGGAGCCGTTCGACGGCATCGAGCCGATCGGCCCGCTGCCGGACCGGGACCCGTCGGACGGCCCCGACCACCCCGAGCACCCCGAGCACCCCGACCAACCCGCCCCGGTGGCCCACCCTGAGCACCTGGTCTCGGTGTACTACACCTCCGGCTCCACCGGGGCCCCCAAGGGCGTGGCCAACCGGCACCGCGGCTGGGTCAACCGGCTGACCTGGATGCAGCGCCGGCACGCCCTGCGACCGGGCGAGACGGTGCTGCACAAGACCACCCTCACCTTCGACGACTCCGCCCTGGAGATCTTCTGGCCGCTGTCCGTCGGCGGCCGGGTGGCGGTGCTGCCGCCCGACCTGCACCGCGACCCGCAGGCCATCGTCGAGGCCCTGGCCCGGCACCGCTCGGTGTACCTCCAGGTCGTCCCCAGCATGCTCAACTCCGTGCTGGACGTGGTGGAGCAGCGCGGCGCCGCCGGACTGGAGGCGCTGCGCGGCACCACCTCCAGCGGCGAGGCGCTGTCCCCCGGCACCGTGCGGCGGTTCCGCGCGCTGATGCCCGGCGAGCTGCACAACACCTGGGGCGCCACCGAGGTCTCCATCGACTCCACCCACCACACCTGCACGGCCGAGGACCTCGCCGGCGCCGGGCCGGTCAGCCTGGGCCGGCCGTTCGACAACAACACCGTCCACGTGCTGGACGCCTCGCTCCGGCCGGTCCCGATCGGCGTCGTCGGCGACCTGTACATCGGCGGCGTCGGACTGGCCCGCGGCTACGCCGGCGACCCGGCCCGCACCGCCGCCGCCTTCCTCCCGCACCCCTCGGTGGCCGGTGAGCGGCTCTACCGCACCGGCGACAAGGGCCTGTTGCGGTCGGACGGGCGGCTGGAGTTCGTCGGCCGCACCGACCACCAGGTCAAGATCCGCGGCATGCGGGTGGAACTGGGCGAGATCGAGGCGGTGCTGGAGGACCACCCCGGGGTGAAGGAGGCGGTCGTCCTGGTCCACGAGGGCGAGAACGGGCTGCGCCGCCTGGTCGCCTACGTGACCGCGCTGCGGCCCGACCGGCGGCCCTCGCCCGAGGAGGTGCGCACCCACGTCGGACAGCGGCTGCCGGAGTACATGGTGCCCTCCTTCGTCACCGTCCAGGACCGCTTCGAGGTGACCGCCAACGGCAAGATCGACCGCGGCGCGCTGGCGCCCCCGGAGCGCCTGCTGGACGACGCCGGGGCCCCGGGCGAACCCTGCGAGGGGCCGGTCGAGGCCTTCGTCGCCGACATCTGGCGCGACCTGCTCGGCCTGGCCCGGATCGGGGCGCTGGACGGCTTCTTCGCCCTGGGCGGCAACTCCCTGGTCGCCACCCGGTTCGTCTCCCGGGTGCGCCAGCGGGCCGGCATCGACCTGCCGCTGATGTCGGTCTTCACCAAGCCGACGCTGCGCGAACTGAGCGCGGAGGTCGAGCAGCTGCTGGTGCGACGGCTGGAGGAGATGACCGAGGCCGAGGCCGGGGAGCTGCTGCGGCAGCTGTCCTGACCGGTCGCCCACCCGACCGCCGGCCCACCGGGCGAGCAGGCCGGCGGTCCGACCACTTCTCGACCGTTTCTCGACCATGGGGGAGAGCGACATGCCTGACGAGCCATCCGGCACGGGACTGACCGGACTCAAGCGCGACCTGCTGCGCCGGATCCTCTCCGGCGACGGCGGGCCCGATCCCGCCGGAGGACTGCGCCGCCGGCCCCGGGAGGGCCGGATCCCGGCCTCCGCGGCGCAGCGGCGGCTCTGGTTCATCGACCACCTGAACGAGTCCAGCACCTCCTACAACGTGCCGTTCGCGCTGCGGATCTCCGGCCCGCTGCGGGAGGACGCCCTGTGGTGGGCCTTCGACGCGCTCCTCGCCCGGCACGAGGCGCTGCGGACCACCTTCGGCTTCACCGGTGAGGAGCTGTTCCAGGAGATCGCGCCGTCCGTGCGGGTGGCCCGGAACCACCACGACCTGCGCGGGCTGCCGGAGGCGGAACGCGGGCGGGCGGCCGAGGAACTGATCGCCGAGGCGGCCCGGCGGCCGTTCCGGCTGGACGGCGAACCGCTGCTGCGCGTGGTGCTGATCCGGGTGCGGGACGAGCTCTGCCACGCCGTGGTCAACCTCCACCACATCGTCACCGACGGCTGGTCCGAGGGCATCCTCTTCCAGGAGCTGGGCGTCCTCTACTCGGCCCGGGTGCGGGGCGAGGAGCCCGAACTGCCGCCGCCCGGGCTCCAGTACGCGGACTACACCGGCTGGGAGGCCGAACCCGAGGCCCGGGACCTGTACGAGCAGCAGCTCGGCTACTGGCGCGAGCGGCTCAAGGGCGTCCCCGCCGGGCCCGCCCTGCCGACGGACCGGCCGCGCCCGGTCGAGCCGAGCATGCGCGGGGCCTCGGTGCCGGTCGCGGTGCCGGCGGACCTCCAGGCGGCCCTGCGGCGCTGGGAGGGCGGCGACCGGGCCTCGCTGTTCACCGGCGCGGTCGCGGTGCTCGCCCAACTGCTGCACCGCTACGGCGGCGAGGACACCGTGGTGATCGGCGTGCCGGTGGCCAACCGGGCCCGCCGCGAGCTGGAGCCGGTGGTCGGGTTCTTCTCCAACACCGTCGCCCTGCGGGTCGACCTCGCCGACGGGCCCACCCAGGCCGAGCTGCTGGACCGGGTCCGGACCGTCTCGGTGGAGGCGCTGTCCCACCAGAACGTCCCGTTCAACCAGGTCGTGGAGGCGCTCGGGATCCAGCGCGCCCCGGGCAGCAATCCGGTCTTCCAGGTCATGTGCTCGGTCAACCAGGCCACCGCGCCGCCGGCCCTGGCGGACTGCGGGGTCGAGCTGGTGGACCTCGACAACGACACCGCCAAGTTCGACCTGGAGCTGGTCGTCACCTACGACCGGGACCGGGTCGACTGCCGCTTCGAGTACGCCACCGACCTGTTCGACCGCGCGACCGTGGAGCAGCTGGCCGGGCACTTCCGGCTGCTGCTGGCCGCCTTCCTGGAGCGGCCGCGGTCCCGCGCCGGGGACCTCGCCCCGGGCGGTGACGAGCCCGGCGCGGTGCCGGAGGACGGGGTGGTGCTCACCGACCGGTACGGCCGGCCCTGCCCGGTCGGCGTGTTCGGCGCCGTGACGGTGGCGGGCGTGCCGGACGGCCGCACCGCCCGGCGGCTGCGCGACGGCACCCTGGAGTACCGGGACGAGCCCTCCGCCGCCGCCCCGGCGTCGGCGCCGGCCCCCGCGACGGAGGCCCCGCGGACCGGCACCGAGCGGCGGCTGGCCGCGATCTGGAGCCAGGTGCTCGACGGCGGCACGCCCGGCCGGGAGCAGGACTTCTTCCGTACCGGCGGCGACTCCCTGCTGGCCACCAAGGTGGTCGCCCGGGTGCGCCGGGCCTGGGGCGTCAAGCTGTCGGTCCGCCAGATGCTGCGCTCCCCCACCCTGGGCGCGCTGGCCGCCGAGATCGACCGGCTGGTCGCCGAGCGGGGCGCGGAGCCGGCCACCCAGCCGTCCGGGCCGGCCCCGGTGGCGCGTCCGGCGACGCTGCCGCTGTCGCTCGCCCAGCGCGGCATCTGGTTCAACAACCAGGTCGAGGGCCAGAGTTCCTACTACCACATGCCGTTGGCGCTGCGGCTGACCGGTCCGCTGGACCGGGCGGCGCTGCACGCGGCGCTCGGTGACGTGATCGCCCGGCACGAGAGCCTGCGCACGGTGTTCCCGGTCCGCGACGGCGAGCCGTGCCAGCTGGTGCGGGATCCGTTCGAGCCCGCGCTTCCGGTGCTCCCGGTCGCGGCCGGGGACCTCGACGCGGCGCTGCGCGCGGCCGCGGCCCGGCCCTTCGACCTGAGCGGCGAACCGCCGGTGCGGGCCTGCCTGTTCGAGGTCGGCGCCGAGGACCACCTGCTGCTGATCGTGATCCACCACATCGCCTGCGACGGCCTCTCCTGGCAGCCGCTGTGCGAGGACCTGTCGACGGCCTACGCCGCCCGCAGGGCCGGGGCCGCGCCGCGCTGGGAGCCGCTGCCGCTGCAGTACCCGGACCACGCCCTGTGGCAGCACGACGCGCTGGGCTCCGCGACGGACCGCGACAGCGGGCTGGCGCGGCAGCTCGCGCACTGGACCGGGCGCCTGGCCGGGCTGCCCGAGGAGCTGCCGCTGCCGGCCGACCGGGTGCGCCAGGCCACCGCCGACTACCGGGGCGACACCGTCCCGCTCGCCGTCCCGGCCGCGCTGCACCGGGCGGTCGGCGAGCTGGCCGGCTCCGCCGGGGCCAGCGTCCACATGGTGGTGCAGGCGGCGCTGGCCGCCCTGTTGACCCGGATGGGCGCGGGCGGGGACATCCCGCTGGGCACGGCGGTCGCGGGCCGCTCGGAGGTGTCCCTGGAGCGGCTGGTCGGCTGCTTCATCAACACCGTCGTGCTGCGCACCGACACCTCGGGCGACCCGAGCTTCGCGGCGCTGCTGGAGCGGGTGCGGGAGACCGACCTGGCCGCCTACGCGAACCAGGACGTCCCCTTCGACCTGCTGGTGTCCGCCCTGAACCCGGCCCGCCAGCCGGGCCGCAACCCGCTGTTCCAGGTCCTGCTGTCGGTCGCGGGCCGGCCCGAGGCCAGCCCGGAGCTGGCCGGGCTCCGGGTGGAGCCGGTGCTGTTCGAGCTGCCGGTCTCCCCCTTCGACCTGGACTTCTCGCTGACCGAACAGCAGGGCGCGGACGGCGGCCCGGCCGGTCTGCTGGGGCACGTCACCTACAACACGGCGCTGTTCGACCGGCGGACCGTCGCCGCGCTGGCCGAGCGGTTCACCACCCTGCTCGGGTCCGCCGTCGCCGAGCCGGCCCGGCCGCTGTCCGAGCTGGAGCTGCTCCCGGCGGCCGAGCGCCGACGGATCCTGGAGGACTGGAACAGCACCGGCGCCGGCGTCCCCGCGGTGACGCTGGCGGCGCTCTTCGAGGCCGCCGCCGCCCGGGCCCCGCAGGCGCCGGCCCTGGAGTTCGGCGACACCCGGCTGACGTACCGGGAGCTCGGCGCGCGGGCCAACCGGCTGGCCCGGCTGCTGATCGGGCGCGGGATCGGCCCGGAGCAGTTCGTCGCCGTGGCGCTGCCGCGCGGGGTCGAGCTGGTGGTGGCGGTGCTCGCGGTGGCCAAGGCCGGGGCGGCGTTCATCCCGGTCGACCCGGGCTACCCGGCCGAGCGGATCGCGTTCATGCTCGCGGACGCCGGTCCGGCCCTGGTGGTCACCACCGCGGACTCCGGGCTGCCGGACACCGGGACGGCCCGGCTGGTGCTGGACGACGCCGCCACGGCGCAGCTGCTGGCCCGGCAGCCGGACAGCGATCCCACCGACGCCGACCGGACGGCCCCGCTCGACCCGCTCAGCCCCGCGTACGCGATCTACACCTCGGGCTCGACGGGTGTCCCCAAGGGCGCCGTGATGCCGCACACCGGTCTGCTCGCGCTGAGCGACCAGATGGCCGCGCGGCTGCGGATCGACCACGGCTCCCGGGTGCTCCAGGTGTCCACGCCGAGCTTCGACGCCTGGGTGCTGGAGCTGCTGATGGCCTTCCCGGTCGGGGCGGCCCTGGTGGTGGCTCCGCCGGGCCCGCTGGCCGGCGAGGAGCTGGCGGACTTCCTGCGCGAGCGGCGGGTCACCCACGCCTTCCTCGCCCCGACCCGGCTGGCCACGGTGCCCCCGGTCGAGCTGCCCGCGCTGGTCGGCCTGGCCAGCGGCAGTGAGGTGCTGCCCGGCGACCTGGTCGGCCGCTGGTCGCCCGGGCGCCGGATGATCAACATCTACGGGGCCACCGAGTCCACCGTCATCTCCACCACCACCGGCCCGCTCTCCGGCGACGGCGTGCCGACCCTCGGCGGGCCGAACCTGGACGCCCGGGTGTACGTGCTGGACGAGGCGCTGCGGCCGGTGCCGCCGGGCGTCCCCGGGCAGGCCTACCTGGCCGGCACCGGGCTGGCCCGCGGCTACCTGCACCGCCCCGTCCTGACCGCCGACCGCTTCGTGCCCTGCCCGTTCGGGGCTCCGGGCG
This sequence comes from Kitasatospora sp. NPDC056076, assembly GCF_042266305.1. Lineage (NCBI taxonomy): Bacteria > Bacillati > Actinomycetota > Actinomycetes > Kitasatosporales > Streptomycetaceae > Kitasatospora > Kitasatospora sp. NPDC056076. The sequence goes on from NZ_JBHJWG010000023.1 coordinate 30,439, forward strand.
AGCGGATGTACCGGACCGGGGACGTGGTGCGCTGGACGCCGGACGGCGAGCTGATGTTCGTCGGCCGGGCCGACGACCAGGTGAAGCTGCGCGGCCTGCGGATCGAGCTGGGCGAGGTCGAATCGGCGGTCGGCTCGCACCCCGCGGTGGCGCACGCCGTCGCCGTGGTGAGCGGCTCCGCGACGGGCGACCGGCTGGTCGCGTACGCCGTGCCGATGGCCGGGACGGCGGTGGACGGCGCCGCGCTGCGCGAGCACGCCGCCCGCACCCTGCCCGACTTCATGGTGCCCTCGGCCGTGGTGGTGCTGGACGCCTTCCCGCTGCTGCCCAACGGCAAGGTGGACCGCGGTGCGCTGCCGGCCGCGCCGGAGCCGGAGGAGGAGTACACGGCGCCGCGCACGCCCGTCGAGGAGACGCTCGCCGGGATCTGGCAGTCCGTCCTCGGGGTCGAACGGATCGGCGTGCACACCGACTTCTTCCGGCTCGGCGGGCACTCCCTGATGGCCACCCAGATCCTGAGCCGGATCCGGTCCTCGCTGGGGGCCACGGTCCCGCTGGTGCGGTTCTTCGAGCACGCGACGATCGCCGAACTGGCTGCCGAGGTGGACCGGACCGGGCAGTCGGGCGGGGCGGAGCCGGTGGTGGTCCGACGCCGTCGGACCGTGCTGACCGACACCGCCCGGCCGGAGTGACCGGACGGACCCCGGGAACGACCGGACCGGCCCGCGGCGGGAGCTGCGGGCCGGTCCGTCGGTGTCCCGTCCGGGCGGGCGTCGTGCGGGACGTGCGGGCGGTGCGGGGGCCGTACGGGGGCTCAGAGGCCCAGGCGCTGCTTGACCTCGGCGAAGAACGGGATGTGCCGGTAGTCCTTGGCCTGCGGGTCGTAGTCGGTGTAGCGGTTGGTGAACTCCAGCAGCCCGGCGCGCACCCGCTCCAGCGGCTCGGTGCGGATCCGCCGCTCGATCGCCTGGATCTCGCCCAGGAAGGCGGCCAGCACCGCCGGCAGCTCCGGGGCCAGCTCGATCAGGCCGTCGCGCAGCCGGATGCCCCGGTGCTCCGTCAGGTAGCTGAACAGCAGCTGGGAGGCGACGGCGTCGTAGTTGGGGCGCGGGATGCCCTCCACCGCGTAGCGCAGCAGCCGCTCGGCGAGGATGTACTCGTAGGCGGCCCGGGCCTGTTGCTCGGGCAGCTGCGCGTCGTCGAGGCAGACCAGCATGGCCGAGACGTCCACCCGGAGCTCCTCCAGCCCGGCCAGCGGCTTGAGCTTCTTGGCGTCCAGGAACTCCGGGATCGGCAGGTCGCCCTGCCGGTGGTGGTACTCGTGCAACCGGACCCACCAGGAGGAGGCGGCCTCGACGACGTGGTCGGGGGCGCCCTGGATCCGCGGGAAGCTGCCCGGTGCCATCACGGCGTCGATCATCTTCCGGGTGATCCGGTTGTGGCGCTCGACGAACTTGTCGATGAAGTAGAAGATCAGGTCGTCCGGGTCCTGCCGGCCGTCGAGGTGGTTCTCCGGGAACAGGGCGACGACCACCCGGGACTCGAACCCCTCCGACTTGGCGAGCAGGTTGACCGGCCGGGTGTTGCTGGCGTACCGGACGGCCAGGTGCGGGTCGGTCGGCAGGGTCCGGTACGCCAGGTAGTCGAGCGAGAGCTTCGGGAAGTACGAGGCGTCGAAGAACGAGAAGACGTGGTTGTCGCGCTCCTCGTTGATGTGCGCCTTGGTCGCGCGGAGCCGGGAGCCGTCCGGGCTGTCCCGCAGGTCGGCCAGGAAGGCCCGGACGATCGGCTGGCGGCTCAGCTCGGCGCTGTCCGCCAGCTCCTTGGCCAGCCGCTCCAGGAACACCGGGTCCCTCGGGTCCGCGACCGGCTGCAACCGGCGGCGCAGGGCGTTCACTTCGGCGATCACCGGCGCTACGGGGTCCACGACTGGTTCTCCTCTCCGCGCGGCCGGTCAGCCGGCCGGTGTGACGGTCAGGTGCGGGAACTCCGAGGTGGTGAGCATGACCCGGGCGCGCTGGACGGCGTTGAAGCCGGTGCCGTACCCCAGCCCGGTGAGGATCTCCCGGCCGGTGCGGCGGCCGTCCGCGGCCTCCTGGATCGCCTTGACCTCGGGCCAGGCGGGCCAGGAGGCCACCTCGGAGGCGTTCGGGTCGGGGTGGTACGCGCCGTCCCGGTCCAGGACGTGGCGGTGGCGCACGGCCGTCGGGCGGTCCAGCACGCCGTCCAGGAACATCCGGTTGCGGTCGGCGTCCGAGACCCTGGTGCCCGTGCCGGCGCGGTCGGGGCGCAGGTAGAACCAGAGCATCGGCGAGTTGTCCAGGTGCAGCAGGTTGACCAGCTGCCAGCGCGCCAGGTCGTCCAACCGCTCGTACGGGGCCAGCAGTTCGGGGTCGGTGAGCTCCGTGGTCCAGAGGAACCGCCGGCGCATCTTGTCGAAGCCGTTGACCTTCGGGGCCTCCAGCAGCAGGCCGCACTCCCGGGCCAGCCCGGCCAGCGAGTCGACGTCGTAGGAGGTCTCGCAGGGGTTCATCCAGCGGTCCGCCCAGGCGGGTTCGGGGCTGCGCCGGGTGTCCTCCAGGTGCTTCGTCATGGTGCTCTCGACCTGGAGCGAGCCGGCCAGGCTCCGGGCGAGGGCGTACCGCTCGCGGTGGCCGTGCTCGGACTCGGGGGCCAGGATCCGCAGGGCCGCCTGGAAGGACTCGGCCTCCCGGCGGTGGAAGCGGTTGTAGACCATGAGTTCGAGCACGCCGTCGTCCCGCACCGCCGCGGACAGCCGCTCCAGGCAGCGCCGCGGCTCCGGGTTGTGGTGGATCACCCCGGTACAGACGACCAGGTCGAACTCCCGGTCGTACCCGGCCTGGGTGATGCCCTGCTGCACCAGCCGCAGGTTGGTCACCCCGAGCTGCTCGGCGTTCTGCCGGCAGATGGCGAGCGACTCCGCGGAGACGTCGGTGCCGAGCACCTCGGCCGCGGGGAACTGGAGCGCCGTGATCAGCGCCTGGTTGGTCCCGCAGCCGGCCACCCAGATCCGGCGGATCGGCCCGAGGCCGGCCCGGCCGGTCTCCTGGCGGATCAGGGCGGCGTGGAAGTCGGGGTCGCTCATCCGGTCGAAGTAGACCGGCTTCCACGGGTAGGGGAACGTCCCGTAGAACTCGGAGACGGTGTTCTCGTGCCCGATCAGCCCGTGCGGCGTCGACACTTGTGCTACTCCCATTCGCTCAGGGTTGCGGTGCGGATCGGCGGCCGATCAGATCAGGGTCACCGAGCGGTCGAGCAGGGACAGCGCTCCGATGCCCACCCGCAGGCCGTCGTTGGCATGGGTCAGGCTGGCCGACCGCAGGTCGCGGAAGTGCCGCTCCAGGGGGATCGGGGCGTCCTGGAGGTAGCCCAGCCGCAGTCCGCCCAGCTGCACCATGTTGTCGACCGCCCGGAAGGCCAGGTCGGAGGTGGCCACCTTGAGGGCGTTGAGCTGGAGTTGGGTCCGCGGGTGGGCCAGCGAGCGGCCCTCGGCGCGGGCCAGGTCGACCTCCTCGCGGACCCGGGTGAGGTAGGCGCTGGCGAGTTCGAGGTCCACCCGGATCCGGGCGAGCCGCTCGTGGAAGAGGTCGGAGGCGCCCTCGGCCCGGCCGGACTTCCAGAGGAAGCGCACCAGTTCGCTCAGCGCGCCGCGGGCGGCGCCCAGCCAGCAGGCGGCCCAGGCGAGGTGCGAGACCGGGATCATGCTCTCCCGCGCCACGTCGGCGAAGCGGCCGGAGCCGCCGATGACGTTCCGGGCCGGGGTGCTGCCCTTGATGACCATCCCGACGCTCTCGGTGGCCCGCATGCCGAGCGCGTTCCACTCGCCGGTGGTCGCCAGTTCCAGGTCCGCGCGGTCGGCGTAGACCAGCGAGACCTCGTGCTCCGAGGCCTCCGCGCCGGCCCGCATGCTGATCAGGTAGCCGTCGGCGTGCGCGCCGCCGGTCACCACCGGGGCGATCCGGTCGATGCCGACCCGGTCGCCGTCGGGGACCAGCGGACTGTGGGCGGTGAACAGGCTGGCGCCCCGGCCCTGTTCGCTGGTGACGGAGGCGATGAAGAGCTCCTCCGTACCGATCCGGGTGAGCAGGTCGGCCTTGAGCTCCGCGCTGCCGTACCGGACCACCGCGTCGACGTGCGACACGTGCATCGCCCAGATCTGGGCGGTGGACAGGCAGGCGCCGGCCAGTTCCTGCGCGACCTCGGTCCACAGCCGGGTGGAGGCGCCGGAGCCGCCGTACTCCTGCGGGACGGTCAGGCTGAGCAGCCGGTGCTCGCGCAGGGTCTCCAGCGACGCGGCCGGAAAGGCCGCGCGCCGGTCGGACTCGGCGGCCTGTTCGCGCAGGACCGGCAGGATCCCGGCCACGAGCTCGGCCGCGGCCGCCGTCATCAGCCGTCCTTCCGAACCGCGTGGCCCGCCTGCGCGAGGGTTTCGGAAACCTCGGCCCACAGCGTGGCGGGCGTCGCGAAGATCTGGAAGTTGAGCAACTCGAAGGCGAACTCGACGTCGTACTCACGCTCCAGCTGCATCATCAGCTGGACGATTCCGATGGAGGTGAGACCGGCTCCCGAGAGATCCAGATCAGGAACCAGTTCGGCGCCACCGGAAATCCCGGGGACGACCTTCAGGAGTACTTTCTCGAAACGGTCGTCCCATGGCCTGCTCACGGTGTTGCCCCTCCCGCTGTACGGAAAACCATCGCTGCTTCTGGTGAATGCGACTGAATTCGGCCGCGCGATTCAGGACGCGTCGGCCGGCGACCCCGACGTGGATTTCAGGAGGTCTCGCCGGCCATTGCCCGGCGCAGACTCAGCGGACGCATGTCGGTCCACACCTCGGCGATGCGGTCGAGGCATTCCTGCTTGGTCCCGGTGAACCCGGGCGCGGTCCAGCCGGCCGGCGGGGTGCTCTCCGCAGGCCAAACCGAGTACTGCTCCTCGTGGTTGACGACGACCTGGTAGGACCGGAGGTCCTCGTCGCTCTGCTCGCTCACGTGTCCCTCTTTCCGATCAAGGCCTGCCCCCGCACACCCGTCGACACGTATTTCCGCCCGGGTTCCTCATCGGCCGATCGAACGGCCGGGCAATCCGGCAACGGCGGGGCCGAACGCCTCGCGGCGGCCATAAGTCCGGTTCCGGGCAGGGGCTTCGATGCCAATGATCCTCTCCGCGTCCCACCCCGCTGTCAATGGTCGGAAGAGAAGTAGGGACGCCCGGACCGGGGCCCGTCCGGGCCGATATCCATATCCATCCCAACCGGGACAGAACCGCACTATTCCGGCCCGCCGCCCCAACTCCCGTGGCACACCCGGAAAACGGCTGTTGACAGGAGCATCGCCAACGCTAAGATCGACTTGGATCGACTTAGTGACTGCCGTCTGCGCACCGGAAGACCATATCGACGCCGCCCCCCACCTCGCGGCCGATAAATGGGATGAAGAAAGGTCACGGCGCTTTGAGCAGCAATGAAAGCCCCAGCCCGGAGACGTTCGAGCCGGACGTCTTTCCGGCGGCCAAGGCGCAGGAGCAGCTGTACTTCGTGCAGCAGGTCATCGGCGACTCCCCCGCCTACCACGTCCCGGTCGTCTTCGCCCTGACCGGCCGGCTCGACCCGGCGGCCCTGGAGCGCGCGGTGCGCCGGGTGGCCCTGCGGCACGAGGCGCTGCGGACGCACTTCACCCTCGGCGACGACGGGCTCCAGCAGGTGGTCACCGATCGCCCCGCCGACTGGCGGATCGTCGACTGCGCGTCCGAGGACGAACTGGGCTCCCGGCTGCGGTCGGAGACCGACCGGCCGTTCGACCTGGAGTCGCCCCCGCTGTTCCGCGCCGCCCTGCTGCGGCGCGACGAGCGGACCGCCCTCCTGGTACTGACGATGCATCACATCGTCTGCGACGGATGGTCCCTGGGCATCGTGGTCGACGAACTGTTCCGCCACTACGACGCGTTCGCGGCCGGTCGGGACCTCGTCCTGCCGGAACCCGAGTTCCAGTACGGCGACTACGCCGACTGGCAGCGCGCCTGGCTGGGCAGCCCCGGCGCCGAGAAGCACCTCGACTTCTGGTCCCGGACCCTCGGCGGGGAGCTGCCGGTCCTGGAACTGCCCGGGGACCGGCCGGCCGGCACCCCGGCCCCCGGCCACGGCGGCGGCCTGCTGAGCTTCCCGCTGGAACCCGAACTGCTGGACGGCCTGCACGAGTTGGCCACCGCGGCCCGCAGCACGCTGTTCACCGTCATGCTCGCCGCGTACCAGGTGCTGCTCGGCCGGTACACCGGGGTCGAGGACGTCATCGTCGGCAGCCCGGTGGCCAACCGCAGCCGGATCGAGTTCGAGCGGACGGTCGGCTTCTTCGTCAACATGGTGGCGATCCGCACCGACCTCGGCCCGGCCGAGTCAGGGGCGGGAGAACCGGGGGCGGGAGAACCGGGGCCCACCGGACCGAGCTTCCGCGAACTGCTGACCCGGGTGCGCACCGCCGCGTTACAGGCCCAGGACCACCACGAGCTCCCCTTCGAGTCCGTCGTCCAACTGGTCAACCCGCGCCGCGACCCCGGCCACGACCCGGTCTTCCAGGCCCTGTTCATGCTGGACGACACCACGACCGAGCCGCCCGCGGCGGAGGGGCTGGAGATCGTCCCGGTGCCGGTCCACTCCGACACCGCCAAGTTCCAGCTCTCCCTCCAGGTGAACGAGCACGACGACCGGCCGGGCTTCGAACTCGAGTACCGCACCGACCGGTTCACGCCCGAGTGGGCGCAGCGCTTCGCCGGGCACTACGCCCGGCTGCTGCGGCTGGTGGTCGAGCAGCCCGACCGCCCGCTCGACGCGCTGTTCGAGCTCCCGGCGGCGGAGCGCGCCCCGGACCGCGCCCCGGACGGCGTCGCGGGCCGTGCCGCGGAGGACGGTCGGGACGACGGCTGGGACGACGGCTGGGACGACGAGGACGACACCCCGTACGTGGCACCGCGCGACGAGGACGAGCGGATCCTGGCCGAGGTCTGGCAGGAGGCCCTCGGCCGCGGTGACATCGGCATCGACCACAACTACTTCGAGGTCGGCGGCGACTCGATCCTCAGCATCCAGATCCTCTCCCGGGCCCGCCGGCACGGCCTGCGGTTCGAACTGCGGGACCTCCTGGTCGCCCAGACGATCCGCGAGCTGACCCCGCTGGTGACCCGCACCGCCCCCGAGGCCGAAGCGGTCCTGGAGCCCTTCGACCTGCTGACGGCCGCCGACCGGGCCCGGCTGCCGGACGGCCTGGCGGACGCCTATCCGCTCACCTCGCTCCAGGCCGGCATGCTCTACCACAGCGAGCTGGACGCCGTGCACCGCGCCTACCACGACGTCGCCGGCTACCACCTGCGCGGCCCGTACTCGCCGCCAGCCTGGCGCTCCGCCGTCGCCGCCCTGCTGGAGCGGCACGAGCTGCTGCGCACCTCCTTCGCCCTGCGCGACCTCGGCGAGCCGGTCCAGCTGGTGCACCACCAGGTCGCCGAGCCGCCGGTCACCTTCGAGGACCTCGGCGCGGTGCCCGCCGACGAGCAGCCGGAGGCGCTGCGCCGCCACTACGCGTGGGAGCGCGAGCACCCCTTCGACTGGGAGCGCCCGCCGCTCATCCGCTTCCACGTGCAGCGCCGCTCGGCCGACACCTTCCAGCTCTGGGTGGTCGAGCACCACGCGATCCTGGACGGCTGGAGCGGCCGGCAGCTGCTGACCGAACTCCTGGAGCTCTACCTCCAGGCCCTCGGGCGCAGCACCCGGGAGCTCGCCCCGCCGCCGCTCGCCCGGTTCCGCTCGCTGGTCGCCCTGGAGCGCGAAGCCGTCGCCGATCCCGGCCAACGCGCCTTCTGGCGCGAGCGGTTGGACGGCATGACGGCGCTGCGGCTGCCGCGCACCGCCCCCGCCGCGGGGGTGCCGGACCTGGTGATGACCGAGTACGAGCTGCCCGGGCAGCTCTCCGCCGACCTGCTGCGGACGGCCGCCGAGCTCGGCGTCCCGGTCCGGATCGCGCTGCTGGCCGCGCACCTGCGGGTGCTGGCGCTGCTCGGCGGAACCGACGACGTGGTCTCGGGCGCGGTCTACAACGGCCGCATCGCCGAGGAGGACGGGGAGCGGGTCGTCGGCCTGTTCCTGAACACCCTGCCGGTGCGCGCCCGGATCGACGACGGCACCACCTGGGCCTCGCTGGTCGCCGACGTCGCCGCGACCGATCTCGCGCTCCAGCCGCACCGCCGGCTCCCGCTCGCCACCATCCAGCAGGACGCCGGCGGCGGGCCGCTGTTCGAGAGCTTCTTCAACTACACCCACTTCCACGCGCCCGACGAGGGCACCGCCGGGGAGCTGGAGATCCTCGACGAGTTCGGCGTGGTGCCGACCAGCTTCCCGTTCGGCGTGGAGTTCATGCGCGACGCCCGGACCGGGCGGATCGGCCTGGGACTGCGGTACGACGCGGCGCAGTTCGCCGCCGAGGAGATCGACCGCTGGGCCGGCTACCACCTGACCGCGCTGCGCTCGCTTGCCGCGGAACCCGCCGCGGGCATCGGCCGGACCGAACTGCCGGCCCCCGCCGAGCTGGCGCAGCTCGACCGCTGGAACGACACCGCGACCACGTACCACCGGCCGCACCTGCTGCACGTCCTGGTCGAGGAGCAGGCCCGGCTGACCCCGGACCGGATCGCGGTGGCCTTCGAGGGCGGCACGCTCTCCTACCGGGAGCTGGACCGCCGGGCGGACGCCCTCGCCCGCCGGCTGGTGGAGCGCGGGGTGGAGCCCGGCGACCGGGTCGGGGTGTGCCTGGAGCGCTCGACCGAGCTGGTGGTCTCGCTGCTGGCGGTCCTCAAGGCGGGCGGCGCCTACGTGCCGATCGACCCGGAGCACCCGGTCGCCCGGATCGCCACGATGGTGACGGAGGCGGCGCCGGCCCTGGTGCTGACCACGACCGCGCTCGCCGAGCGGGTGGAGCCGTCCGGTGCGGCCGTCGAGGTGGTGGACACCGGGAACGCCGACACCGGGGCCCCCGGCACCGGGCTCCCCGACGCCGGGCTCCCCGTCGGCGGCCCCCGGGTGGCGGTGGACCCGGACGCCCCGGCCTACCTGATCTTCACCTCCGGCTCCACCGGCGTCCCCAAGGGCGTCGTGGTCTCGCACCGGGCGATCTGCAACCGACTGCTGTGGATGCAGGAGGAGTTCGGCCTCACCGAGGCGGACCGGGTGCTGCAGAAGACCCCGTACACCTTCGACGTCTCCGTCTGGGAGTTCTTCTGGCCGCTGGTCCAGGGCGCCCGGCTGGTCGTCGCCGCTCCCGGCGCCCACCGGGAGCCGGAGGAGCTGGCGCAGCTGATCCGCGAACACTCGGTGACCACGGTCCACTTCGTGCCCTCGATGCTCCGGGTCTTCCTGGACCACGCGGACCCGGCGGACTGCGCGAGCCTGCGCCTGGTGGTGTGCAGCGGCGAGGCCCTGCCGGCCGACCTGCGGGACGCCCACCACGAGCGCCTCGACGCGGAGCTGGTCAACCTCTACGGCCCGACCGAGGCCGCCGTCGACGTCACCTGCTGGCGCTGCCGCCCCGGTGACGGCGCGACGGTGCCGATCGGGCACCCGATCGCGAACATCCGGATCCACCTGCTGGACGCCCGGATGAACCGGGTGCCGGTCGGCGTGACCGGCGAGCTGCACATCGGCGGCGTCGGCCTGGCCGACGGCTACCACGGCCGCCCGGACCTCACCGCCGAGCGCTTCGTCGAGCACACCTGGCCGGACGGCACCGCCGAACGCCTCTACCGCACCGGCGACCTCGCCCGGCGCCGCCCGGACGGCGCGATCGACTACCTGGGCCGGGCCGACCAGCAGGTGAAGGTCCGCGGCATGCGGATCGAACTGGGCGAGATCGAGGCCGCGCTGACCCGCCACCCGGACGTCCGCGAGGCGGCCGTGGTCCTGCGCGGGCACCGGCTGGCGGCGTACGTGGCGGCCCCGGAGTCCGTCACCGGCGACGCCCTGGCCGCGTACCTCGGCGACACCCTGCCCGAGTACATGCTGCCGAGCGTCTGGACGCGGCTGGAACGGCTGCCGCTGGCCTCCAACGGCAAGGTGGACCGCAAGCTCCTCCCGGAGCCCGGGCCGGCCGCCCTGGCCGGGGAGCGGACCCCCGCGCCGCCGGTCACCGACGTCCAGCGCCGGCTGGTCCGGGTCTGGGAGGAGACCCTCGGGGTCAGCCCGATCGGCATCCACGACAGCTTCTTCGCGCTCGGCGGGCACTCCCTGGTGGCACTCAACCTGGCCATGCGGATCCGGCGCGAGTTCGGCCGCAAGCTCCCCGTCGCGGAGCTCCTGACGCACAACACCGTGGCCCGGCTGGCCCCGCTGGTGACGGCCCGGGAGTCCGGCGACGAGGACCCGGCCCGGCTGCTGCCGATCCGCCGGGCCGGGGAGGGCGAACCGCTCACCCTGGTCCACCCGGTCGGCGGCGGCGTGTTCTGCTACCTCCCGCTGGCCTCCCAGCTGCGACCGGGCCGACCGGTGTACGGGATCGTCTCGGAGGGCCTGGTCTCCGGCAGCGTGGCCAACCTGTCGGTGGAGCGGATCGCCGAGAGCTACGTCGACCTGCTGGTGGCCAAGCAGCCGAAGGGCCCGTACCACCTGGCCGGCTGGTCCTTCGGCGCGGTGCTGGTCTTCGAGATGGCCTGCCGGCTCCGCCGCCGGGGTGCCGAGGTCGGCTCGCTGAGCATGATCGACGCGGCCTACCCGGGCCAGTTCGACGAGAGCCTGCGCGACGAGGACCTCGCGCTGCTGGTCTTCGTCGACGTGCTGCGGGCCGCCGGGATGGCCGTCCCGGAGCACGACGACGCGGAGTGGGCGGCGGCCCTCGCCGAGTTCCCGACGATCCACGAGAAGCTCCGCTGGCTGGTCGGCCGGCTGCCCACCGCGGAGGACGGCAAGGCCACCGAACTGGAGCAGTGGGAGGCCTACTTCAAGGTCTTCACCACCAACCTCACCGCGCACAACGACTACCGGCCGGGCCGGTACCCGGGCGACGTGGTCTACATCGAGGGCCTGGACGGCGGCGCCATCGGCAGTGCCGGCGCCTGGCGGGCCGCGGTGGACGGCCGGTTCAGCGCGCACACCATCGAGGCCAGCCACTACGACATCCTCCGGCAGCCGCACGTCCGGCAGATGGCCCGGCTGGTGGACCGGGCCCTGGACGGCGCCGCGGTCGGGGCACCGGACGGGGCACCGGACGGGGCACCCGGCACCGCCCCGGACGGGACGCCCCGGTGAACGGCGCCGTGGAGCACGCGCGCACCGCCGCCGAACTGGTGATCCCCGCGCGCTACAACGGACCGGACGGCTCGGCCCACGGCGGCTACGCCTGCGCCCGGATCGTCGCCCTGGCCGACGGCCGGCACGGCCCCGACCCGGCGGTGACCCTGCTGGCCCCGCTGCCGCTGGACGCCCCGCTGGAGTTCCGGGCCGGCGAGCGCCGGTCCGGGCTGTGGCACGGCGCCGAGCTGGTGGCCACCGTCACCCGGGCCCGGGACGGACTGCCGCTGCCGCCGCCGGTCGGGCTCCCGGCGGCGCGCGCCGCCGCCGCCGGCTACCTGGGCCGCACCGGCCACCCGTTCCCCACCTGCTGGGCGTGCGGGCCGGAGCGGGCCGAGGACGGCCTGCGGCTGTCCCCCGGTCCGGTGGCCCCGGGCACGGTGGCCTGCACCTGGACCCCGCGCGGCGCCCCCGGCGCGGCCGTACCCGCCGAACAGGTCTGGGGCGCACTCGACTGCCCCGGCGGCTGGGTGACCGACCCGCGCGCCCGCCCGATGGTGCTGAGCCGGATGACCGCCGCGCTCACCGGGCCGGTGCGGGCCGGCCGGGAGTACGAGGTGGTGGCCGCCCGGCACGCGACCCACGGGCGGACGGTGGTCAACCTCACCGCCCTGTACGACGCGGACGGGCGGCCGCTCGCGCGGGCCACCGCGCTGTGGACGGAGGTCCGACCTTCCGACGACCCCGCCGCCCGACCACCCCACCGCCCGACGACACGCCAGTCGCCCACGAAACCGGGCCCGTGACCGGCACGGTCCGGACCGCCCCGAAGGGACAGTTGATCAGCCCATGGCCACGGTAGACACCGCAGTGGTCCCCACCGGGGGCCTGACGTCCGTGTGCGACCGCTTCGCGTCCGTCGCGCGCGACCGGGCCGGCGCCACCGCCGTCCGGTCCGGCGCCACCCGCCTGTCCTACCGGGAGCTGGACGCCCGGGCGGAGGCCCTCGCGGCCCGGCTCCGGGCCGTCGGCGTGCGGCGCGGCGACCGGGTCGGGGTGCGCGTCGACCGCTCGGCGGAGCAGGTGACCGCCCTGCTGGGCGTGCTCAAGGCCGGGGCCGCGTACGTCGCGGTCGACCCCCAGGACCCGCCGGCCCGCGCCACCGCCCTGCTGGCCGACGCCGGCGCCCGGGCGGTGCTGGCCGGTCCGGACCTCGCCCTCACCGTGCTCACCGGGGCCGACGCGAGCGGGGCCGCCCTGAGCGGGCCCGACACGCCCCCCGGCCCCGAGGACACCGCCTACGTCGCGTACACCTCCGGCTCCACCGGCCGCCCCAAGGGCGTCAGCGTCCCGCACCGGGCCGTGCACCGCCTGGTGGTCGGCGGCGACCCGCTGGCCTTCCGCCCCGAGGACGTCTTCCTGGCGCACGCCCCGATCGCCTTCGACGCCTCCACCCTGGAGGTCTGGGGCGCCCTGCTGAACGGCGCCTGCCTGGTCGTCGCACCGCCCGGGCCGCTCGGGCCGGGCGAGTTGACCGAGCTGGTCCGCGAGGCCGGGGTCACCGTGCTGTGGCTGACCGCCGGCCTGTTCCACCAGGTGGTCGACGCCGGGCTCCCCCCGCTGCCGGCGCTGCGCTACCTGGTGGCCGGCGGCGACGTCCTCTCCCCCGCCCACGTCGACCGCGCGGCCGCCGCGCTGCCGAACGGCGTCGTGGTCAACGGCTACGGGCCGACCGAGAACACCACCTTCACCTGCTGCCACCCGGTGCGCGAACCCCTGGACGGGCGCCCGGTGCCGATCGGCCGTCCGATCGGCGGCACCCGGGTGCACGTGCTGGACGAGCGGCTGCGGCCGGTGCCCGTGGGCGGGACCGGCACGCTCTTCGCCGCCGGCCCGGGGCTCGCCCACGGCTACCTCGGCCGCCCCGACCTGACCGCCGAACGCTTCCTCCCCGACCCCTTCGCCGCCGAGCCCGGCGCCCGGATGTACGACACCGGCGACCGGGTCCGGCAGGCCCCGGACGGCACCCTCGCCTTCCTCGGCCGGACCGACACCCAGGTGAAGCTCCGCGGCTTCCGGGTCGAACTCGGCGAGGTCGAGGCCGCCGTGAGCGCCCACCCCGACGTCCGCTCCGCCGTGGTGGTGCTCCAGCAGCGGGCCGACGGCGACCGCCGGCTCGCCGCCTTCTACCAGGGCGACGTCGAACTGCTCTCCGCCGAACTGCGCGCCGGCCTCGCCGCCGAACTGCCGCGCCACCTCGTCCCGAGCACCTTCACCTGGCTGGAGGCCCTGCCGCTGACCCCCAACGGCAAGGTCGACCGCACCGCCCTGGCGCAGCGCCGCGGCCGCGAGCGCGAGGACGTCGGCAGCGAGCACCGGCCCCCGCACGGCGCCGCCGAGGAGTGGCTGACCCGGTTGTGGGAGGAGGTCATGGAGATCGACGGGATCGGCGCCGACGACGACTTCTTCGAACTGGGCGGCCACTCGCTGATGGCCACCCGGATCACCGGTGAGATCTCCGCCGAGACGGACCTGCTGATCACCGCCCGGACCTTCTACGAGAACCCGACCGTGGCCGAGCTGGCCCTGCGGGTCGTCGAGGCCGCGGCCGAGGAGGGCGCCGATCCCGAGGTCCTGCGCGAGCACGACGGAGCCGGCCGATGAGGATCACCGCGCAGCCCCGCCCGGAGCGGATCGACCCGGACACGGTGGACCTCGGCGACCCGGCCTTCTACGCCGAGGGCGATCCGCACCCGGTCTGGACGGTCATGCGCCGGGAGGCACCGGTGCACCGCCGGACCCTCCCGGACGGCCGGTCCTTCCTCTCGGTGACCCGGCACGCCGACGTCAGCGCCGTCCTGCGCGACCACACCCGCTTCACCTCCCGCCGGGGCACCATGCTGTCGATCCTCGGCGAACGGGACCCGGCGGGCGACAAGATGATGGCCGCCTGCGACCCGCCGGTGCACGGCGCCCTGCGCGAGCCGATGGCCCGGGTGCTCTCCTTCGCCCGGCTGCGCCCCCACCAGGAGGCGATCCGCCGCCTGGTGCGCACCCTGCTCCAACCGCTCGCCGACGGCGGCCCGCTGGACCTCGCGGCGGCCGCCACCGGCTTCCCGATGGCCTTCACCGGCGCCCTGATGGGCCTGCCGGAGCAGGACTGGGAGTACCTGGCCCGGCTCACCACCATGGCCGTCGCCCCGGAGGACGCCACCTTCCACCAGGTCGGCGGGGGCGCCAAGCTGGTCCGCGCGCACCACGAGCTGTTCGCGTACTTCGCCGAGCAGGCCCGCTCCCGCGGGCCCCGGGACGACCTGGTCGGCTTCCTGCGGAGCATGCCGGTCGGGGACCGCACCATGCGCCGCGAGGAGCTCGTCTACAACTGCTACAGCCTGCTGCTGGGCGCCAACGTCACCACGCCGCACGCGATGGCCGCGACCGTCCTGGCCTTCACCGAGCACCCGGAGCAGTACCGCCGGCTCGGGGACGGCACCGCCACCGTCGAGGACGCCGTGGAGGAGGGCCTGCGCTGGTCCTCCCCCGCCAACCACTTCATGCGCTACAGCGTGGTCGACACCGAGCTGAGCGGCGTCCCGGTCCGGGCCGGGGAGGCGGTGGTGGCCTGGCTCGGCTCCGCCAACCGGGACGAGCGGGTCTTCGCCGACCCCTTCGCCTTCGACGTGTCCCGCTCCCCCAACCGCCACCTGGCCTTCGGCTTCGGCCCGCACTACTGCATCGGCGCCCCGCTGGCCAGGATCGCGCTGCGGCTCTTCTTCGCCGAAGTGGTGCGGCTCGTCGGGGAGTTCGAGCTCGCCGGCCCGGTCGAGCACCTGCGGTCGAACTTCGTCGCCGGGATCAAGAGCCTGCCGGTGACCGCCAAGCTGCGCTGAGCGCACGAGAGACTCCAGAGGTGAGGTGCTGTATGACGACGGTCAGCAAGCCCGGGAGGTGGCTGCTGCGCCGCCCGTCGCCGGACGCGGCGGCCCGGCTGTTCTGCTTCCCGTACTCCGGGTGCGGCGCGTCCATGTACAACGGATGGCCGCGGCGGACCGGAGGCGTCGAGCTCTGCGCGGTGCAGCTGCCCGCGCGGGAGAACCGGATGCGGGAGCCGCACCACGGCTCGTACGAGTCGCTGGCCGAGCAGGCCGCCGAGGCGCTCGCGCCCTACCTGGACCGTCCGTTCGGCGTGTTCGGGCACTGCGGCGGGGCGCTGGCCGCGTTCGCCACCGCGCTGCACCTGCAACGGACCGGCCGGCCGGCGCCCACCGCGGTGTTCGTCTCCTCCCAGGTCGCGCCGCACCAGGGGCCGTACGGGCGCTTCCTCGGCCTGGGACGGGACGAACTGCGCGAGGAACTGGCGCGGTTGACGGTGTCGATGGGCGGCCGGGTCCAGCCGTCGGCCCTCGACCTCGCGCTGAACGTCCTGGAGCAGGACGTGGCGGGCAACCGGAACTACCGGCTGGACGCCCCGGTCGTCCTGGACGCGGCGGTGCACGCGATCGGCTGGAGCGGGGACGTGGAGATCCGGCCCGACCAGATGGACGGCTGGCGGGAGTACGCGGCCCCCGGCCGCTACCACCCGGTGGTGCTGGCCGGCGAGCACCACGCCTTCCTCAAGGCCCCGGCGGAACTGATGGCACGATTCACCGAGGGACTGGCACTGTGACGTCCGGCAAGCAGATCGGCGTGCTGCGCCGCAACACCGACTTCCGCAACCTGTGGCTCGGCCAGTCCGCGTCGATGCTCGGCTCCAACATGACGGCCGTGGCCGTCCCGCTGATCGCCTCGGTCACGCTCTCGGCCTCGATCTCCGAGCTGGGCGTGCTCAGCGCCGCGAGCTACCTGCCCTACCTGCTGGTGAGCCTGTTCGTCGGGGTCTGGGTGGACCGCAAGCCCAAGCGCCCCATCATCATCGGGGCCGACCTCCTGCGCGGGGCCACGATGATGCTGGTCCCGTGCGCCTGGTGGCTGGACGCCCTGACGGTGCCGCTGCTGGTCGGCGTCGTCCTGCTGGTCGGCCTGTGCAGCGTGGTGGCGGACATCGGCAACGCCTCCCTGCTGCCGGCCCTGGTCGAGCGCGACGACCTGATCGAGGGCAACAGCAAGCTGGAGCTGAGCAGTTCGGTCTCCAACATCGGCGGCCACTCGCTCGGCGGGGTGATCGTCCAGGCCCTGACCGGCCCGGTCGCGATGGCCCTCAACGCCGCCACCTTCGTGGTCTCCGCCCTGTTCACCTCGCGGATCCGGCGGCGCGAGCCTGCCCCGGAGAGCACCGGCGGGCCCGGCTCGGTCTGGAAGGACGCGGCCGAGGGCGCCCGCTTCGTCCTGGGCAACCCGCTGCTGCGGGTCCTGGTGCTCGCCACCCTGGTCGCCAACTTCTTCGCGCTGGCCTGCGAACCGCTCTTCCTCGCCTTCGTGACCCGCAACCTGGACCTCGCCCCGACCTTCGTCGGCGTCATCCTGGCCTCCTCGGGCGCGGGCGCCCTGATCGGGGCGGTACTGGCCGGGCCGATGAGCCGACGGATGCCGCTGGGCCGGCTGCTGGTGTTCACCTCGACCGCGATCGGCCTCGCCTCGCTGCTGACCCCGCTGGCCACCGTGGTGCCGGAGGCGGCGGCGATCGTGCTGCTGCTGGTGATGCACGTGGTGAACTCCGCGATGGTGATCGTCTGCAACATCAACCTGCGCGCCTACCGCACCTCCATCACCCCGGACGAACTCCAGGGCCGGATGACCGCCGTGGTGCGGATGGTCGTCATGGGCGGTGCCCCGCTGGGAGCCGTCTTCGGCGGCTTCCTCGGCGACCGGATCGGCGTCTCCCCGGCCCTGGTGTTCGCCTCGGTGGGCCTCCTGGTGGCCGCCGTGATCATCGCCCTGTCACCGGTCCGGCGGGTGACCGAGATCCCCGGGGCGGCCGCCGACCCGGCGCCGACCGCGGACCACGGGTCGGCCCAGGCCGACCCCGTCGAGGGGGTCCCGGTTGACTAGCCCCACCGAGCTGCCCGCCGCCACCGCGCTGCGGGAGGGCCCCGGCCGCGGCACGGGCACCGGCCGCAGCGCGGGCACCGGCCGGGCCTTCGGCACCTTCGGCGAACTGCTGCAGGGCGCACTGCCCGACGACGGCCCGGAGTTCCTGGTCACCCTCCCGATCGCCGGATGGAGCACCGCGACCTTCCGCTACGACCCGCAGGAGCCCGCGGTCTCCGTCCGGCCCGCCCACAAGGCCAAGTCCCGGCGGCTGGCCGGGCTGCTGCTGGAGCTGACCGGGCGGCCCGGCGGCGGCGAACTGGACCTGACCGGTGAACTGCCCGAGGGCAAGGGGCTGGCCAGCTCCTCCGCCGACCTGGTGGCGACCGCCCGGGCCGTCGCGGCGGCGCTACGCACACCCCTGCCGCCGACCGCGGTCGAGGCCCTGCTGCGGCGGATCGAACCGACCGACGGCGTGATGTACGACGGCATCGTCTCCTTCCTGCACCGGGACGTCCGGCTGCGCGAGCGGCTCGGCTTCCTGCCGTCGATGACCGTCCTCGCCCACGACGAGGGCGGCCGGGTCGACACCGTCGGCTTCAACCGGATCCCCAAGGACTACACCGACGAGGAACGCCGGGAGTACGGCCGGCTGCTGACCGCGCTGGGCACGGCGGTGCGCACCGGGGACCTCGCCGAGGTCGGCAGGATCGCCACCCGCAGCACCGAACTGAGCCTGCGGCGGCGGCCGCACCGCGGCTCCGGGGAGCTGCGCGCGCTCTGCGCGGAGCTCGACGGCCTCGGGCTGGTCCGCGCGCACAGCGGCACCAACCTGGGCGTCCTGCTGCCAGCCGGCGACCCGGAGCTGGCCGCGAAGGTCGAGCACGCCCGGGCCGCCTGCCGGTCCGTCGGCGGCACCGTGTCGGTGCACCGCACGCTCGGGCCCGAGGAGTTCGCCGCCGCACCGGAGCTCACCGCCGTACCGGAGTTCACCGCCGTACCGGCCGCACCCGGCGCCGGGGAAGGACAGCCCCATGCGCGCTGACGCCACACCGGACGGCTCGGCCCCGGACGGGACCGACGGGTCCACCCTCACCGGGCTGCTGGCCCGCCGGATGGCGCGCTGCCCGGACGCGACGGCCGTGCTGTGCGGCGCCGAACGGCTGAGCCACCGGGAACTGGACGAGCGCGCCAACCGGCTGGCCCGCGAGCTGATCGCGCGCGGGATCGGCCCGGAGCACCTGGTGGCGGTGGCCCTGGAACGGTCGGTCACGCTGCTGGTGGCCCTCCTCGGGGTGCTCAAGGCCGGCGCCGCCTACGTCCCGGTGGACCCGGCGTACCCGGCGGAACGCCTCGACCAGGTGCTCCGGGACGCCGAACCGGCGCTGCTGCTCACGGTCGCCCCGACCGCCGGGGCGCTGCCCCGCACCCCGGCCCCGGTGCTGCTACTGGATTCCGCCGCGACCGGTCTCGCCCTGGCCGGCCACAGCGCCGCCCCGGTGCGGGACGCCGAACGCCTGCGGCGGCTGCGGCCCCAGCACCCGGCGTACGTCATCTACACCTCCGGCTCCACCGGCCGGCCCAAGGGCGTCGTGCTGTGCCACGCCTCGGTGGTCAACTACCTCACCTGGGCGGCGCGTTCCTACCCCAGCACGGGCGGGGTGGCGCTGGTCCAGTCCTCGGTCGCCTTCGACCTGACCGTCACCGGCCTGTTCGCCCCCCTGCTGGCGGGCGGCGCGGTGCACCTGGCGGGCGGCCGCGGCGGCGGCCGGGCCGCACTGCGCGAGCACCCGTGCACCTTCCTCAAGGCGACCCCGGGGCACCTGCCGCTCCTCGACCTGCTCCCGGCGGAGTTCTCCCCCCGCCGTGAACTGGTCCTCGGCGGTGAGCAGTTGCTCGGTGCCGCGCTCGCCGGCTGGCGGGCCCGGCACCCGGAGGCCACCGTGGTCAACGAGTACGGGCCGACCGAGGCCACCGTCGGCTGCACGGAGTACCGGATCGAACCGGGCGCGGAGCTGCCGCCCGGTCCCGTCCCGATCGGCACCGCCATCGACGGCGTCGGGCTCCACGTCTTGGACACGCGGCTGCGGCCGGTCGACGGGCCGGAGGCCGAGGGCGAACTGTACGTGTCGGGCGCCGCGCTGGCCCGCGGCTACCTCGGACGGCCGGATCTGACCGCCGAGCGCTTCCTGCCCTGCCCGGACGGCCCGCCCGGGGCCCGGATGTACCGGACCGGCGACCTGGTGCGGCGCACCGCGGACGGCGGGCTGTGCTACCTCGGCCGGGCCGACCGCCAGGTGAAGGTCAAGGGGTTCCGGATCGAACCCGCCGAGGTGGAGGCCGCGCTGCTCGGCCACCCGGCGGTGGCCCAGGCGGCCGCCTTCGTCCAGCCCGCCGAACCGGGCGCCCCGGGAGACCGGCTGGCCGCCAGTGTGGTGCTGCGCACCGGTCGGGCGGAGCGGGCCGAGGAGCTCCGCGCCCATCTGGTCGCCCGGTTGCCCGAGTTCATGGTGCCGACCCTCCTGACCGTCCTCCCGGAGATCCCGCTGACCCCCGGCGGAAAAGTCGACCGGGACGCCCTGGTGGCGCGGAATTCCCTTGCCACCGAGGCCCCTTCCGTCCTTTCCTGAATGAACGACCCGTCATATTCCCGACCGTGTCGCACAAACCCACTGCTAGGATCTGCCAAATGCGCGCACTCGACGACAACGAAGTCCGTGAATCCTTCGTCAACTGCACCAAGGGAGAGGCGCGCAGGCTCAGCCTTCCCCGCAACCTCTCCGAACTCCCATGGGACGACCTGGACTTCCTGGGCTGGCGGGATCCGGGCGCGCCCGACCGCGGCTACCTGGTGGTGGAGCGGGGCGACGGCCTGGTGGGGATCACCCTGCGGTCGCCGAACGTCCGGCGCAGCCTGACGAAGACCAACGTCTGCTCGCTGTGCATCACCATCCACGGCGGCAGCGGGGTCGCCCTGCTCTCCGCCCGGCTGGCCGGCCCGGCCGGGCGCGAGGGGAACACCGTCGGCACGTACATCTGCGCCGACCTGGCCTGTTCGCTGTACGTGCGCGGCAAGCGCAGGTCGGCCTCGGTCAGCCGCCCCGAGGAGTCGCTCTCGCTGGAGGAGCAGATCGCCCGCACGATGACCAACCTCGACGCCTTCGTGGCGCAGGTGCTCAAGAAGGTGTGACCCGCGGGCCGCGGGCGGCGAACCGCGGACGCGGGAGGCCGGAGGCCGACGACCCGGGTGGTCGTCGGCCTCCGGCGTCATGACGCCCCGGCCTCGACGCCCCGGCCTCGACGCCCCGGTCACGACACCCCGGCCTCGAAGGCCTCCCGCAGGTGGGCTGTGAACCGCTCGACCGTGGGACGTTCGTAGAGCGCCTCGGCACTGAGGCGCAGTCCGGTGAGGGCCTCGATCCGGTCCACGATCCCGGCCGCCAGCAGGGAGTGGCCGCCCAGCTCGAAGAAGTCGTCCCGCACGCCCACCGGTTGGATCCCGAGCGCCTCGGCCCAGACCTCGGCGATGATGCCCTCGATCTCGTCCCGCGGCGCCGCGTACGGCGTGCCGAGGTCCGGGCGGCCCTCGTCGGGGCGGGGCAGGGCCCGCCGGTCGACCTTGCCGTTCGGGGTCAGCGGCAGTTCGTCCAGGGCCACGAAGCGGCCGGGGACCATGTGCTCCGGCAGGCTGCGGCGGCACCAGTCCCGCAGCGCGGCGACCTCGGGCGCCCGGCCGCTGCGCCAGACCCCGTACGCCACCAGGACGGTGCCGCCCGGGAGGTCCTCGCGGGCCAGCACGGCGACGGCGAAGGCCTCCGGGTGGGCGCCGAGCACCGCCTCGACCTCGCCGAGGTCGATCCGCATGCCGCGCAGCTTGACCTCGTGGTCGATCCGCCCGAGGAAGTCCAGGCAGCCGTCCGGGCGGCGGCGCACCAGGTCGCCGGTGCGGTAGGCCCGGGCGGACGCCTCCGGGGAGCCGTCCTGCGGCGAGCCGGGCTGAGGCGAGCCGGGCTGCGGGGAACCCGCCCGCGGCGCGCCGGGGTGCGGCACGAACCGCTCGGCGGTCAGCCCGGGCCGCCGCCAGTAGCCGCGGGCGACCCCGGCCCCGCCGATCCACAGCTCGCCCGGGGTGCCGTCGGGGACGGCGGCACCCGCCTCGTCCACCACCAGCACGTCGGTGCCGCGGATCGGGCGGCCGATCGACACCCGGCCGCCGCCGGGGTCGACCTCCCAGGCCGTGGCCCAGACGGTCGTCTCGGTGGGCCCGTAGACGTTGGTGACGGCGGACGCCACGCCGGCCAGCGCCCCGGCCAGTTCGGCGGTCAGCGCCTCGCCGCCGACGACGACCCGCAGGCCCGGCACCCGCTCCCGGAGCTCGGGGACGAGCAGGCGCAGCAGCGAGGGCGTGGACTGCAGCAGGGTCGCCGCCGAGCCCCGCACCGCCTCGGCCAGCCGCCGCGGGTCGTGCACCAGTTCACGCCCGGCCAGCACCACGGTGCCACCGCTGACCAGCGGCCCGAAGATCTCCAGCACGGCGATGTCGAAGGAGACGGTGGTGATCGCGAAGAACCGGTCCTCGGGGCCCAGCGCGAACCGCTCGACCATGTCGGCCAGGAAGTTCACCACGCCGGCGTGCCGGACCATCACGCCCTTGGGCAGGCCGGTGGAGCCCGAGGTGTAGATCAGGTAGGCGAGGTCGTCGGGTCCGGCGAGGCCGTCGAGGCAGGCCCCGCCGTCCGGCTCGTCCGGGTCATCGGTGTGCTGCGGCCCGTCCAGGTCCTCCAGCAGGAGTTCCGGGAGGCCCTCGGCCCAGGCCCGGCCGCGGTGGTGACGGTCGGTCACCAGAACGGCGGCTTCGGCGTCCTCGACCATGAAGCGCAGCCGCACGTCCGGGTACGAGGGGTCGAGCGGCAGGTAGGCGGCGCCCGCCTTGAGCACCGCCAGCAGCGCCGCGACCAGGCCGGTGCCGCGTTCGACGGCCACCGCGACGTGGCTGCCGGGGGTGACGCCGCGGGCCTGCAGGGCCCGGGCCAGCCGGTCGGCCCGGGCGTTCAGCTGCCGGTAGGTCGTCCGGTCCGGCCCGCTGACCACCGCGAGCGCGTCCGGGGTGCGGCCGACCTGGGCCTCCACCATCCGGTGGACCGTCGGCGCGTCGTCTGCGGAGAGCATGGATCCCCCATCGTCGGGTACGGTGCGGACTGCGTCGACAGAGCGATCCTGCAACGGGGCGGGCCCCGGGAACAAGATCCATGGGCGATCATCCCGCCCTGATGTCCAGTTCATGACAATATCTCACCTCTCGTCGGCCCCTGCGCCGGTACGGCGCGATTCCGGCGAGTTTCCCGACGGGGCAATACCGTTCGGGGAAAACTCGGGCTACCGAACCTCCCCGGTTCCTGGCAGACTCGACGATTGATCGACAACGGGGCCGTCGCGGACACAATCTCCCGGCCCCCTACGAACTTCCACAACCATGAGGCCGGGCACGTCGATTGACACAGTGCCGTCGACACGGGGGTGCGGCGTGAATTCCGAGAACGAACTCCTTCGACGCCTACGCGAAAACCGTAGGACCACGACGGGAAAACCGACGGTCGAACACCTTCCGGCCACCGGACCGATTCCCGCGTCGAGTGCCCAGCAACGCCTGTGGTTCCTCGACCGGTTGCACGGCGGCAACGCGGCCTACAACGTCCCGATCGCCGTCCGGATCGACGGCCCGCTCCGGCCCGAGGCCCTCACCACCGCCGTCCGCGACCTGGTCCGCCGACACGAGGCGCTGCGGACCCGCTTCACCTTCGACGGCCGGGAGCTCGTCCAGGAGACCGTCTCCGCACCGGAGTTCGACGTCCCGTACCGCACCGTCGAGGGCGCCGACCCGGCCGCCCGGGCGGCCGAGCTCGGCCGCCTGCTGACCGCCGAGGCCCGTCGGCCCTTCACCCTCGACGGCGAACTCCTGGTCCGGGCCGCGCTCCTGCGCACGGAACCCGAGCGGCACGTCCTCCTGCTGAACGTCCACCACAGCGTGATCGACGGCTGGTCCGAGCGGGTCCTCCTCGCCGAACTGTGGACGCGCTACGACGGCCTGACCACCAGCTCCGCCGCCGAACTCCCGCCGCTGACAGCCACCTTCGCCGACCACGCGCGCCGGGAACGCGCGGCCGTCGACGAGGGCGGGTTCCGGGACGGCCTGCGGTACTGGCAGGAGCAGCTGCGCGGCCCGCTCCCCGGGCTCGACCTGCCCACCGACCGCCCCCGGCCCGCGCGGCCGAGCTTCGCGGGCGACGCCGTCCTGCTCGAACTGCCGCCACCGCTCACCGCCCGCGTCGGCGAGCTCTGCCGGGCCGAGGGCGTCACCCCCTTCATGCTGGCGGCGGCCGTCCTGAACGTCGTGCTGTCGCACCGCACCGGCGGCACGGACCTGGTGGTCGGCACGCCGGTCGCCAACCGGCGGCAGCCCGAGTTCCACGGCGTCGTGGGCTTCTTCGCCAACACGGTGGCCCTGCGCACCAGCCTGGCCGGCTCCCCCGACGTCCGGGAGCTGCTGCGCCGCACCCGCAGCACGGTGGCAGCGGCGCAGGACCACGAGGCCGTCCCCTTCGCCCAGGTGGTCGAGGCCGTCGCCGCTGGGCGGGAGCGGACCGGCGCCGCGCCCTTCCAGGTCCTCTGCACCTACACGGACCTCCACGACTCCCCGGCCCCCCGAGCGCCCGGAACGGCCGGAGCGCCCGGAACGGCCCTGAGCACCGGGTTCGTCGAGATCGCCGGGTGCAGCACCCGCTTCGACCTGGAGGTCCAGGTCGAGCGGCGCCCGACCGGCCTGGTCTGCCGCTTCGTCTACGCCACCGAGCTCTTCGACCGCGACCGGGTCCGGCGACTGGCGGAGCACTACCTGGAGGTGCTGACCGCCGCCGTGGCCGACCCGGACCGGCCCGTCGCCGACCTCCCCACGGTCTCCGCGGCGGAGCGCGCCCTGCTGCTGGCCACCGGCACCGGCGAGCAGCTCGCGTCGCCCCCGCGCACCGTCCCCGAGCTCTTCCAGGACCAGGCCGCCCGCACCCCGGACGCCGCGGCGCTGCTGTACGAGGACGAGGCACTCGGCTACGCGGAGCTGAACCGCCGTGCCAACCGGCTCGCCCACGCGCTGATCGCCCGGGGCGCCGGGCCGGAACGGGTGGTCGCGCTGCTGCTGCCGCGCTCCCCGGACATGTTCGTCGGCCTGCTGGCGGTGCTCAAGACCGGGGCGGTCTACCTGCCGGTCGACCCGGACTACCCGCCCGAGCGGATCGCCCACCTGCTCGGCGACGCGCGCCCCGTCCTCGCCCTCACCCACGCCGACACCGCGCCGGCCCTGCCGAACGGCGTCCCCCAGCTGCGGACGGACACCGCCGACACCGCCGCGGAACTCGCGCAGCGACCGGACCGCGACCCCGAGGACCGCGACCGCACCGCCCCGCTGCACCCGCAGCAGTCCGCCTACCTGATCTACACCTCGGGCTCGACCGGCACCCCCAAGGGCGTCCTGATGCCCGCCGCCGGCCTGCTCAACCTGCTGGCCTGGCACCGCGCCGCCTTCCCCGGCGGTCCCGGCACCAGGACCGCCCAGTTCTGCGCGATCGGCTTCGACGCGTCCGTCCAGGAGATCCTGACCACCCTGGTGTCGGGCAAGACCCTGGTCGTCCCCACCGACGCGATCCGCCGCAGCCCGGAGGACCTGGCCGCGTGGATCGAGCGGTACGAGGTCGACGAGCTGTTCGCACCCACCTCGGTGATCGAGGCCCTGTACGAGGCGGCCGAGGAGCACGGACGGGCCCTCGCCCCGCTGCGCACCGTCTACCAGGGCGGCGAGGCGCTGACCACCAGCGCCCGGACCCGCGCCTTCCACCACCCCGACACCGGCCGGCGGCTGCACAACGTCTACGGGCCGGCCGAGACCCACGCCGTCACCGCGTACAGCACGGCGCCGGACAGCACCGGCTGGCCGGCCACCGCCCCGATCGGCGGCCCGATCGCCAACACCCGGGTGTACCTGCTGGATCCGGGCCTGCGCCTGGTCCCGTACGGCGTGGTCGGAGAAGTCCACCTGGCCGGAGCCGGCGTCGCCCGGGGCTACGCGGGCCGGCCCGACCGGACGGCGGAGCGCTTCCTGCCCGACCCGTTCGGGCCGCCCGGTTCGCGGATGTACCGCACCGGCGACCTGGCCCAGTGGCTGCCCGACGGAACCCTGGCCTTCCTCGGCCGGGCGGACCACCAGGTCAAGATCCGGGGCTTCCGGGTGGAGCCCGGGGAGATCGAGGAGGCCCTGACCCGGCACCCGGCCGTGGCCCGGGCGGCGGTGCTGGCGCGGGAGGACCGGCCCGGCGGGAAGACCCTGGTCGGCTACCTCGTCCCGGCCCCGGCCCCGGCCGGCCCCGATCGCGCTGTCGGCCCCGCCGCCGACCCCGCCGCCGACCCCGCCCCGACTCCGGCGGAGCTGCGACAGCACCTGTCCCGCACACTGCCCTCCTTCATGCTGCCCGCGTCCTACGTGTGGCTCGACCGGCTGCCGCTGACCCCGAACGGCAAGCTCGACCGGGCCGCCCTCCCCGCGCCCGGGGCCGAACCTCCCTCCACCCCGAGGGAGTTCACCAGCGAGACCGAACGGCGGCTGAGCGCGGTCTTCGCCAAGGTCCTGCGCAGGCCGGACATCGACGTCGACCGGAGCTTCTTCGACCTCGGCGGGCACTCGCTGCTGGCCACCCGGCTGATCAACCGGATCCGCTCGGAGCTGGGCGTCGAACTGCCGCTCCGCGCGCTCTTCGAGACCCCCACGGTGGCCGAGCTGGCCGCGCTGCTGGACAGCGCCGCCGCGACCGGCCGGTGACACTGTGTTGAACCCGCACACCGACGTGCGCCCACCCACCGACGCAGGAGTGTCGTGCCATGACCGAACCCGATGTCGACTTCGACGGAATCCTTGAGCGGTACCGCCGGGACGGCTTCGTCGTCCTCCCCGCCCTGATCCCCGACCAGCTCCTCCAGGAGATCCGCCGGGCGCTCCCCGCCCTCCTCGCCGAGGACGGCCCGCAGCGCTTCTTCGAGCAGGACGGCAGCACCGTCCGCGCCGTCTACGGCCTGCACCGCAAGGACGCCCCCTGGCGCACCGTCAGTGAGGAGACGCTCCTCCCCCGCGCGGCACGGACGCTGCTGGGCGAGGACATGTACGTCTACCAGTGGAAGATCAACCCGAAGGCCGCCAACACCGGTGACCGCTGGGAGTGGCACCGCGACTTCACCTTCTGGCAGCGGGAGGACGGCATGCCCGCACCCGACGCGCTCACCGCGGCCGTCTTCCTGGACGAGGTCACCGAGGAGAACGGCCCGCTCCAGCTGATCCCCGGCAGCCACGCCGTCGCGACCAGGTACGAGACCGCCGAGGAACAGCGGGCGGACAGCGCCAGCCGTGCGGACGACAACTGGTCGGCCATCGTCTCCGCCAACCTGTCGCACTCGATCCCGCCGGCCGTGGCCGAGGAACTCGCCGAGGAGCACGGCGTCCACCGGGCGACCGGGCCCGCCGGGACGGTGGTGCTGTTCAGCAGCAACATCGTGCACGGCTCCTCGCCCAACCGGTCCGGCCAGCCCCGGACGCTCGCGCTGATCAGCTACAACACGGTGGGCAACGCTCCGGCGGAGTGGGCGAACCCGCGCCCCGAGTTCTTCCTCAACCACGACGCGACGGCGCTGGACGTCCGTTCCTGACCGCACGGCACGGCCGGGGCCCTCGGGGCCCGCCACCGCGCGGGCCCCGAGGCCCTGACGGCGCGGGCCCGGAGGCCATGACCGCGTGGGCCGCGCGCCGCCACCGGCCGACGCCGCCCGCCCGCTCCTCCGATCACGAGACCATCCACAGAACCCTCCATGAAGTGGACACGACATGCCCCTCGACGATGAGAACTCCCCCCTGCCCCGCCGGGACATCGCGAGCGAGGTGGTGGACGCGGACGTGGACGCGGACGTGGACGCGGACGCGGACGTGGACGTCTCCACGGTTCGGCGGGAGGAGCGGACCGGCTCGGCACCGCTCTCGTACGCCCAGGAACGCCTCTGGTTCCTCGACCGGATGGACCCCGGCAACACCGCCTACACCGTCCCCGTCGCCCTGCACCTGCGCGGCGAGCTCGACCGGGCGGCCCTGGCCCGGGCCCTGGACCGGCTCGTGGACCGGCACGAGATCCTGCGCACCCGGTTCACCGAAGGCCCGGACGGCGCACCCGTCCAGGTCGTCGACCCGCGCGGCGAGCTCCCGCTCACCCCCGTCGACGCGGCCGGCTGGGACGACGCCCGGCTCTCCGAAGCGCTGCACCGCGAGGCCTACCGGCCCTTCGACCTCACCCGCGGCCCGCTCGCCCGGGCCTCCCTCCTCCGGCGCGGGCCGCAGGAGCACGTGCTGCTGCTGACCATGCACCACATCGTCACCGACGGCTGGTCGTCCTGGGTCCTCTCCCAGGAGCTGGAGGAGCTGTACGGCGCCTTCCGGCTCGGCGAAGGCGATCCACTGCCCGAACTCCCGGTGCAGTACGCGGACTTCGCGATCTGGCAGCGCCGCCGACGGCAAGGGGAGCCGGCGGCGGAACACCTCGCCTACTGGCGTGACCGGCTGGCCGGGCTGGAGCCACTGGACCTGCCCACCGACCGCCCCCGTCCCGCCGTCCGCGGCACCCGCGGCGCCTCCCACAGCATCACCCTGCCGGAGGACCTCGCCACCGCGCTCCACGCACTCACCCGGACTCCGGGGACCACCACCTACATCGCTCTGCTGGCCACCCACCAGATCCTGCTGGCCGCCTACACCGGCCGCCGGGACATCGCCGTGGGCACCCCCTTCGCCGGCCGCAACCGCTCCGAGATCGAGGACCTGGTCGGGTTCTTCGTCAACACCGTGGTGGTCCGGACCGACCTCAGCGGCAACCCGACCGTCCGCGAGGTCCTGGACCGGACCCGTGAGAGCACCCTCGGCGCCCACGCCCACCAGGACCTCCCCTTCGAGCGCCTGGTCGCCGAACTAGCCCCCCACCGCGACCTCAGCCGCACCCCGCTCTTCCAGACCATGCTCGGCGTCCAGAGCGCCGCCACCGGCACCTGGCAGCTCCCCGGCCTCGACGTCCGCACCCTTCCGCTGGACGACACCGCCGCCAAGTTCGACCTCACGATCAACGCCACCGAGTCCGACACCGGCCTGACCGTCGAATTCACCTACAGCACCGAGCTGTTCGACCCGGCGACGATCGAGCGGCTGGCCGTCCACTTCCAGAACGTCCTGCGGGTCCTCACCACCGACCCCGACGCCCGGGTGGACGACCTCGACCTCCTGGGCCCCGAGGAACGCCACCGCATCCTGCACGAGTGGAACGACACCGCCGCGCCCCACCCCCACGACCGCACCGTGCACCAGCTGGTCCAGGAACAGGCCCGGGTGCGGCCGGACGCGATCGCCCTCGTCCACGGCGACCAGGAGATCGGCTACCGCGAACTCGACGAGCGCGCCAACCGACTCGCCCACCGGCTGCGGGAGTCCGGGGTCCGCACGGACTCCGCGGTGGGCGTCTGCGCCGAGCGCGGCCCCGAACTCGTCATCGGCCTGCTCGCCGTCCTCAAGGCCGGCGCCGCCTACCTCCCGCTCGACCCCACCCACCCCACCGAACGCCTCACCCGGATCCTCGCCACCGCCCGCACCGCCGTCGTCCTCCACGACGCCCACCTCGCGGACCGCCTGGGCCCGTACGACGGCACCCTCATCGCACTCGGCGACCCCGCCACCGCCACCCGCCCGGCCACCGACCCGGCCGTCGACGTCCGGCCCGACAACCTCGCCTACGTGATCCACACCTCCGGATCCACCGGCACCCCCAAGGGCGTCCAGATCACCCACCGCTCCGCGCTCAACACCTGCGCGGGCATGGCCGAGTCGCTCGCCGTGTCGGCCGAGGACCGGGTGCTCCTGAAGACGCCCTTCGCCTTCGACGTCTCGGCCTGGGAGTTCGTCACCACCCTGATCAGCGGGGCGACCCTGGTGATCGCCCCGCCCGGCGCGGAGCGGGATCCGGCGCTGCTCGCCCGCACGGTGCACGAGACCGGGACGACCGTGCTCAACTTCGTCCCGAGCCTGCTCCAGCGCTACCTCGAAGTCCCCGACGTCCAGCGCCTGTCCGCCTCCCTGCGCGTCGTGCTGTGCGGCGGCGAGGTGCTGCCGGCCACCGTCGCCCGGAAGGTCCGGGAATCCCTCGGCGGCGCGGAGTTCCGCAACCTCTACGGTCCGAGCGAGGCGACGATCAACGCCACCTCCTACGACTGCCGTTCGGGGTCACGGGAGGAACCGGTGCCGATCGGACGACCGCTCGACAACACCCGGGCGTACGTCCTGGACCGGGCCGGGCGTCCCGTCCCGATCGGCGTCACCGGCGAGCTGTACCTCGGCGGCGACGGCCTGGCCCGCGGCTACCACCACCAACCCGCCCTGACCGCGGACCGGTTCGTCCCCGACCCGTACGCGACGTCCCCGGGCGCCCGCCTCTACCGCACCGGCGACCTCGCCCGCTACCGCCCCGACGGCACCCTCGACTTCCTCGGCCGCACCGACGACCAGGTCAAGATCCGCGGCCACCGGATCGAGCTCGGTGAGATCGACGCCCGGCTGCTGGAGCACCCCGCCGTCACCGCCGGCACCACCGTCGTCCGCGAGGACACCCCCGGCGACAAGCGACTCGTCGCCTACCTGACCAGTAACTCCATTACCCCATTGAGCACTTCGGAGCTCCGCGAGCACCTGCGCCGCCACCTGCCCGACTACATGCTCCCCGCCGCCTTCCTCACCCTCGACGAACTGCCGTTGACCCCCAACGGCAAGATCGACCGCCGGGCCCTCCCAGCACCCGACCACACCCGCCCCGACCTCGACACCGCCTTCACCGCACCCACCACCCCCAACGAACAAGCCCTCGCCCGGATCTGGACCGACATCCTCGGCCTCACCACCGTCGGCATCCACGACAACTTCTTCGACCTCGGCGGACACTCCCTCCTCGCCACCCGCGTCACCTCCCGCCTGCGCACCGAACTCGGCCACGAACTCCCCGTCCGCGCCCTCTTCGAGACCCCCACCATCGCCCAACTCGCCACCACGCTCGGCGAACCGCAGGCCGCCGGCGCACCGCCCGTCGAAGCAGCCGAACGCCCCGCCGCCATCCCGCTCTCGTACGCCCAGGAACGCCTCTGGTTCCTCGACCAGATGGAGCCGGACAGCAACGCCTACACCGTCCCCGTCGCCCTGCACCTGCTCGGCGACCTGGACCGGCCCGCGCTCGGCACCGCCCTTCGGCAGCTCGTCGCCCGCCACGAAGTCCTGCGCACTCGCTTCCCGTTGGGCGCCGACGCCACCCCCGTCCAGGTCATCGACCGGACCGGCAAGCTGCCGCTGGTCGGCATCGAGGCGGGCGACTGGGACGACGCCCGCCTCGCCCAGGCCCTGGCGGACGAGGCGGCCCTGCCGTTCGACCTCGAACACGGTCCGCTCGCCCGCGCGCGCCTGTTCCGTCTCGCCCCGCAGGAACACGTGCTCCTGCTAGCGATGCACCACATCGTCACCGACGGCTGGTCCTACCGCATCGTCATCCGGGAGCTGGAGGAGCTGTACGGCGCCCTCCTGGCCGACTATCCCGACCGCCCTGACCACCCCGACCGCCCTGACGGAGCCGACCGGGCGAAGGGGCTGCCCGAACTCCCGGTGCAGTACGCCGACTTCGCGCTCTGGCAGCGCCGGTGGCTCCAGGGCGAGGTACTGGAGGGACAGGCGGCCTACTGGCGGGAGCAACTCGCCGGGCTGGAACCGCTGGAGCTGCCCACCGACCGCCCCCGCCCCGCCGTCCGCAGCAGCCGAGGCGCCACCCACACCCTCACCCTGCCCGGCACCCTCACCACCGCCCTGCACAAACTCGGCCAGGACCACGGCGTCACCACCTTCATGACCCTGATGGCCACCTACCAGATCCTCCTCCGCACCTACACCGGCCACCACGACATCGCCGTCGGCACCCCCGTCGCCAACCGCAACCGCTCCGAAACCGAAGACCTCATCGGCTTCTTCGTCAACACCCTCGTCCTCCGCGCCGACCTCACCGGCAACCCCACCCTCCGCGAAGTCCTGCGCCACACCCGCGACACCGCCCTCAACGCCTACGCCCACCAGGACCTCCCCTTCGAACGCCTGGTCTCCGAACTCGCCCCCCAACGCGACCTCAGCCGCACCCCCCTCTTCCAGACCATGCTCACCGTCCAGGACGCCACCCTCGACAGCTGGCAGCTCCCCGGCCTGGACGTCCGCACCCTCCCGCTCGGCGACGACGTCGCCAAGTTCGACCTCACGGTCACGGCCACCGAGTCCGACACCGGCCTGACCGTCGACTTCACCTACAACACCGACCTGTTCGACGCGTCGACCATCGAGCGACTGGCCACCCACTTCCAGCACCTGCTCACCGCCGTCACCACCGACCCCGACGCCCGCCTCGACGACCTCGACCTTCTGAGCCCCGACGAGCGCCGTCGCATCCTCCAGGACTGGAACAACACCACCGCGCCCTACCCCCACGACCGCACCGTCCACCAACTCGTCGAACAGCACGCCGCCGAACGCCCCGACGCCACCGCCCTCGTCCAGGGCGAACGACGGTTCAGCTACCGCGAGCTCAACGAACGTGCCAACCAACTCGCCCACCGACTCCGGGAATCCGGCGTCCACCCCGACACCACCGTCGGCATCTGCGCCGAACGCAGCCCCGAACTCGTCATCGGCCTGCTCGCCGTCCTCAAAGCCGGCGCCGCCTACCTCCCCCTCGACCCCACCCACCCCACCGAACGCCTCACCCACCTCCTGACCTCCACCCGCACCGCCGTCGTCCTCCACCACCCCCACCAGGCCGGTCTGTCGGCCTCCTTCGGCGGCACCCTGATCCCGCTGGACGATCCGGCCACGGCCGACCGGCCGGCCACCGATCCCGGCCACCCCGTCAGTCCGCAGAACCTCGCCTACGTGATCTACACCTCCGGCTCCACCGGCACCCCCAAGGGCGTCCAGATCACCCACCAGGCCGTCCTACGCCTCACCCACAACACCCGCATCGCCGACACCACCCCCGACGACGTCTTCCTCCACCTCAACTCCATCGCCTTCGACGCCTCCAGCTACGAGATCTGGACCCCCCTCACCACCGGCGCCACCCTCGCCATCGCCGCCCCGGGCCGCACCACCACCGAAACCGCCACCCACGACATCCACACCCACCGACCCACCGTCCTCCTCCTCACCACCGCCCTGTTCAACGCCCTGATGGACAACGCTCCGCAGGCCTTCGCCACGGCCCGCCACGTCCTGGTCGGCGGCGAGGCGCTCTCCCCCACCCACGTCAACGCCTTCCAGGGGCTGCACCCGGACAAGAGCCTGGTCAACGTCTACGGGCCGAGCGAGAGCGCGACCATCACCTCCACCGCCCTGCTGTCGACCCGCCAGGGGAGCACCGTCACGATCGGGCGGCCGATCGACAACACCCGCATCCACGTCCTCGACCCGGCCGGACGCCCCGTCCCCATCGGCGTCACCGGCGAGCTCCACATCGGCGGCGACGGCCTGGCCCGCGGCTACCACCACCAACCCGCCCTCACCGCCGACCGCTTCCTCCCCGACCCGTACGCGACGTCCCCGGGCGCCCGGCTCTACCGCACCGGCGACCTCGCCCGCTACCGCCCCGACGGCACCCTCGACTTCCTCGGCCGCACCGACGACCAGGTCAAGATCCGCGGCCACCGGATCGAGCTCGGCGAGATCGACGCCCGCCTCCAGCAGCATCCGGCCGTGACCGCCGGCACCACCGTCGTCCGCGAGGACACCCCCGGCGACAAGCGGCTCGTCGCCTACCTCACCACCAGCTCACCCACCCCGCCCACCACCACCGAACTCCGCGAGCACCTGCGCCGCCACCTGCCCGACTACATGCTCCCCGCCGCCTTCCTCACCCTCGACCGCCTCCCGCTCACCCCCAACGGCAAGATCGACCGCCGGGCCCTGCCCGCCCCCGACCACACCCGCCCCGACCTCGACACCGCCTTCGCCGCACCCACCACCCCCGCCGAACAGGCGCTCGCCCGGATCTGGGAAGAAGTCCTCGGCCTCGCCACCGTCGGCATCCACGACAACTTCTTCGAGCTCGGCGGCGACTCGATCCTGGGCATGCAGGTGATCGCCAAGGCCAAGCGCTTCGGTCTGCGGCTGACCCCCCGGATGATCTTCCAGTACGAGACGGTGGCCGAGATCGCCGCCCACCAGCACCAGGCCGGCGCGGTCGACGCCGAGCAGGGCCGGGTGGCCGGGGACGTCCCGCTGACGCCCGTCCAGCACTGGCTGTTCGACCAGCGCCCCGTCCGACCGGACCACTTCAACCAGTCGGTCCTGCTCGACGTAGCAGACCTCGCCCCGGAACTGCTGCGGCCCGCGCTGGCAGCGGTGGTCGACCACCACGACGCGCTGCGCCTGCGCTTCCCGCGGGACGGCGCCGGGCCCGCCCGGCACGGCCTCCCGGCCGACCCCGAGCAGCTGCTGAGCGACGTGGACCTCTCGGCCGTCCCGGACGCCGAACTGACCGACCGGCTCCAGCGGTCGGCCGACGCACTGCAGCGCGGACTGGACATCGCCGAAGGCCCGCTGGCCCGCGGCGCGCTGTTCGACCTCGGCGGGGCCCGCGGCCGGCTGCTGCTGGTCGTCGTCCACCACCTGGTCGTGGACGGCGTCTCCTGGCGGATCCTGCTGGAGGACCTCGGCACTGCGTACGCCGCGCTGGCCGCGGGCCGGGAGGTGCTGCTGCCCGCCAAGACGACCTCCTTCCGCGCCTGGTCACGGAGGCTGACCGAGTACGCCCTCTCCCCGGCCGCCACGGACGAGCTGGCGTACTGGACCGCCGCCCCGCCGCCCGTCCCGCTGCCCCGCGACCGCACCGCACGAGCCGACGACGCCGACGCCGACGCCGACGGCCGAACCGACGACGACGGCAACACCGTCGCCGCCGAGGAGTCCGTCACCCTCCGGCTGACCGAGGAGTCCACCGAGGCGCTGCTGCGCCAGGTGCCCCGCGCCCTCGGCACCCAGATCAACGACGTGCTGCTCACCGCCCTCACCGAGGCCGTGGCCGGCTGGACCGGCCGCGACACCGTGCACGTCGACCTCGAAGGCCACGGCCGGGAGGACCTCTTCCCCGAGGTCGACCTCTCCCGCACGGTCGGCTGGTTCACCAGCGTCTTCCCGGTCACCCTGCACCGGGAGCCCGGCGCCGGGCCCGCCCGGCAGGCGGGTGCCGTCCGCGACCAGCTCGCCCGGGTGCCCCGACGCGGCGTCGGGTACGGGATCCTGCGCCACCTGGGTGCCCCCGGGGCGCGGGAGGCGCTGGGCCGCCCGGCACCGGAGATCAGCTTCAACTACCTCGGCCAGTTCGACCGCGAGCTGCCCGGTCTGGGCGGCTACGCCGACCCGGACCTGCTGCGGGCCGGCGAACTCGACCCGTCGATGCGGCGCGGCCACCTGCTCCAGGTGACCGGCAGCGTGCTCGACGGGCGGCTGCGGATCGACATCGGCTACGCGCCCGCCGTCCACCACCGGGAGACCGCCCAGGGCCTGGTGGACGCGATGGAGCGCACGCTCACCGCGCTGGTCGCCGCCGCCTCCGAGGGCGCCGGCCCCGCCGCCCCCACCGTCCACGACTTCCCCCTGGCCGACCTCGAAGCATCGGATCTGGCCGCCATCCTCAAGAGGTTCTCCTGATGACCCAGCACAACGTCGAGGACATCCACCGGCTCTCCCCGCTCCAGGCCGGGATGCTCTTCCACTCCGTCGACGACTCCGGCGGCGAACAGCCGTACCTGGTGCAGACGGTGGACGAGCTGTCGGGACCGCTGGACCGCTCGGCGTTCCGGCAGGCCTGGCAGCAGCTCCTGGACCGCCACACGGCGCTGCGCAGCGTCTTCCTCTGGGAGGACCTGCCCGAGCCGCTGCAGGTCGTGCAGCGGCGGGTCGAGCTGCCGCTCGCCGAACTCGACTGGCGGGCCCACCCGGACACCGAGCAGCGCGCCCGCCTGGACGGGCTGCTGCGGGAGAACCGCGCGGCGGGCCTCGACCTCACCGCGGCCCCGCTGTTCCGGCTGACCCTGGTCGCGGTCGCCCCCGGCCGGCACTGGCTGCTGTGGACCTTCCACCACCTGCTGCTCGACGGCTGGAGCCTCCCGCTGCTCCGACGGGAGTTCGCCGAGCTGTACCGGGCGGCGCTGCGCGGCGTCCCGGCCCGGCTCCCCGCGCCCGTGCCGTACTCCCGCTACATCGCCTGGCTGGACGCCCAACCGAAGGCGGCGGCCCGGGAGTTCTGGCAGTCGTACCTGGCGGGCTTCGCGGAGCCTACCCGGCTCGGGGTGGACGGGCCGACCGGGCGGACCGGCTTCGCCGCCCACGAGCTGGTGCTGGACCAGGCGCGGTGCGCGCGGGTGCGCGAGTTCGCCCAGCGCAGCCGGGTGACGGTGAACGTCCTGGTGCAGGCCGCCTGGGCGCTGCTGCTCAGCCGGTACGGCAACGGCGAGGACGTGCTGTTCGGCACCACCGTGGCCGGGCGGCCGCCGACCCTGGCCGGCGCGGAGTCGATGGTGGGGATGTTCATCAACACCCTGCCGGTCCGGCTCCGGGTGCCCGGCGGGGAACGGGTGTCGGCGTGGCTGCGCCAGGTGCAGCGGCAGCAGGCCGAGTACCGGCAGTACGAGTTCGGGGCGCTGTCGGAGATCCAGGGCCGGAGCGGGCTGCCGAAGGGCTCGCCGCTGTTCCGGTCGATCCTGGTGTTCGAGAACTACCCGGCCGCCGCGGAGCCGGGGCGGCCGGACGAGCTGGCCGTCGAGACCCTCCTCAGCGTGGAGAACACGGGCTATCCGCTCACCCTGGTCGCCTACGCGGGCCGGGAGCTGGGGGTCCGGTTCTCGTACGACCGCGGCGTGTTCGACCGGGCCGCGGTCGAACGGATGGCGGGGCACTTCGAGAACCTGCTCGACGCCCTGGTCGCCGCCCCGGACGCCCGGCTGGACGACCTCGACCTGCTCGGCCCCGAGGAGCGCCACCGGCTCCTGCGGGACGGCAACGACACCGCCGCACCACGCCCACAGGGCCGCACCGTCCACCAGCTGGTCGAGGAGCAGGCCCGCGCGCGGCCGGACGCCGTCGCGCTGGTGCACGGCGACCGGCGGCTGCGCTACCGCGAGCTCAACGAGCGGGCCAACCGGCTCGCCCACCGCCTCCGGGGCCTCGGCGCCCGGCCGGACACCACCGTCGGGGTCTGCGCCGAGCGCGGGCCCGAGCTGGTCGTCGCCCTGCTCGCCGTCCTCAAGTCCGGCGCCGCCTACCTCCCGCTGGACCCGGCCCACCCCACCGAACGCCTCACCCACCTGCTCCTCTCCACCGGCACCGCCGTCGTGCTCCACGACGCCCACCTCGCGGACCGCCTGGGCCCGTACGACGGCACCCTCCTCGCGCTGGACGACCCCGCCACGGCCGACCACCCCGGCACCGACCCCGACCCCGTCGCCCGGCCCGACCACCTCGCCTACGTGATCCACACCTCCGGATCCACCGGCACCCCCAAGGGCGTCCAGATCACCCACCGCAACGTCCTCGGACTGTTCGCCGCGACCGCCCCGGAGTTCGGCTTCGGGCCGCAGGACACCTGGACGTTCTTCCACTCCTTCGCCTTCGACTTCTCCGTCTGGGAGCTGTGGTGCCCGCTGACCACCGGCGGCCGGGTGGTCGTGGTCGACCGGGCGACCGCCACCAGTCCGGCCGAGCTCCTCGACCTGCTGGCCCGGCAGGAGGTGACGGTGCTCAACCAGACCCCGTCCGCCTTCGCGATGCTCCAGCAGGCGCTCGACCCGGCGAGCGCCGCCCGGCTGCGACTGCGCCTGGTGGTGTTCGGCGGAGAGGCGCTCCGGCCCGCGCGACTGGGCCGCTGGCACGCGCTCATGGGCGAGGGCCGCACCCGGCTCGCCAACATGTACGGCATCACCGAGGTCACCGTGCACGCCACCCTGCGGGACGTCCGGCCCGCCGACATCCTGGCGGCGGACCCGGGCTCGCCCGTCGGCCGTCCGCTCGGCAACACCCGGGCGTACCTCCTGGACCCGGCCGGACGGCCCGTCCCGATCGGTGTCCCGGGCGAGCTGTACATCGGCGGCGAGGGCCTGGCCCGCGGCTACCTCGGCCGGCCGGCGCTGACGGCCGAGCGGTTCGTCCCCGACCCCTTCACCCCGGGTGCCCGGCTCTACCGCACCGGCGACCTCGCCCGCCGCCGTGCCGACGGCGACCTGGAGTACCTCGGCCGTAGCGACGACCAGGTCAAGATCCGCGGCCACCGGATCGAGCCCGGCGAGATCGACGCCCGCCTCCAGGAGCACCCGGCCGTCACCGCCAGCACCACCGTCGTCCGCGAGGACGACCCCGGCGACCGGCAGCTCGTCAGCTACCTGACCACCGAGGCCGGGACGGCCCCCACCACCACCGAGCTCCGCGAGCACCTGGGCGCCTTCCTGCCCGCCCACATGCTCCCCGCCGCCTTCGTCACCCTCGACCGGCTGCCGCTCACCCCCAACGGCAAGACCGACCGCCGGGCCCTCCCGGCCCCCGGCCGGGCCCGGCCGGAGCTGGCCGCCGACTACGCCGCGCCCCGCACGGCCGTCGAGGAGTCCGTCGCCGCGGTCTGGGCGGAGGTCCTCGGCCTCGCCGCCATCGGCGTCCACGACGACTTCTTCGACCTCGGCGGGGACTCGGTGAAGAGCCTGCGGATCGCCGGGAGGCTGCGCCGGCTCGACCTCGCGGTCGGCCCGGGCGACATCCTGCGCAACCCCACCGTGGCGCGGACGGCGGCGGCCGCCCGGGCCGCGGCGGCGGGCGGCCGCACCGAGCGCGGGGCCGACGGTCCCGAGGTGTCCGTCACCTGGCTGAGCCGGGGCCCGGCCCCGGCGCCCGTCCTGTTCTGCTTCCCGGAGATCTCCAACACCGTCCACGGCTACGCCCGGCTGGCGGCCGCGCTCGGCCCGGAGGTCTCGGTGGTCGCACTGGCCGCCGGGCGGCCGCGGGCGGGCGAGGGCCTGCCCGAACTGGCCCGGGCGTTCCGGCGGGCGGTCCGCGACGTCCGGCCCGCCGGCCCGTACCTGCTCGCCGGGTGGTCGATGGGCGGCGTGGTGGCGGCCGAGGTCGCCCGGCTGATCGAGGAGTCCGGCGAACGGACCGCGCTGCTGACGCTGTTCGACAGCTGCCTGCCGACGCCGGAGTACCGGGAGCACCTGGCGGGGCGCGCCGAGATCGCCCGGGAGCTGGACGAGAAGCTCCGGGCCGCCGGGCCCGGCTTCCCGGACACCCCGTGGACGGCCGAGGTCGAGGCCCTGCTGCCCGAACTGGACCTGCCGGTGGAGCTGTTGACGCTCGACCGCGAGGACCTGCTCAGCCACCTGGCGACGCTCCGGCACAACCTCGCCGCCCTGGTCGCCCACCGGCCGCGCCCGGTGCGCTGCCCGGCGCTGCTCTTCCAGGCGGCGGAGTCGGACTGGCCGGTCCCGCCGGCCGAGGGCTGGGCGGCCTTCGTCGGCTCCCTCACCGTCCGGCCGGCCCGGGGCAGCCACCTCACCCTGCTCCAGGAGCCGTACGTGGCCGGGCTGGCGGCCGAGTTGGGCGCGGCCCTGCGCGACCACCGCCCCACGACCGGCTGACCGGCTCTGACCGGCTCTGACCGGACCGCGACGCACGATGGCACCGCCCCCGTTCCGGGGCGGTGCCATCGTCGTCCAGCGGGGCCGTACGGGGTCAGTCGGTCGTCGGGCCGTCCTTGAGGACCCGGGCCACCACGGCGACGGCGGCGGTGACGTCCTCGGCGCTCACCCCGTTGTGGACGACCGCGCGGATCCGGCCGTGGCCGAACTCGGTGACCGCCAGGCCGTGCCGGGCCACCGAGGTGACGAAGCTGCGCCAGTCGAAGCGCTCGTCGGTGACCTTGAAGATCACGATGTTGGTCTCGACGGTGTCCACGTCCAGCTCCACGCCGGGCAGCAGCGCCAGGCCCTCGGCCAGCCGCCGGGCGTTGGCGTGGTCCTCGGCCAGCCGGCCCCGGGTGTCCAGTGCCACCAGCGCGGCCGCCGCCAGCAGCCCGACCTGGCGCATCCCGCCGCCGAGCATCTTGCGCAGCCGACGGACCCGCTCCACGAACTCCGCGCTGCCGGCCACCATCGAACCGACCGGCGCGCCCAGGCCCTTGGAGAGGCAGAACTGCACCGAGTCGACGTGCGCGGTGATGTCCGCGACCTCCACCCCGGCGGCGATCGCGGCGTTGACCACCCGGGCGCCGTCCAGGTGCACGGCGACGCCGCGCTCGTCGGCGAAGCGGCGCAC
Source organism: Kitasatospora sp. NPDC056076 (assembly GCF_042266305.1). Lineage (NCBI taxonomy): Bacteria > Bacillati > Actinomycetota > Actinomycetes > Kitasatosporales > Streptomycetaceae > Kitasatospora > Kitasatospora sp. NPDC056076. The sequence continues at coordinate 70,173 of NZ_JBHJWG010000023.1, forward strand.
CTCGGCCAGGTAGTCGAGCGGCAGCACCACGCCGCCGCAGCGGTTGTGGGTGTTCTCCAGGCAGATCAGCGAGGGCAGCGCGAACTGCGGGTCGTCCGGGTCCTTCGGGAAGGCGGCGGCCAGGTCGGCCAGCGCGATGGTGCCGTCGGCCTGGTTGGGCACCGGCTCGTAGACGACCCCGCCGCAGACCGCGGCGCCGCCCGCCTCGTACAGCCAGATGTCGCTCTCGGCGCCGACCACGGCCTTGGTGCCGCGCGGGGCGTGGGCCATGATCGAGGCGAGGTTGGCCATGGTGCCGCTCGGGAAGAAGCAGGCGGCCTCCTTGCCGGTCAGCTCGGCGGTGCGGCGTTCGAGCTCGTTGACCGTCGGGTCCTCGCCGTAGACGTCGTCGCCGAGCTCCGCCTCGGTGATCGCGGTGAGCATCTCGGGCGTCGGCAGTGTGAAGGTGTCACTGCGCATCTCGATCACGGCGGGAAGGTCCTCTCGTTCCGGCACGGTGCGGGGTGGATCAGCTCGCCGGGACGGGCTCGGCGAGCTGCCGGGCGGCGCCGGGGCGCAGCCTGGCGGTCACCGGGAGGTGCTTGATCCCGGCGATGAAGTTGGAGGCCAGGTGCGCGACCGGGCCGGCCGGTTCGAAGCGCTCGACCAGTTCGGTGACCTCGGTGAAGAACTCGCCGAGGGCGATCCGGGCGAGCGGGGCGCCGACGCAGTAGTGCGCGCCGAACCCGAAGGCGACGTGCCGGTTGGGGGTGCGCGCCACGTCGAAGACGTACGGGTCGTCGAAGACCGTCTCGTCGCGGTTGGCCGAGCCCAGCCAGGCGACCACGGCCTCGCCGGCCCGCACCGGTTCGCCGCCGAGGACGGTGTCCTCGGTGGCGTAGCGCATGGCGTGGGTGGCCGGGGAGGCCCAGCGCAGGCCCTCCTCGACGGCGGAGGCGACGGTGGCCCCGCCGTCGAGCAGCCGCCGGTACTGGTCCGGGTGCTCCAGCAGGGCGTTGACGGTGGTCGCGATGACGTGCGGCGCGGTGACGTTGGCGCCGAGCAGCACGTTGTAGCAGTTGTAGATGACCTCGTCGAGCCGGATCGTGCGGTCGCCGACGGTGAGCTGCTGGAGCAGCCCGACCAGGTCCTCGCGCGGGGTGCGGTCGGCGGCCACCTCGGCGAAGTAGTCGAAGAGTTCGTGGTGCGCGGAGACCAGCTGGTGGCCGCCGGAGTCGTCCCGGGAGGCGGGGTCGGCGGGGGCGATCGCGACGGTGGTGAGCCTGGTCAGTTCGGGCCAGTCGGCCTCGGGCAGGCCCATCAGGGCGCCGGTGAACATCATCGGGAAGGCGGTCATCGCGGCCGCCAGGTCCCAGGGTTCGCCGCTCGCCAGCGGTGCCAGCAGCTGCCGGGCCATCCGGCGGATGGCCGGGCGGCGGGCGGCGAGTTCGCGGGCGGAGAGCGCCTGGGCGACGGGGCGGCGCAGGTAGCCGTGGATCGGCGGGTCGCTGGCGACCATCATCCGGTCGGCGGCCGGGTCCTGTTCGCCGAGGACGGAGAGCATGTTGCCGCGCCGCGAGGTGTAGAGCGCGTGGTCGCGCAGCACGGTGCTGGTCTCGGCGTGGGCGGTGACGGAGACGTAGCCGCGGCCGCTCGGGACGGTGAGCCGGGTGACGGGGGCCTTGTGGCGGTAGTGGCGCCAGACCGCGTGGGGGTCGCCGGTGGCGTAGAAATGCGGGTCGCTCAGGTCGACGAGTTCCGGGTCCGGTGCCCCGTCCCGCTGCCCGTCGTCGCCGGGGCCGGTGATCCTCACCGGTCTGCCCCGGTCGGGGCGTCGGAGGCGAGTTCCGGCCGCTGCGTCCTGATGTGGTCCGCCAGTCCGGCCACGGTGGGGTTGAGGTAGAAGGCCCGGGCCCGGATCACCGCCTCGAACTCGGCGGTGACCTCCCGGGTGATCCGGCTGGCGGTCAGCGAGTGCCCGCCGAGGTCGAAGAAGTCGTCGTCGACACCGACCGGTTCGACGTCGAGGACCTCCTGCCAGAGCACGGTGAGCCGGTGCTCGACCGGGTCGGCGGGCGCCCGGTAGGGCACGTCGCCGTCCGGGCGGGTCCGGCCGCGCCGGGCGGCCAGGGCGTCCCGGTCGACCTTGCCGTTGGGCTTGAGCGGCAGCCGGTCCACCCAGACCAGGGCGGTGGGGATCATGCCGGCCGGGAGCTCCTCGGCCAGGGTGCGGCGCAGTTCCACCGAGGAGACGGCGTAGGGGCCGCTGTAGAAGCCGACCAGTCGGCGGTCGCCGGGGCCGTGGTCCTGGAGGACGACGGCGGCGTCCTGGACGTCGGGGTGGCGGCGCAGCCGGGCCTCGATGTCGTCGGACTCGATCCGGATGCCGTTGACCTTGAGCTGGCCGTCGGCCCGGCCGGCGAACTCGTAGGCGCCGTCGGGGCCGCGCCGGGCGAGGTCGCCGGTGTCGTACATCCGGGTGCCGGGGGCGCTCGCGTACGGGTCGGGGAGGAAGCGGTCGGCGGTGAGGCCGGGCAGTCCGAGGTAGCCGTGGGCGAGGCCGGCGCCGTTGACGAAGAGCCGGCCGACGGTGCCGTCGGGCACCGGGTCCAGCCGCTCGTCGAGGACGACCATGCCGGTGCCGTCGATCGGCCCGCCGATCGGGACGCCGCGGTCGCCGAGCGGTGCGCGGACGGGGTGGGTGCTGGTGAAGGTGGTGTTCTCGGTGGGGCCGTAGGCGGCCGAGACGAGGGTGTCGGGCAGGGCGGCGGCGGCCCGGTCGACGTGTTCGGCGGAGAGCACCTCGCCGCCGGTGAACAGCCGGCGCAGGGCGGGCAGGTCGGTCAGGCCCGCCTCGACCGCCTGGTGGAACAGGGCGGTGGTGAGGAACAGCACGGTGGTGCCGGTGTCCCGGGCGGCCTTGACCACCTCCGCCGGGCCGAGCCGGCCGGCCGGGGCGAGCGCCAGGCAGCCGCCGTTCAGCAGCGGGCCCCAGATCTCCAGGGTGGAGGCGTCGAAGGCGACCGGGGCGAGCTGGAGGAAGACGTCGTCGGGCCGGGCGTCGAGGTAGCCGGCGTCCAGCACCAGGCGCAGCACGGCGCGGTGCGGCACGCAGACGCCCTTGGGGCGGCCGGTGGAGCCGGAGGTGTAGGCGACGTAGGCGAGGTCCTCGGGGGTCTGTCCGCCCTGGGTGCCGGGGTCGTCCGTCGCCGGTGCGGCGGCCACGTCGTGGTGCCCGGCCGTCGCGTCGAGCCGGTCGGCCGTCACGTCGAAGTGTTCGGCGGCCACGTCGAGGTGCTCGAACGCGCCGTCGAGCTTCGCCCGTCGGTCCGCGTCGGTGACCACCAGCGACACCTCGGCGTCGCCCAGGATGGTGTGCAGCCGGGCGGGCGGGTCGCCCGGGTCGACGGCGACGTAGGCGGCGCCCGCCTTGAGGATGCCGAGCAGGGCGACGACCAGCCGGGGCGAGCGCTCCAGCAGGACGCCGACCCGGTCGCCGCGGCGTACGCCCCGGTCGCGCAGCCGGGCGGCGAGCGCCCCGGCGGCGGCGTCGAGGGCGCCGTAGTCGAGGTCGCCGGCCTCGCTGCGGACCGCGGTGGCGGTCGGCGCGGCCGCCGCGACGGCGGCGAAGCGGCTCGCAAGGGTCCACCCCTGCCGGGGAACTGACTCGGTCGTGCCCGGTGATTCCAACATGGTGCGGTCGCGGATCCCTTCGCGCGAAACCCTTGCCCTGTCAGTTCTTGACGAGAAGTCAGTGAATGGAGTTCGGATAGTGGGTAACGAACTCTTTTGCCGAGTCGTGGACTTGGGGTCCGGCTATGCCCCCACCTCGAACGCTTCGGATGCTATTCAGCGTGACGATGCGCCGTCAAGAGCGGACCGGATCTCTCCGCCCCCGCAACGCCAACTCACCACGGGTGATCGGGATTTTCCCCTTTTGCTTGCACAGCACGTGGGGCAGCTCCTACTGTCATGGAGTGATCAGGAGTCGCGGCAGTGTGCTGCCCTGAGCACCGTCATCGGTCGACCGGACTCGACGTCGACCCAGACAGGCCATCCCCAAAAGGGAGAGAGCAGGGAAGTCCGTGGGTGAGCGGCAACGTTCCGGCGTGGTCGCCGGAACCGACATCGTCGACGTGGCCGGAATCGGCTTCGGCCCCTCGAACCTGGCCCTCGCGGCCGCCATTTCGGAGATCGCCGACGGGGCCCCGGTCACCGCGCGCTTCTTCGAGGCGCAGCAGCGCTTCGGCTGGCACCGGGGCATGCTGATCGAGGGCGCCACCATGCAGGTCTCGTACCTCAAGGACCTCGTGACCATGCGCAATCCGACCAGTCCGTACTCGTTCCTGTGCTACCTGCAGGCCAAGGGCCGGCTGGCGGACTTCATCAACACCAAGTCCTTCTACCCACTGCGGGTGGAGTTCCACGACTACCTGGAGTGGGTCGCGGAGGGCTTCGCGGACCTCGTCTCCTACGGCTCGCGGGTGGTGGCGGTCGAGCCGGTCGCCGGCGAACAGGGCGTCGAATTCCTCGACGTGGTCTTCGTCGCGGCCGACGGCACCCGCCAGGTGCAGCGCGCCCGCAACCTGGTGATCGCCGCCGGGATCGAGCCCAAGCTGCCCGCCGACCTGCCGCACTCCCCGCGGATCTGGCACACCTCCCGGTTCCTGCCGGAGGTGGAGCGGATCGCACCGCAGGACCCGCGCTCCTTCGTGGTCCTGGGCTCGGGCCAGAGCGCGGCGGAGGCGATCGAGCACCTGCACGCGCGCTTCCCGCGGGCGCAGGTGCACTCGGTGCACTCCCGGTACGGGTTCAGCGTCGCCGACGACAGCCCGTTCGCCAACCAGGTGTTCAACCCCGAGGCGGTGGACCGTTTCCACACCGCCCCGGACGACGTCCGGCAGCGCCTCATCGAATATCACGCCGGCACCAACTACTCGGTGGTGGACGCCGATCTGCTGCAGTCGCTGTTCCAGCAGGCGTACCTGGAAAAGGTGGCCGGAAATCCCCGGCTGAATTTCCACAACGTCTCCCGGGTACGCGAAGTGACGGAAACTCCGGACGGCCTGCGGATCGACGTGGAATCGCTGTCCTCCGGCACCAGCACCATCCTGGAGGCCGAGGCGCTGGTCTGCGCCACCGGCTACACCCGCACCGACCCGGCGGTCTTCCTGGACGGCCTGCTGCCGCACTGCGGGCTGGACGACCAGGGCCGGCTGCGGCTCGACCGGGAGCACCGGGTGGTGACCGACGAGAGCGTGCACTGCGGCATCTACGTCCAGGGCTTCGGCGAGCACAGCCACGGGCTCTCCGAGACCCTGCTGTCCCTCTCCGCCGTCCGCGCCGGGGAGATCGGCGACATGCTCGTCAAGGCACTGTCCGGCTGACCCTCGCACCGACCGGCTGACCCCCGCACCGACCGGCTGACCCCCGCACCGACCGGGTGGGCCGGGCGGCCGGCCGCCCGGGGCGGATCCGGCAGCGCCGAAACACTGAGACCGAGGAGTACGAGTGTTCACGCCGAAGCTCTACCAGGTGGACGGGGACGACTGGCCGCTGCGGGTCATCGAGCGGCACCCGCTCGCCGTGCTGACCGGCAACGGGAACCCGACGCCCAACGCCACCCACGTGCCGGTGATCGTGCCGCCCGACGCCGCCCCGGGCGACCCGCTGCAGGGCATGCGCCTGTGGACCCACATGACCCGGGTGAACCCGCACTGGCAGCAGCTCGTCGCCGACGGCGGCGGCCCGGCGAAGCTCGTCTTCCACGGGCCGAACGGCTACGTCACCCCGACCCTCTACTCCGCCCCGATGGTCGCGCCGACCTGGAACTACGTGGCCGTCCACCTGGAGGGCACGATCGAACTGGCCGCGGACGACGAGACCCTGACGATCGTCCACACCACCGCCCAGACGCTGGAGGACCGGTTCGGGGACGGCATGCCGCTCGCCCCCTCGCTGGAGTACCACCGGCAGATCGTCGGCGCGGTCGGCGGCATCCACTTCACCGTGACCAAGGTCGAGGTGATGTTCAAGCTGAGCCAGGAGAAGGACCCGGAGGTCCAGCAGCGGGTGCTCGACCGCTTCGCCGGCAGCGACTCCGGGCTGCACCGCGAGGTGGCCGACACCATGCGGGCGCTGCGGCTGGGCGCCGACGAGCGCTGACGCGCCGGGAACGGGAACGGGAACGCCGGAGGCCCGGGGTGGTTCACCACCCCGGGCCTCCGGCGTTCGCGGCCGGGCCGCAGGTCAGCCCTTGCTGCCCTGGCTGCCCTCCATGGCCCGCCGCAGGCTGCGCGGGCGCATGTCGGTCCACACCTCGGAGACGTGCTCCAGGCACGCCTGGCGGGTCCCCTCGAAGCCCTCCGCCCGCCAGCCGGCCGGGACCTCCCGGTCGGCCGGCCAGACGGAGTACTGCTCCTCGTCGTTGAGGACCACCAGGTACCGGCGGTCGTCGTCGGGCTCGCTCATGTTCGTCCTTCCGTTGGGGCCTGGGTGGGACCTGGGCCGGGCCTGGGCAGAGCCTGGGCCGGGCCTAGGCGGTGGCGTAGCCGGGCAGGGGGAACTTGGCCGCCAGTTCGGCGACCTGGGAGGCGACCGAGTAGCGGACGTCGTCGGGCAGTTCGTAGCTGCGCGGCCCGAGCGGCGTGACGGCGGACAGCACGGTGTCGATCAGCTCGGCGCAGCGCCCCGCCTCGGCCCCGGACATCCCGCGGTGCGCGGCGCTGTTGGAGCCCAGCCGCACGCCGCCGCCGACCAGCGGCGGGGTGGTGTCGCCGGGCACCCGGTTCTTGTTGACCACCATCCCGCACTCCTCCAGCGCCTCCTCGGCCACCAGGCCGCTGAGGCCGCGGGTCCGCAGGTCGACCAGGACGGTGTGGTTGTCCGTCCCGCCGGAGACGATCGGGTAGCCGCGCCGGCCGAGTTCGGCCGCCATGCCGCGGGAGAAGGAGACGATCCGCTCGGTGGTGACCGCGAAGGCCGGGGTCGCCACGATCGCGAGGGCGCGGGCCTTGGCCGCGATGCTGTTGAGCGCGGGGGCGCCCTGGTAGTACGGGAAGATCGCGCGGTTCAGGAAGGTGCCGAGGTCGCCGTTGCCCTTGGGCGCCGGGGCGTCGTGGTCCCGGCCGACCAGGATCAGGCCGCCGCGCGGGCCGAACAGCTGCTTGTGGGTGCAGGCGGTGGTGATGTGGGCGTGGTCGACCGGGCTCGGGTGCAGGCCGGTCGCGACCAGTCCGGCGACGTGCGAGATGTCGGCCATCAGGTAGGCGCCGACCTCGTCGGCGATGGCCCGGAAGCGGGCGAAGTCGACGATCCGGCTGTAGGCGGTGGCCCCGCAGATGATCACCCGGGGTCGGTGCTCCCGGGCCAGCTCGGCCACCTGGCCGTAGTCGATCAGCCCGTCCGCGTCCAGCCCGTACCCGACGGCGTCGAAGTACTGTCCGGCGTACGCGGCGGGGCTGCCGTGGGTGAGGTGGCCGCCCTCGGCCAGGTTCATCCCCAGCAGGGTGTCCCCGGGGTTCAACAGGGCGGACAGCACCGCGTAGTTGGCGGTGGTCGCCGAGTGCGCCTGGACGTTGGCGTAGCGGGCGCCGAAGACGCTCTTGGCGCGCTCGATCGCCAGGCTCTCGATGTCGTCGATGACGCCGCAGCCGGCGTGGTAGCGGCGGCCCGGGTAGCCCTCCGCGGTCACGTTGACCGCGGTCGAGGCCTGGGCGGCCAGCACCGAGGGGTCGACCACGCTGGAGGAGGCCACCAGCGACAGGGTGGCGTTCTGCCGGGCCTGCTCACGGGCCAGCACCCGGTGGAGCTCCGGGTCGTCGGCGGCGAGCTTCTCGGCACCGGCGACCAGCAGGTCGCGCACGGTGTCCTCGGTCTCGTCCGCGTCCTCCGGGGCGCGGCCGGGGGCGGGTGAAACTGACATGGGACCGTCCTTCGTCAGAGCGGCCGGGCGAGTTCGCGTGCCAACTCGGCCACGGTGGGAAAGTCGAACAGGGTCCAGACGTCGAGGTCCACCCCGAGGGCGGCCCGGATCCGGGTCGCCAGCTTGACGGCGGCCAGCGAGTGGCCGCCCAGCTCGAAGTAGTCCTCGTGCGGGCCGACCTCGGCGATGCCCAGCGACTGGGCGAACAGCGCGCGCAGGGTGCTCTCCAGGTCGGACCCGGTGTCCTCGGCGCCCTTCGCGTCCCCGGCGCCGTCGGCGGGGGCGGGAGCGGGGGTCGGAGCGGGAGCAGGGCCAGCGGCGGGGACGGGAACGGCGGCGGCAGCGGGGGCGGCCTGGGCCGGGCCGGCCAGCGCACGGCGGTCGAGCTTGCCGTTGGTCGAGGTGGGCAGCGCCGCCAGCTCGGTGAACTGCTTGGGCACCATGTAGGCGGGCAGCACCTCGGACAGCGCGGAGCGGCACTTCTCCGGGTCGAAGGCGCCCGGCCCGGTGGGCACCACGAAGGCGGCCAGCCGCCGGGCATCGTCCTCGCCGACCGGGAGCACCGCGGCCTGCCCGACACCCGGCTGGGCGCGCAACACGGTCTCGATCTCGCCGAGTTCGATCCGGAAGCCGCTGATCTTGACCTGGTCGTCCAGCCGCCCGAGGTATTCGATCTGCCCGTCGGTGCGGTACCGGGCGAGGTCGCCGGTGCGGTACAGCCGCCCGCCCGGGGCGAAGGGGTCGGCGACGAACCGCTCCCGGGTCAGTTCCGGCTGCCGGTGGTAGCCGAGGGCGACCTGGACGCCGCCGATGCACAGCTCGCCCGCGACGCCGACCGGCACCGGTTCGAGCCGCTCGTCCACGACGTACAGGCCGGTGTTGGCGATCGGGCGGCCGATCGGCACGTCCCGCCCGGCGAAGTCCGGCGCGGCCTGCCAGTGCGAGACCTCGATGGAGGCCTCGGTGGGCCCGTAGAGGTTGTGCAGTTCGCAGTCCAGCTGCCGGAAGAAGGCCCGGACGGTGGTCGGGGTGAGCGCCTCGCCGCTGGCGAAGACCAGCCGCAGGCCGGCGCAGTGCCCGGCCAGGTCGTCCTCCTCCAGGAAGGCGTCCAGCATGGAGGGCACGAAGTGGATCACGGTGACGCCCCGGTCCCGGACGGTCCGCTTGAGGTAGCGGGTGTCCCGGTGCCCGCCCGGGCGGGCGACCACCAGGCAGGCGCCGGATACCAGCGGCCAGAGGAACTCCCAGGCCGAGACGTCGAATCCGAACGGGGTCTTCTGCAGCACCCGGTCGTCCGGGCCGAGCGGGAAGCGCCGGCGCCGCCAGTGGACGGTGTTGAACACGCCCGCGTGGCGGTTCAGCACGCCCTTGGGGCGGCCGGTGGAGCCCGAGGTGTAGATCAGGTAGACGGGGGTGTCGCCGGTGATCTCCGGGCGTCCGGCCTCCGGCGCCTGCGCGCCCTCCCGGACGGCCTCCTGGACGGTCAGGACGGTGACACCGGGCCCGGCGAGCGCCTCGACGTCCTCGGGGCGGCCCAGCACGGTGGCGGCGCCGGAGTCCTCGACCATGTACCGCACCCGGTCGGCGGGGAGTTCGGGATCGAGCGGCACGTAGGCGAGCCCGGCCTTGAGCACCCCGAGGATCGCCACCACCAGCTCGACCGAGCGCTCCAGGTGGATCCCGACGAAGCCGGAGCCCGCGCCCGCGGTCAGCCGGCGGCTCACCAGGGCGGCGCGCCGGTCGAGTTCGGCGTAGCTGAGCACCTCGTCCTCGAACTCCACTGCGGGCGCGGCCGGGGTCGCCCGCGCCTGCTCCTCGAAGGCCGCCACCACGGTCGAGTCCGGGTACGGCGTCCGGGTGCCGTCGCCGTTCCACTCGGTGAGGATCCGCTCGCGCTCCTGCGGCGAGCCGAACCGGGCCCGGCGGACCGCTCCGTCGGGGTCGGCGACCAGCGCGGCCAGCAGCCGGGCCGTGTGCTCCAGCACCCGGGCGGCGGTGGCCTCGTCGAGCAGCGCCGGGTCGTACGCGGCCTCCAGCAGGGCGCCGGGGCCGGCCTGGCCCAGCCTGACGGTCAGCGGGGCCTCGGCCCCGTCCACCGGGCCGCTCACTCCGGCGACTTGACGCTCCACCTGCTGCCGGATCCCGCGCAGGTCGGCGTCCTCGTCGACCGAGATCCGCACCGACCCGGGCCCGTCCAGCGTCAACTCGACGTCCTGCTGGCCCGCGTAGTGGTGCAGCAGGACCGCGAGCACGGCCGCGAGCACCGCGTCCGCGCCGCCGCCGGGTTCCTCCGCCAGGCCCAGGAATCGCTCCAGGACCGGTTCCGGAACCGGATGCGTACGCGAACTGCCGCGTTCGGTCGGGTGATTGGCGAGCCACCGGTCGCACGGCAACCGCACCAGGCCCACGGCCGCCGTCGTGACGAGGCCGCCGGCCACGTGTGTGCCGGTCATTCGCGACTCCCGGAAGTGAGCATGCACCGGACAGGTTCGAGATCAAGGGATACCGCACCGGCCGAGGTATGACAACCAACTGCCTTTCCCGTTGGACTTTTCCGGGGACTTTCCGGCCCACCCCCGGGGAGGATCTTCCGCAGAGTGCGTACGGCTGACAGACTGGACCGATGATCGCCCGCCCGCCGGCGCACTCCCTCCCGGCGCGGCCGAGGCATTGCGGGCGGCTCCGCCCCACCCTCGCCCCCTTCCGACCTCGCCGCCTTCCGATCTCGCCACCTTCCGACCTCGCCCCCGACGTTCCGACACTTCGATGGGAGCACGATGCCCGGTTCCGTCGGCGCGGCCGACCCGGCCGAGCGGTACGAACTGTCCTCCGGCCAGGAGGCGCTGTGGATGTTCGAGCAACTGGTGCCCGGCACCGCCGCCTACCACGTCCCGCTGGCCTTCCGGCTGCGCGGCCCGCTGCGGCCCGAACTGCTGCGGGGGGCGCTGACCCTGGTGGTGCGCCGGCAGGAGGTGCTGCGCACCGCCTTCCGCGCGGACGACGGCGACCCGTACCAGCTGGTGCTGCCGCCCGGCGAGGCCGAGTTGCCGCTGTGCGAGGTCGCCGACGGGGCCGAGCTGGCGGACGCCCTGCACCGGGAGGCGCGTGAGCCCTTCGACCTGGCGGCGGGTCGGCCGTTCCGGCTCCGGCTGTTCCGGCTCGGCCCCGAGGAGCACGTGCTCAGCCTGGTGATGCATCACATCGCCACCGACGGCTGGTCCTTGCGGGTGCTCACCGACGAACTGTCCGCCGGGTACGCGGCACTGCTGGCCGGCAAGGACCCGGAGGCGGTGCTGCCCGAACTCCCGGTGCCGTACCGGCGGTACGCCCGGTGGCAGCGGGAGTGCTTCCAGGGGCCGGAGCTGGAGGAGCTGCTCGGCCACTGGGAGGCCGCCCTGCGCGACCTCCCGGCCGTCGACCTGGCGGCGGGGCGCAGCCGCCCCCGGCGGCCGTCCTTCGCCGCCGACCGGCTGGTGGTCCGGCTCGACCCGGAGCTGCACCGGGCGCTGACCGAACGGGCCCGGGCCGCCCGGCTCTCGCTGTTCCCGCTGCTCGGCGCGGCGTTCTCGCTCGCCCTGACCGAGCGCACCGGCCGCCCCGACACCGCCTTCGCCACCCTGTTCGCCGGCCGCGGCGAGCCGGAACTCGAACCACTGATCGGCTACTTCGTCAACATGGTGGTACTGCGGGCGGACCTCGCCGACGACCCCACGGTCGAGCAGCTCGCCGCCCGGCTGAACGCCGCGACCCTGGCCGCCATCGACCACGAGGTGCCGTTCGGCGCCGTGGTGCGCCGGCTCGCCCCGGCCCGCCGCCCGGGCCGCAACCCGCTCGCGCAGGTCACCCTCCAGCTGCGCACCGGCGGCAGCGCCCCCGGCCGCCCGGAGCTGCCCGGTGTCAGCTGCGAGGACGTCGACCTCTACCCCGGGCGGCACGCCTTCGACGCCACGGTGACCTTCATCGAGGACGGCCCGGACTTCCTGCTCAGCATCGAGTACTCCACCGAGGCCTTCGACCCGGCCTGGGCGGCCGGCCTGGCCGAACAGCTGCAGGCCCTGCTCCGGGCCGCGCTGGAGCGCCCGGGCGCCCGCGGCTCCGACCTGCTGGCCGCGGCCCCGTACACCCGTCACGAACCCCACCAGGGAGCCTCCTCATGACCGAGCACGCCGACCCCGTCCTCCCGGTGCTGTGGGGTGACCGGCCCGAGGCCGTCGAGTCCGGGCCGCTGACCGGCCTGCCGGCCGCCGCGCCCGCGGACCTCGCCGCCGGACTGGGCGCGCTGGTGCTGCGCTACGGCGGCCTGCGGCCGGTCACCGTGTGGGGCCGCGCCGAGGGGCAGCAGGAGTGGACGGCCTGGCGGATCGAGCCCGCCGAACTGGCCGGAACCGGATCATCCGCGCCCACCCTGGCGGCCTGCCGGGCTGCCCTGGCCCGGCACTGCGAGGGGTTCCCCGAGGGGCGCCCGCTGGAGCTGTCCGTCCACCCGGACTCCTCCCCCGCCGTGTTCGCCCTCACCCCGGCCCCTGACGGCGGCTGGACGCTGCGCGTGCGGGCCACCGCCCGGCCGGACGACGCGCACGCCCTGGACCGGGTCGCCGCGCACCTGGCCGCCTTCCTGACCGCCCCCGACGGGCAGCGGATCGACCTGGTCGACCACCTCACCCCCGCCGAGCGCGAGCTGGTCGCCGAGGTCAACCGGCCCGGGCCGCCGCTGGCCGAACCGGTCTGCCTGCACCAGCGGGTGGCCCGGCGGGTCGCCGAGGCCCCCGAGCGGATCGCCGTGGTGCAGGGCGGGCTCAGCCTGACCTACGGCGAACTGGACGCCAAGGCCGAGGCCCTGGCCGCCCGGATCGCCGCCCTCGGCGTGGGGGTCGGCGGGCGGGTCGGGGTGGCCGCGACCCGCAGCGCGGAGCTGGTGGTGGCGGCGTACGCGGCCTTGAAGACCGGAGCCGCCTTCGTCCCGCTGGACCCGATGCTGCCCGCCCACCGCCGCGAGGTGCTGCACCGCCTCGGCCGGGTCGACGTGGTGGTCGCCGACGCCCTGGGCGCCGCGAACGGCGCCGACAGCAGCACGGGGGTGCCGCTGATCGTCCTCGGGCCGGTCGAGGAACTGCCGGCCGCCCCGGCCGGTTCGCTGCCGTCGGTGCCGGTGACCGGCCGCGACCTCGCCTACGTGATCTTCACCTCCGGCTCCTCCGGCGAGCCCAAGGGCGCCCTGCTCGACCACGTCGGCCGGACCAGCATGATCCTGGACCTCAGCGCCCGCTACGAGCTGGGCCCCGGCGACCGGATCCTCGGCGTCTCCTCGCCGAGCTTCGACATGACGGTGTACGACGTGTTCGCCGCGCTGATGACCGGCGCCACGCTCGTCCTGCCGGAACGCGGCCGGGAGAACGACGTCGAACACTGGGCCGAGCTGGTCGAGCACGCCGGGATCACCGTCTGGCACTCCGTCCCGTCCTCGCTGGCCCAGTTCCTGCGCACCTGGGGCACCGGCCGCACCGGCGCACTGCGGGCCTTCCTGCTGGGCGGGGACTGGATCCCGCTGGCCCAGCCCGACACCGTCCGCGCGGCCTTCCCGCAGGCCCGGTTCATCAGCCTGGGCGGCGCCACCGAGGTCTCCGTGGACAGCACCTACTACGACGTGGCCGCCGTCGACCCGCGCTGGCGCTCCGTCCCGTACGGGCGGCCGATGACCAACCAGAGCGCCCACGTGCTGGACGCCTTCGGCGCACCGGCGGCCGTGGACCAGCTCGGCGAACTGTTCCTCGGCGGGCTCGGCGTCGGCTGGGGCTACCAGGACCGGCCCGCCTTCACCGCCGAGCGCTTCCTGCCCGACCCGTTCTCCACCGTCCCCGGCGCCCGGCTCTACCGCACCGGCGACCTGGCCCGGCTGCGCGCGGACGGCGAACTGGAGCTGATCGGCCGGGTCGACCACCAGGTGAAGATCGGCGGGGTACGGATCGAGCTCGGCGAGATCCAGTCCTGCCTGCGCGAGCACCCGGCGGTGGCGGACGCCGTCGTGGTGCCGGTGCGCGACTCGGCGGGCATCGCCCAGTCGCTGGCCGCCTACGTGTCCGTGACCGGCGAGGCCTCCGTCGAGCAGCTCCGCGCCCACCTGCGCGAGCGGCTGCCGGAAAGCATGGTCCCGGCCCGGGTCTTCGCCCTCGCCGAGCTCCCGGTCAACCAGAACGGCAAGATCGCCCGCCCGGAGCTCGAACGCCTCGCCGCCGAGGCCGCCGCCCCGGTCCCCGAATCCGACCCGGCCATCCGCACCGCCGTCGGCGAAACCTGGCACGAGGTACTGGGCCTGCCCGAACTCCCCGGCGCCACAGCCTCGTTCATCGACCTCGGCGGCAACTCCCTCGCCGCCATCCAGGTCGTCGGCCGGTTGAACCGCCGCTTCGGCACCGCACTGAAGGTCGCCGACCTGATCACGGCGGACACCGTAGCCGCAGTCGCCGCCATCGTCACCCAACGCCGCGGCACCAGCAAGCGCCCCTCCCTGCGCTGATGACGGAGGCCCGCCTCGCCGGGGCGGGCCTCCCTCCTGTCTGAATCAGCGCAGGTAGGTCTCCCGCCACTCCAGCGTCGTCATGGTCAACGCCGCCTCCGCCAAGGCCTGCGCGGACGCCGTCTTCAACTTGGCCAGGCTGGAGTCGATCCACGGCTGAACATGGGGGTACCCGGACTCCCGGTACTCCACGGCCTGCACCAGGCACTCCAGCTTGTCCGCGTCGTGGGCGCAGATCACCTCCAGGCTGTCACCCTGCTCGTACTCCTCCACGATCCGCTGCACACCTGCCCGCACCGCCGGATGCGCGGTCGCCACCTGGTCCGCGGTGACCGTCTCGTTGGGGGAGGCCGAGAGATACCGCCGACCGATGTGCGGAATGTCCCCGATCCGGGTCTCCTGGCTGTCGTGGAACGTCGCAAGCAGTGATGCCTTCGCCGGGTCGGCGCCCTCCATCATCGCCAGCACCGCCGCGATCACCGACGTGCGCCAGGAGTGCTCAGCGATCGACTCCGGATCCCGCACCCCCGCGTGCCACCAGCCAGTACGGCGCACCCGCTTGAGCACCCCCATCTCCGCCACAAAGGTCGCCGTACCGGCCGCGGCCTCGGCGGTGATGTCCTCTGCCATCAGGTACTCCTTCGTACGGATTGCTCGTGCACAGCGGCGAACTCCCGCCGAGATCTTGAGGATAGGACCGGGCCGGCGCCATCGAGCAGCCTTTCCGACTGCGAGGCCAGCAAACCGGCGGTGTCCGGAGCCGCCAGCGGCAGCCACGGATGGAGGCGCAACAGCGCCCACAGGGTGTGCGCATACAGCTCGGCGTAGGTCGGGGCCTCGTCAACGCCGCGCACCAGCAGCCGGAACAGGCGCACCGGGTCCAGACCGGACAGGTTGCGATCGGCCATGAACCGGTCGTCCGCCTGCTGTCCGCTGCCCGCGCCGAGCCAGTGCGCCCAGTAGTTGAGGTTCGCGACCTCGCCCTCGTCGTCGTCGACGAGCGCTCGTTCGATGAAGTCGATCAGTGGTTGCTGGTCGCCCTGCCTCGCCAGCGCGGTCGCCATGGACCGGGCCTCCGCCCACCGTTCCGACCAACCCCGTAGTCCCAGCACTCCCCGACCCCGGTAGAGGGTGTGCGCGGTCCAGGCCCGGGCCTCCGGCGTCCGGTCGTAGCTGGTGAGGTAGAGGGCCTGGCGCCGTAGCAGGGGCGCTGCCGTCCCGGCCCGATGTGACTCCTCGGCAACCTGACGCAGGTGAGCGAAAAGCTGCTGCCGATCCACGGCCGTCAGCATCGGGGACTTCGGCGCCGCGCCGCGCCGAGAAGCAAGCGGCCGAGCAGAAACCACCGGAGGTGGTGTTCCCTGTATCGCCCAGCCGATCATGTGTGCCACGGCCCGATCGTGCACCCATCCGGCGAGCGGGTGAAGCAGAGCGTCACGCGGGGGATCGAGCGCAGCGGCGATGATCCGGTCCGCGTCCATCGCCGGGTCCAGCAGCGCCACCAGCACGGTATCCGCACCGAGTACGGGCAGTTTGCGCCGCAGTTCCAGAAGGGCCCCCGCCTTCATGTTCGCCAGCGGCCGACGGCCCGACTCCCAGCCCTGAACTGTCGCCAGATCCACGCCCAGAATCTCAGCCATCCCACTCTGTGTGTGCCCGGCGGACTCCCGGCAGAGGCGCAGCACGAACCCGGCGAGGGTTCCGGTCACAGCGTGCACTCCTTCCGGACGGCACCCAATACGTACTGCCAGTCAGTCCTACCTCCGTCTGGTCCGCCCTACAGTCGAAATGACACAACGTCACCGCTTCGATACCCACCGGGACTGTGACCATGACGACGGAGCCCGCCGAGGTGATCGTTCCGGAGCCGGTCGGGAGGCCCGGCGCCACCAGCACGGCCATCAGCATCATCTACGAGGAGGTACAGCCTGATGTTCGCTCACTCCGACCGGCTTCCCACCGGACGTCCGCTGCCTGTCGGCGTCGCCACCCCCGTGCCGTGGGGCGTGCGCAGGATGGCACCGTACCCGGCGTTCTCGCCCGGGTACGCCCGGGTCGAGATCGACCCGGCCACCCAGGCCGGCCGCTACTTCGACGCCACCGGGGCCGTGATGGACATGCCCGGCCACGGCACCAGCACCGGCACCAACCCGCCCACCAACACCGGCAACCCGTCCGACGGTTCCAGCGGCGGCGGAGCCGGTGGTGGCGACCAGGACACGGGGAACGACGGAGACCAGTGACCGCCGTCGGCCCGGTGTTGGTCGTCACCGTCAAGGACGACCCCACGGCCGACTTGGTGATCGTCGAGCTGCACGACCGGGGTGTCCCGGTCGTGCGGCTCGACTCCGGGGACTTCCCCCATGCCTTGTCGGTCGCGGCCACGATCACCTCCGCCGGCGTCGAGGGCTCGATCACGACGCCCTCCCGGACCGCCGACCTGTCGGCGGTCCGGTCGCTGTACTACAGGCGTCCGTCCGGATTCACGTTCCCGCTGGACGGGCAGGACGCCCGCTTCGCCGTCGCCCAGGCCCGATACGGCCTTGGCGGTGTCCTGGCGTCCCTGCCCGGCTGTCTGTACGTCAACCACCCCCACCGGATCGGCGACGCCGAGTTCAAGCCCTCCGGGCTCGCCGCAGCAGCCGCCGCAGACTTCCGGGTCCCACCGACGCTGGTCACCTCGGAGCCCGATGCCGCGAGGGAGTTCATCAGGCGCCACGGTGCGGTGATCCACAAGCCGTTGTCCGCGCCGCTCTACCGCGTCGGTGGTGTCTCGTGCACCGTCGAGGTGGCGGAGGTCGCCGCGGACGAGATCGACGGCTCGGTGGCCGGCACCGCCCATCTGTTCCAGCAGCGCATCGACAAGCAGGCGGACGTCCGCGTCACCGTCATCGGCGACCAGGTCTTTCCCGTGCGGATCGACTGTGACCTGCTGGACTGGCGGACCGACTACAGCAGGCTCACCTACTCCGTCGTCGCGCTGCCTTCCGGTATCGGCGAGGCCCTGCACGCCTACCTCGCTCGCTTCGGGCTGGTCTTCGGTGCTTTCGACTTCGCGGTGGACCGGCAGGGTCGATGGTGGTTCCTGGAGTGCAATCCGTCCGGCCAGTGGTACTGGCTGGAGCCCGAGACCGGCCTGCCGATGCTCGCGGCGATGGCCGACCTGTTGGAGAGGAGGACCGGATGACCCGGACCGCCGGCGACAGCGCCCCCTTGCGCCGGGCGCTCGCCGACAGCCTGGCCGAGCTCGGGGCCCTGAGGACCGGGCCGTGGCGCGAGGCCGTGGAGGCCGTGCCCCGTGAGGCGTTCCTGCGCGGCGGATGGTTCGACGCCGTCCCCGGCTCCGCGCCGACCGCCTGGCGTCCCGTCATGCCGGACGCACCGGGCTGGCTCGAACAGTGCTACCGGGACGAGTCCCTGGTCACCCAGGTCGCCGGGACGATCGTGCCCGGCGACCTGCGGGGCGAGATCATGCGGACCCCGACGTCCTCCAGCACCATGCCGAACCTGGTGGTGCGCATGTGGGAGGAGCTCCGGGTCGAGGACGGCCACCGGGTTCTCGAAGCGGGCACCGGCACCGGCTACTCGACCGCGCTGGGCTGCCACCGGCTGGGCGAGGAGAAGATCGTCTCCGTCGAGGTCGATCCGGAGGTGTCCGCACGGGCCGGCGTGTCGTTGGGAGCTTGCGGGTTCTTCCCCGAGCTCGTCGTCGGCGACGCCCTGGCCGGCGTCGCCGGAGGCCATCGGTTCGACCGGGTCATCTCCACCTGCGGTGTCCTCACGATCCCGCCCGCCTGGATCGAGCAGACCCGACCGGGCGGGATCATCCTGGCCACCGTGTGCGGCTGGATGTACTCCTCGGAGCTCGCCCGGCTCACCGTGAGCGAGGACGGCACCGCACACGGCGGCTTCCTCGGGGGGCAGATCTCGTTCATGCTCGCCCGCCCCCAACTGCCGCCGCGACTCGGCATGCTGCCCGACCTGGACGCCGGGGACGAGCGCGCCGCCGTCCACGGGCCCGACGTCCTGGGCGACTGGACGGCCCGCTTCGTCTCCCAGATCGCGGCTCCCCGAGCTCAGAGGGTCATGCTCGGCGTCGGCGGCGGCCAGGAGCGGCCCGTCATCATCGATGTCGAGGCCGGTGCATGGGCCGCTCTCACCCGGGAGGGGAACCGGTGGACCGTCCGCCAGGGAGGGCCGGCCCGGCTCTGGGACGACATCGAGGAGCACCTGACACGGTGGCTGACCGACGGGTCCCCGGGGCTGGAGGCCTTCGGGATCCTCGTCACGCCGGAGGGCCAGGCCATCACGTGGCCGAGGTGCGCGGGCTGAGACCCCGCCGCTGAGGGAACTCGTGTCACGGCACCGGGGAGGGGCCGTCCAGGGCAGGACGGCCCCTCCTTTCGGTCGGACGTTCAGTGCCGCTCGGCGAGCGTGCGGGCCACCGCGTCGCGGTCGACCTTGCCGCTGTGGGTGCGGGGCAGGGTGGCGACGGTGGTGAAGGTGCGGGGGATGTACGGGTCCGGGAGGTGGCGGCGGAGTTCGTCCGCCGCCAGGGCCGGGTCCAGCGGGGCGGCGCCCGCGTCGACAGTCACCGCGCAGTGGAGGGAGCGGGAGCCCTGGCCGTCGTCCAGGGCGACGCAGACTGCGGCGGAGACGGTCGGCAGGTCCAGCAGGCGTACCTCGATCTCCAGCAGGTTGACCCGGTAGCCGCGGATCTTGACGTCCTTGTCCCGGCGGGCCAGGAAGGTCACGGCGCCGTCCTCCAGCCGGACCAGGTCGCCGGTGCGGAAGGCCGCGGTGTGCCCCTGCGGGGTCGGGTCGACGGTGACGAAGCGCTTGGCGTTCAGCTCCGGCTGGTTGAGGTAGCCGGGCGACAAGGGCGCGCCGGCCACCAGCAGTTCGCCGACGTTCGGCTCGGCCGCGTCCAGCGGGTCGATCAGCAGCTCGCAGCCCGGCAGCGGCACGCCGATCGGCGGCAGCGCGGGCCAGGAGGCGCTGGGGCCGGTCAGGGTGTGGGCCGTCACCATCGCGGACTCGCTCTGCCCGTAGTGGTTGTTCAGCCGGCACCCCGGCAGCCGGGCGAACAGCTCGCGGATGTCCGGGGTGCAGACCAGCTGCTCGCCGGCCGCGTTGACCTCGGCGAGCGCCAGGTGCTCCAGCGACTCCTCCTCGGCCGCCGCCACGGCGAGCATCTGCAGGGCGACGTACGGCAGGAAGAGCCGCTCGATCCGGTTCTCCCCCAGCCACTCCAGCAGCTCGAAGGGGTCCTGCCGCAGCTCCTCCGGCACCACCACGAGCGTGCCGCCGCCGCACAGGGTGCCGAGCACCTCCTGGAAGGAGACGTCGAAGTTGAGCGGGGCGAACTGGCCGGTGCGCAGGTCCCGGCGGACGGAGTGGCTGCGCTGCCAGTCGGCCATCACGTCCAGGCAGCTGTGCGGCACGGACACGCCCTTGGGCAGGCCGGTGGAGCCGGAGGTGTAGATGATGTACGTCCACAGCTCGGGGCGGCAGTCCACCTTCGCGGCCGTGCCGGCGGTCGGCAGGCCGGCGATCGGCAGGGCGGGCACCGGCACCTCGAACTCCGGCGGCGCGTCCGCGTACAGCACCAGGCCGGCGCCGCTGTCCTTGAGCATGTGGGCCAGCCGCGCCGCCGGGTACTCGCTGTCCAGCGGGAGGTAGGTGGCGCCCGCCCACATGGTGCCCAGCAGCGCGGCCACCACGGCGGCGCTGCGCCGGCCGGTGACGGCGACCCGGTCCTCCGGGCCGATCCCGGCGGCGGCCAGGCCGTCGGCGATGCCCTTGACCCGGGCCAGCAGCTCGCCGTAGGTGAGGCTGAGCTCGCCGTCGACCACGGCGGTCGCGCCGGGCGTGGCGAGGGCCTGCTCCTCGAACGCGGCCAGCAGGCAGGGCGGGTGGGACTCGCCGCCCCAGAGCGAGAGTGGAGCGGGACTCATGCGGTTCCTCCTGATAAAGGGGGTCAGAACTGGTCTTCGTCGTCGAGGTCGTCGAGGTCGTCGAGGTCGTCGAACAGCGCGTCGTCGTCGAAGAGTTCGTCGATGCCGAGCATGCCCGCGACGACGGTGAAGTAGCGCCCGGTCAGCTCGGGCGAGGCCGCGATGGTGCGCAGCATCTCCAGCCGGGACGGCGTCACGGTGAGCCTGGCCAGCTCCAGGGTGCTCTGGTACGGCTCGGTCAGCTCCTCGTCCCGGCGGCGGGTGAACCGGGCGAGCGCGGCGTCCAGCCGGACCGGGTCGGCCGTCCCCACCGCCAGCTCCTCGGCCAGGAAGGCGGCCTGGAGCAGGGCGTTGGTGATGCCGCGGGCGCTGATGGTGTCCAGGTGGTGCCCGGCGTCGCCGACCAGCACCCAGCCGGGGCCGTGCCCGCGGCGGAAGTAGTTCTGCTGGTCGCCGGTGCCGATGATCGCCTCGACCTGGTCGGCCTCGGCGACCTGCTGGTACAGCTCGGGCGCGGTGGAGCGGACGGCCGCCAGGTGGTGGCGGAACGGGTCCTGCTTGACCTCGGCGAAGCGGTCCTGCGGGAAGTAGGTGGAGATCAGGGTGATGTCGTCGTGGGTGGGGATCCGGACGATCCAGTTGCCGGGGCTCTCGTGGAAGCCGAAGCCGGTGGTGATGCCCGTCCAGGCGGTGTAGTAGACGCAGCTGGCCCGCGGGTCGCTCACCTCCAGTGGCGCGTCCACGAGTTGGGCCACCCGGGAGCGCATCCCGTCGGCCCCGACCACCAGCCGGGCGTACTCGGTGCGCACACCGGTGGCGGTACGGAAGCGGACGCCGGTGACCCGGCCGTCGGAGTGCACCAGCTCCTGGAGGTTGGCCCGGTCGACGAACTCGACGCCCGCCTTGACGGCCGCGTCGACCAGCAGCTGGTCCAGCACCTGGCGGCGCGGGGCGAAGGCGGCCGGGGCGCCCGGCATCACCGGCGCCGGGGCGGCCAGCCGGACGCCGCCGACCTCGTAGCTGATGGTGTCCAGCACCGGGCAGCCGGAGTCCAGCAGTGCCGGGAGGACGCCCCATTCGGAGAGCTTGGCCACGCCCGGCTGGTGGATGAACAGGGTGGACATGGTGTCCGAGGGGAAGGCGGCCCGGTCGATCAGCAGCACCTTGCGGCCGGCCCGGGCCAGCAGCAGGGCGGTGGCGGCGCCCGCGACCCGGGCGCCCACCACCACGGCGTCCCAGCCGCCGCTCACCGCTCGGCCCCGGCGGACTGCGCCTGCGCCTCCGTGGGCGGCTGCGCCTGGGCGGCGGCCAGCTTCTCCGCGACCAGCTCCTCCAGCGTCCGCGCCGTGGCCCGGACCGTCGGCTCCGAGTAGAGCGTGACCAGCGGGAACTCCACGCCGAGCCGTTGGCGCACCCGCGCGGTGAACCGGGTGGCGATCAGCGAGTGCCCGCCGAGCATGAAGAAGCCGTCCTCGGCGCCGATCCGCTCCACCCCGAGCAGTTCCCGCCACACCCCGGCGACGAACTGCTCGGAGGGCGTGCGCGGCGCCTCGCCGCCGGAGGCCTGCGAACCGGCCGGCGGCTCGGGCACCGTGAGCGCCTTGCGGTCCACCTTGCCGTTGGCGTTCAGCGGGAAGGCCCGCTCGACCACCAACTGAGCGGGGATCATGTACTGCGGCAGCCACTCCTTGGCGTGTTCGCGGACCGCGTCGAGGGTCGGCGGGTCGGCCGGGTCGACGGCGGTGACGAAGGCCACCAGCCGCTGCGCCGGGCCCTGCGCCGCGATCACCACCACGGCCTCCTTCACCTGCGGGTGGCCGAGCAGCGCCGTCTCGATCTCGCCGAGTTCGACCCGCATGCCGCGGATCTTGACCTGGTGGTCGCTGCGCCCGACGAAGCGGAAGCCGCCGTCGGGGTGCAGCAGGCCCTGGTCGCCGGTGCGGTAGAGCCGCTCTCCGGGGCGGAACGGGTCGGGCAGGAAGGCGCCGGCGGTGCGGGCCGGGTCGTTGAGGTAGCCGCGGGCCAGGCCGAGGCCGCCGATGTAGAGGTCGCCGACCACGCCGACCGGTACCGGCCGCAGTTCGTCGTCCAGCACGTGCACGGTGTTGTTGTCGAACGGGCGGCCCAGGTTGACCGCTCCGGTGGCGCTGCCGTCGGCCGGGCCGCAGGTGTGGCAGGTCGAGTCGATGGACACCTCGGTGGCGCCCCAGGTGTTGTGCAGCGCGCCCGGCATCAGCCGGTGGAAGCGCTCGACCGTCGACGGGGTGAGCGCCTCCCCGCTGGAGGTGGTGTTGCGCAGCAGCGGCGGCACCCGCTCGGGCACCTGCTCCACCAGGTCGAGCACCGCGTTCAGCATGCTCGGGACGACCTGGAGGTACACCGACTCGTACCGGGTGGCGGCCTCCAGCACCGCCACCGGGTCCCGGTGGCGGCCCGGTTCGAGCACGGCCACCCGGCCGCCGACCGAGAGCGGCCAGAAGATCTCCAGGGCGGCGTCGTCGAAGGTCAGCGTGGTCTTGTGGAGCACCGTCTCGCCCGGGGCCAGCCGGTGCTTGCGCTGCATCCAGACCATCCGGTTGACCCAGCCGCGGTGCCGGCTGGCCACGCCCTTGGGCATGCCGGTGGAGCCGGAGGTGTAGTAGACGGAGACCAGGTTCTCGGGGTGCGGACGGGGGCCTCCGGCCGGGGCGCCGGGCACCGCCGCGGGGTCGAGGTCCGCCGGGTCGAGGTCCGCGAGGTCGAGGTCCACCGGGTCGACGGTCACCGCGCCGACCGAGGCCGCGTCGACCTCCTCCGCCAGGGCCCGCGCCGCCAGCAGCACCGGAGCGCCCGCGTCGGCCAGGATCTGCCGGATCCGGGCCGGCGGGCTGGCCGGGTCCAGCGGCAGGTAGGCGCCGCCGGCCTTGAGGATGCCGAGCAGCCCCACCACCATCTCCGCCGAGCGCTCCAGGCAGATGCCGACCGCGTGCTCGGGGCCGACGCCGCGCGCCCGCAGCTCCCGGGCGAGCGCCTCGGCCCGCTCGTCCAGCTCGCGGTAGCTGAGCCGGGCCGTTTCGGAGACCACCGCGACGTCGTCCGGGGTGCGCGCCGCCTGCGCCTCGAACAGCTCGTGCAGGCAGACGTCGGCCGGGAACTCGGCGGTGGTTCCGTTCACCTCCCGGTCGAGCCGGATTTCCGCCGCGGAACGCAGTTCGATACGGGCCAGCGGTGCCTGCGGATCGGCCAACGCCCCCTCCAGCAGGGCGCGGTAATTCGCACCGAGCCGGGCGACGGTCGCTTCGTCGAACAGGTCGCTGTCATAGGCGATGACACCGGCCACGGAACCGTCCGCGGCTCGTGCGAGGTCGAACTCCAGGTCGGTCTGGACGAATCCGGTCGGGACGTTCCAGCGGCTCGTCCGCAGGCCCTCCAGCGGGAGGGGGGCCGGGGACTCCTGGTGGTATCCGAATACCGCCTGAACCAGCGGCGAGTGGCTGACCGCACCCTGACTGTCCGTCACCTTGACGATTTCGTCGAAAGGCACCGACTGGTTGCGGAATCCCCCGATGAAGGTGGCACGGCAGCGCTGGAGATACTCCGAGAAGCTCTCCCCGCGCCGGCTCCGGCTGCGCAACGGAAGGATGTTGACGAAGAATCCGATCGTCTCGTCGAGGTCGGAGTCGTCCCGGTTGGTGACGGGCGCGCCCACCACCACGTCGCGCTCCCCGCTGTAGGCGTGCATCAGCAGGGTGAAGGCGGCCAGCAGCACCACGTAGTCGGTGGTGCGGTGCCGGGCCGCGGTCTGCCGCACCCGCTCGGCGAGGCCGGCGTCCAGCGCGAAGTCCAGCAGTTCGCCGCGGAACCGCTGGCGGGCCGGCCGGGGCCGGTCCAGCGGGAGTCGCAGCAGGTCGGGGGCGCCGGCCAGGTGCTCGGCCCAGTAGGAGAGTTGGCGCTCCGCCAGGCCGTCGGCGAGCCGCCGGGCCAGCGCGGCGCCGTACTCGGCGTAGTCGTGCCCGGCCTCCCCCGCGACCGGCGGGCGCCCGGCCAGCACCTCCGCGTAGCCGCGGCCGATCTCGGCGGCGATCACCGCGTTCGACCAGCCGTCGGTGACGATGTGATGCAGGTTCAGGAGCAGCGTCCACTCCGCGTCCGCCGACCGGAACAGCCGGAAGTCGAAGACTCCGGGGCGCTCCAGGTCGAACGGCTCCGCGGCGGCCTCCCGCACCCGGGCCCGGAGGGAATCGGGATCCCCCCTCAGGTCGTGCACGGGAAGGCTGAACTCCAGGTGGTCCACGACCACTTGCACGGGCTGGTCGTCGACCACGGAAAATCCGGTCCGCAGCGCGGCGTGCCGGGATATCAGTGCACGGATTGACTGTTCCAGTGCGGGGACATCGAGTCCCCCCCTGATCTCGTGCGCCACCGGGCCGTTGTAGAGCGGGAGCCGCGGATGCAGGCTGTGCAGGAGCCACAGCCTGCGCTGTTGCGGCGAGATCGGAACGACACGCTCGGGCATGGGTTGATCCCCCGCTCTCATCACTGCAAGATGCCGCGAGACTACCCTACTCGATGCGATCATGACAGAGGTCAAATCCCTTACGGGCGAGGCAAGATCTTGCCCCTTGCCGAGCCATTTCCCGCCTGTATGCTGACGTTCCTGGGGGACGCGGAGGTGTCTCCATACCCAGGAGGAAAGGGCGTCTACGAGCCGTGGACAGCGAGTTCCCCGCCCAATCGGACGCCGCGGACGAGGATCCGTTCCCGGCGTCGAAGGTCCAGGAGCAACTCTTCCTCGCACAGCAGACCGTGGGTGACGCACCGACCTTTCACATCCCGTGCTTCTGGGAAGTCCGGGGACCGGTCGACATCCGTGCACTCCGGAATGCCGTGACCGCCGTGCTCGCACGGCACGAGGCACTGCGCACCACTTTCCGCATTCACGAACAGGGACTCCTCCAGGTCGTCCATCCGGAACCCAGGCTGGAATGGCGCCTGGCCACCTGCCGGGACGCGGAGGAGCGCGAACAGCGGATGGCGCACGCCGCCCGCGCCCCCTTCGACCTGGAACGCGGCCCGCTGGTCCGGGCCGGTGTGCTCAGCTGCGCCGACGGCAGCCACGTGGTGGCGCTCTGCTGCCACCACGCCGTCTTCGACGGCTGGTCGGCCAAGCTGGTGCGCGACGAACTGATCGCCCACTACCGGGCGTTCACCACCGGCACCGAGCCCGACCTGCCCGAGGTCGAGTACCAGTACGGCGACTACTCGCTCTGGCACGACGAGTGGCTGGAGAGCCCGGCCGGCGAACGCGCCCGGCGCGCCTGGGTCGAACTGCTCGCCGGCGAACTCCCCGTGCTGGAACTGCCGGGGGACGTCCGGCCGACCCACCGCGCCACCGGCCGCACCACCGGCCGCACCACCGCCGCCGACCCGGAGGCCGCCGCCACCGCCCCCGGCGGCACCGCCGACCTCCCGCTGCCCGGCCCGGCCGTCGAACGGCTCGCCGCGCTCGCGACCGAGCAGCGCACCACGCTGTTCACCGTCCTGCTGGCGGCCTACGACCTGCTGCTCGCCGACCGCACCGGCCTGCGCGACGTCATCGTGGGCACCCCCGCGCTCAACCGCAGCCGGACCGAGTTCCAGCGGACCGTCGGCTGCTTCGTCAACATGATCGCGGTCCGCACCGACCTCGACGGCCCGCGCACCTTCCGCGAGTTGGTGGAACGGGTGCGCACCGCCGTGCTGCGCGCCCAGGACCTCCAGGCGGTGCCCTTCGAGACGGTGGTCAAGGACGTCCGGCCGACCCGGCACCAGGACCACTCGCCGGTCTTCCAGGTCGCCTTCACCGTCGGCGAGGACTTCTTCGAGCCGGTCCGGGCCGGGGAGTTGGAGTTCCGGCCGGTCGAGGTGCCGTCGGTCACCGCCAAGTACCAGCTCGCCCTCCAGGTCAACCGCACCCCGGACGGCGCGGTCGCCGAGTTCGAGTACCGGGCCGACCGCTTCTCGCCCGGGTGGATCGCCGACTTCGGCGCCCGCTACGCCCGGGTGCTGGAGCTGGCCGCCGAGCAGCCGGACCGCCCGCTGACCGACTTCCTCGGCTCCGACACCGCGTCGACTGCCGCCGAACTCGCCTCTTCCGCAAGCGATTTCACCGAGACCAACACCGAGATCAACACCGAGGCCGAGGCCGCCTCCGCTCAGCCCGAGGCCGCCCCCGCCGACACCGCCCCGCGCGACGAGACCGAGCGGGTGCTCACCGAGGTCTGGGCCGAGGTGCTGGGCCGCCCCGCCGTCGGCATCGACGACAACTTCTTCGAGCTCGGCGGCGACTCCATCAGCAGCGTGCAGATCGTCGCCCGGGCCGGCGCCCGCGGCCTCGGCTTCCGGGTCCGCGACCTGCTCCGCAACCAGACCGTGCGCGAGCTGGCCCCGCTGGTGCGGGCCACCGAGCCCGCCGGCGCCGGCACGCCCGCCACCGGACCGTTCGACCTGGTGGCGGCCGAGGACCGGCCCCGGCTGCCCGCCGACGCCGTCGCCGCGTACCCGCTGACCGCCCTGCAGTCCGGCATGCTCTACCGCAGCGGCCAGCAGGCACACACCGCGATGTACCACGACGTGCTGGTGAGCCGGCTGCGGGTGGCCTTCTCCGCCGCGGCCTGGCGTACCGCCGTCGCCCAACTGCTGGAGCGCCACGAGCTGTTGCGCACCTCCTTCGCGCCCGGCGGCTTCACCGAACCGCTCCAGGTGGTGCACGCCCGGATCGCCCACCCGCCGGTCAGCTTCGAGGACCTGCGCGGGCTGCCGGAGGCGGAGCAGCGGGCCCTGATCGACCAGCGCACCGACTGGGAGGGCCGCGACCTCTTCGACTGGGAGCGCCCGCCGCTGATCCGCTACCACCTCGCCCGGCTGGCCGAGGACGAGGTCCAGCTGTGGACGGTGGTCCACCACGCCGTGATCGACGGCTGGAGCGAGCGGATCCTGTTCGGCGAGCTGCTCTCGCTCTACCTCGCCGCGCTCGCCGACGGCCCGGCCGCCCTGCCGCCGCCGCCCCGCGCCCACTACCGCTCCTTCGTCGCCCTGGAGCGCGCCGCCGTCCGCGACCTGCAGCAACTCGCCTTCTGGCAGGCGCAGCTGGACGGCCTGGCGCTCGGCTCCGTGCCGGCCGCCCCGGGCACCGGCGTACCGGACATGACGGTGGTGCCGCGCGAGCTGCCCGCCGAACTGTCCGCCGGGCTCGGCGTGCTGGCCGCCCGCTTGCAGGTCCCGGTGCGGATCGTGCTGCTCACCGCGCACCTGCGGGTGATCGCGCTGCTGACCGGCGCCGAGGACGTGGTCTCCGGCGCGGTCTACAACGGCCGGATCGCCGAGCCGGACGGGGACCGGGTGGTCGGGCTGTTCCTGAACACCCTCCCGGTGCGCTGCCGGGTGGCCGCCGAGAGCTGGTCCGCGCTGATCCGGCAGGTCGCCGCGACGGACCTCGCGATCCAGCCGCACCGCCGCTTCCCGATGCCGGAGCTGCGCGGCCGGGTGGCCGGCGCGGCCTCCTTCGAGACCTTCTTCAACTACACCCACTTCCGCAACGAGTCGGACGTCCCGACCGACGGGGTGGAGGTGCTGGACGAGTACAGCCACACCCCCACCGACTTCCTGCTCGGCTCGGAGTTCTACCGCGACACCTCGACCGACCTGATCGGGCTCGGCCTGCGCTACGACGCCGACCGGATCGCCGCGGCCGACGCCGACCGGTACTTCGGCTACCACGTGGCCGTGCTCCGGGCCATGCTGGCCGACCCGGCCGCCTCCCCCACCGCCGCCCCGCTGCTGGCCCCGGCCGAACTCGCCGAACTGGACGGGTGGAACCGGACGGAGCGCGACCGCCCCGGCCCGCACCTGCTGCACGAGGCGATCACCCGCCGGGCCGCCGAGCGGCCCGAGGCCCCCGCTGTGCTGTTCCGCGACCGGGTGCTGGACTACGCCGAACTGGACGGCCGGGCCGACGCCCTGGCGCACCGGCTGGCCGCCCTCGGCGTCCGGCCCGGCGACCACGTCGGGATCGTCCAGGAGCGCTCCCCGGAGCTGGTGGTCTCGCTGCTCGCCGTGCTCAAGGCCGGCGGGGCCTACGTCCCGCTGGACCCGGCCGACCCGGCCGGGCGCACCGCGGCCCTGCTGGCCGGGTCCGGCTGCCGGGTGGTGCTCACCGCCGCCGGCACCGAGGGCTTCGAACTGCCCGACGTCCGGGTCGAGTTCGTCCCGGAGGACCTCGCGCCCGGCGCCGCTCCCCCCGAGGTCGAGGTGCGGCCCGGCGACCCGGCGTACGTCATCCACACCTCCGGCTCCACCGGCCGCCCCAAGGCCGTGGTGGTCTCCCACCGGGCGATCGCCAACCGGCTGGACTGGATGCAGGAGGAGTTCCGGCTCACCGCCGAGGACCGGGTGCTGCAGAAGACGCCGTACACCTTCGACGTCTCGGTCTGGGAGTTCTTCTGGCCGCTGCGCGAGGGCGCCGCGCTGGTCGTCGCCGAGCCCGGCGGCCACTGGGACCCGGGCTACCTCGAACAGGTGCTGGCCCGGCAGTCCGTCACCGTGGCGCACTTCGTCCCCTCGATGCTGCGGGCCTTCCTGGACGCCGCCGACCTCTCCGCCGCCACCGCGCTGCGCCAGGTCGTGTGCAGCGGCGAGGCGCTGCCGGCCGAGCTCCAGCGGGACTTCCTGGACCGCTCCAAGGCCGCCCTGGCGAACCTGTACGGCCCCACCGAGGCGGCCGTCGACGTGACGTACTGGCACTGCGTGCGCGAGGACGCGGACACCGTGCCGATCGGCCGGCCGATCGCCAACACCCGGATCCACCTGCTCGACCCGGCCGGCCACCCCGTCCCGGTCGGCGTCACCGGCGAGCTGCACATCGGCGGTGTCGGCCTGGCCGACGGCTACCACGGCCGCCCGGACCTCACCGCCGAGCGCTTCGTCGAGCACACCTGGCCGGACGGCACCGCCGAACGCCTCTACCGCACCGGCGACCTCGCCCGGCGCCGCCCGGACGGCGCGATCGAGTACCTGGGGCGCGGCGACGCCCAGGTGAAGGTCCGCGGCATGCGGGTCGAGCCCGGCGAGGTCGAGGCCGTGCTGTCCGCGCACCCGGACTGCGGCTCGGCCGCGGTCACCTTCGACGGCGAGCGGCTGATCGGCTACTACACCGCCCGGCCCGGCGCCGGGCTGCCGGCCGGGGAGCTGCGCCGGCACGCCGAGCGCCTGCTGCCCGGGCACATGGTGCCCGCGCTCTGGGAGCCGCTCGCCGAGCTGCCGCTGACCGTCAGCGGCAAGGTCGACCGCAAGCGGCTGCCGGCCCCCGGCCGGGCCGCCCGCAGCGCCGCGCCCGCCCGTCCGCTCGACCCGGCCGAGGCCCTGGTCGCGGCCGCCTGGACGGACGTGCTGGGCACCGCGGACTTCGGCGCCGACGAGGGCTTCTTCCAGGTCGGCGGGCACTCGCTGGCCGCCGTCCGGCTGATCGGGCGGCTGCGCCGGGACTTCGACCGCCGGCTGGGCGTCGCCGAGCTGTTCACCCACGACACGGTGGAACGCCTGGCGGCCCTGCTGACCGCGCCCGCACCGGCCGCGGCCGGGAACGGCTGGGAGGTGCTGGCGCTGCGCCCCGGCCCCGCCGAGCCGCTGTGGCTGTTCCCCCCGGTCGGCGGCAGCGCGCTGGGCTACCTGGCCCTGGCCGGCGCCCTCGACCCGCAGCTGGCCGTGTCCGGGCTGGACTGCGCCGAGCCGGTCGGGAGCACCGTCGAGGAGATGGCCGCGGCCGCCGTGGCCCGGATCGTCCGGGACCACCCGGCCGGGCCGGTCCACCTGGCGGGCTGGTCCTTCGGCGCGGTGCTGGCCTTCGAGGCCGCGGGCCTGCTGACCGCGGCCGGGCGGGAGGTGACGCTCTGCATGGTCGACGCCGCCTTCCCCGCGCCCGGACAGCTCGACGCACTGGACGACGACCGGACCACCGAGGCGCTGCTCCAGGACACCCTGGCCCTCACCGGCGCCCCGCCGGACGAGTCCGGCAGCGAGGCCTGGCAGGCGCGCCACCGCGTCTTCGCCGCCAACCTGCGGGCGCACCACGCCTACCGGCCGCGCCGCCACCCCGGCGACGTGGTCTACCTGGAGAGCCGGGACGGCCGGGCCCTGGGCAGCGCCGAGGCCTGGCGCGCGGTGGTGGCCGGCGGGTTCCGGCTGCACCGCCTCGACACCGACCACTACGGCCTGGTCCGGCAGCCGCACGTACGGGCCGTCGCGGACGTCCTCGGCGCCGCCGCGCTCGGCGGCTGACCGGCACCACCCCCGGCACCACCGCCCCACCACCGAATCGACGGGAACAAGGAGTTCACGGCGCCATGCAGACCGACGCGGGCAAATGGCTGTTCCGCCCCCCATCCGAGGACGCCCCGGCACGGATCTTCCTCTTCCCGTACTCGGGCACCGGCGCGTCGATGTACCGCGCCTGGCCCGAGCGGATCGGCGAGGTCGAGGTGTGCCTGGTGCAGCTGCCCGCGCGGGAGAACCGCCTGCGCGAGCCGCACCCGGTCACCTACCAGAACCTGGCCACCGCCGCCGCCGCGGCGCTGGCCCCGCTGGTGGACCGCCCGACCGGCTTCTTCGGGCACTGCGGCGGCGCGCTCTCCGCCTTCGCCACCGCGCTCGAACTGGAGCGGGTCCACGGCAAGGAGCTGACCGCGCTCTTCATGTCCTCCCAACTCGCCCCCGACGAGGCCCCGTTCGGCCGCTGGCTGTGGCTGGAGCGGGACGACCTCGCGGTCGAGCTGAACGTCCTCGCCGAGGCGGCCGGGACCAGGATGGACCCGGACTTCCTCGACGTGGCCCTGGACGTGCTGGAGGAGGACCTCGCCGCCCAGCGCCGCTACCGGCTGGACGCCCCCGAGCCGCTCGGCTGCGCCGTGCACGCGGTCGGCTGGCAGCACGACGTGGAGATCCGCCCGGACCAGCTCGGCGGCTGGAGCCGGTACGTCCCGGCGGCCCGGCACCACGCACACCTCCTGGACGGCGGCCACCACGCCTTCCTCGCCGCCCCGCAACCGCTGCTGGACCTGATGGGCCGCGCGATGACCTCGGAAGGACCCGCGGCATGAAGCTCAACGGACTGTGGGACCACGCGGACTTCCGCAGACTCTGGGCCGGCCAGACGCTCTCCATGCTGGGCACCAACATGGTGGCGGTGGCCGTCCCGCTGATCGCCGCGGTCAGCCTGGGCGCCTCGGTGTTCCAGATGGGCCTGCTGCTGGCCACCGAGTTCCTGCCCTACCTCCTGATCAGCCTGTTCGTCGGGGTCTGGCTGGACCGGCGGCCGAAGAAGATGATCATCGTGGCGGCGGACGCCGTCCGCTCGCTGATCCTGCTCTCCGTCCCGCTGCTGTCCTGGGCGGACCTGCTGAGCGTCCCGCTGCTGCTGGTGGTGGTGTTCGGCACCGGCGCCTGCAGCACCGTCTCGGACATCGGCAACGCCTCCATCCTGCCCGCCCTGGTCGAGCGCGAGGACCTGGTCGAGGGCAACAGCAAGCTGGAGATGAGCAGTTCGGTCTCCAACATCGGCGGCCGGACCTTCGGCGGCCTGCTGGTGCAGCTGCTCACCGGCCCGGTGGTCATCATGGTCAACGTCTTCGCCTTCGGGCTGGCGGCGGCCTGCACCCTGCGCATCCGCAAGAAGGAGCCGGTGCCGGAGCGCCCGGCCGACGGCCCGCCGTCCTCGATGTGGAAGGAGATCGGCGAGGGCCTCTCCTTCATCTTCGGCAACGCGACCCTGCGCACCCTGGTGCTGGTCACCTTCCTGATCAACTTCTCCGCCATCGCGATCGACCCGGTGTTCCTGGTGTTCATCACCCGCACCCTGGACCTGCCCGGCATCCTGGTCGGCGCACTGCTGGCCGGCACCGGCGTGGGCTCGCTGATGGGCGCCCTGTTCGCGGCCCGGCTGGGCAAGCTGCTGCCCTTCGGCCGGATGGTGGTCTGGTGCACCGTGGCGATGACCGGCGTCGAACTGGTCATCCCCGCCGCGACGGTGATGCCCACCGCCGTCGCCTTCGCGATGCTGATGTTCGTCCAGGTCGCCTACGCCGTGCTGGTGATCGCCAGCGCCGTCAACATCCGCAGCTACCGCTCGGCGATCACCCCGGACGCCATGCAGGGCCGGATGAACGCCTCCACCCGGATGATCGTGATGGCCGGCACGCCGTTCGGCGCCATGGCCGGCGGCGGGCTCGGCACCTGGCTGGGCACCCAGTGGGCGATCGTGGTCTGCGCCGGCGGCATCGGCATCGCCGCCGTCCTGCTGGCGCTCTCCCCGGTCCGCAGGGCCACCGGCATCCCCACCGAGCTCCCCGCCCCGGCCCCCGCCGCCGCCTGACCCCCCGTCGGACCGCAGTGCCCGGCACCCGTACGCCCCCACGACCAGGAAGGCCAGGAAGGTCTCGTGAACGACACCGACGCGGTCGGCCGCGCCACGCTGGACGCCGTCTTCGCCCAGGCGCTGGCGGAGGAGGCGGGCTCCGCGGCCGCCGCCCCCGCGACCGCCGCCGTCCCGGCCCCCCGCCAGGGCGACGGGCGGGAGCCCGCGTCGCTGGCGCAGAAGCGGCTCTGGTTCCTGGAGCAGCTGAACGGCCCCAACAGCACCTACAACGTCCCGTTCCGGCTCCGGCTGGTCGGCGAGCTCGACACCGGGGCGCTGCGGCTGGCCGTCGGCGACCTGGTGGCCCGGCACGAGGGGCTGCGCACCACCTTCGCCGGCGACGAGGACGAGGTCTTCCAGCTGCTCCTCGATCCGGACGAACTGCCGTGGGAGCAGCGGGACCTGACCGAGCTCGGCGAACCGGCCGTGGTCGCGCTGATCGAGGAGGAGAGCCGGCTCCCGTTCGCCCTGGCCGGCCGGCCGCTGTTCCGGGCGAAGCTGATCCGCTCCGGTACGGAAGGGGCGGCGCCGGTCCACCACCTCGCCGTCACCATGCACCACGCGATCACCGACGGCTGGTCGGAGGGGCTGTTCTTCCAGGAGCTGGGCGCCTGCTACACCGAACGGGTCGGCGGCCCGGCGGCCGGCCTGGCGCCGCTGCCGGTGCGCTACGCCGACTACTCGGCCTGGGAGGCCGAGCCGGCCACGGTGGAGCTCTACCGCGGCCAGCTGGCCTTCTGGCGCGAGCAGTTGGCCCGGCTGCCGGAGGAGGCCGGGATCCCGGCCGACCTGCCGAGGCCGGTGCTGCTCAGCGGCGAGGGCGCCAGCGTCACGGTGCCCGTCCCGGCCGACCTCCAGCAGCGGCTGGCCGCCTGGGGCGCCGGGCACGAGGCCTCGCTGTTCGCCACCGCGGTGACGGTGCTCGCCGCGCTGCTGCACCGCTACAACGGCGAGGAGCGGGTGGTCGTCGGGGTGCCGGTGGCCAACCGGCCGCAGGCCGAGTGGGAGCCGGTGATCGGCTACTTCGCCAACACCCTGGCCGTGCCGGTGGACCTCGCCGGCGATCCGACCCTGCGCCAACTGCTCGGCCAGGTGCGGACGGTGGCGGCGGAGGCGCTGTCGAACCAGAACGTGCCGTTCGACCGGGTGGTGGAGGCGCTCGGCGTGGTCCGGGACCCGTCCCGCAACCCGGTGTTCCAGGTGATGTGCAGCGTCAACCAGGTGGTGCCGCCGCCGCAGCTGCCGGGCCTGGCGGTGGAGATCGTCGAGATGCGCAACGACTCCGCCAAGTTCGACCTGGAGCTCGCGGTGAGCTACACCGCGGACGAGGTCGGCTTCGCCTTCGACTACGCCACCGACCTGTTCGAGCGGGAGACGGTGGAGCGGCTCGCCGCCGACTACCTGGTCCTGCTGGAGGCCTTCCTGGCCGAGGGCGCGGCGAGCGTCGGCGCGGTGGCGCTGGGCGCCCACGGCCCCGCCGAGGCGGACGGCGCCGAGGCGGAGGTCCGCGACCGCTACGGCAACCGGGCGCCCACCGGGGTGTACGGCGAGCTGCTGCTGGCCGGTGAGCCGAGCGGGCGCCGGGCCCGGGTGCTGGCCGACGGCCGGATCGAGGACGCCGTCGAGGCGCCGCAGCGGGCCGCGGGCGCCCGGCCGGCCACCGACGGCTCCGCCGCCCCCGCGACCGCCACCGAGCGGGCGCTGGCCGCGATCTGGTCCCGACTGCTGGGCACCGAGCAGGTCGGCCGGGACACCGACTTCCTGCGCGACGGCGGGGACTCGTTGCTGGCCACCCGGCTGGTCGCCCGGATCCGCCGGCAGTGGTCGGTCAAGCTGTCCGTCCGCCACGTCCTCAAGACCCCGGTCCTCGCCGACCTGGCCAAGCTGCTGGACGAGGCCGCCGCCGCCCCCGCCGAGACCTCCGCCCGCAGTGCGATCCCGGCCGCCACCGGGCCCCGGCCCGAGCTGCTGCCGCTGTCGATGGCCCAGCGCGGGATCTGGATCGTCAACCGGCTGGGGCAGCAACAGGCCTTCTACCACATGCCGTTGGCGGTGCGGATCGAGGGCGAGCTGGACCTCGCCGTGCTCGCCGCCGCCGCCGCGGACCTCGGCCGCCGGCACGAGATCCTGCGGACGGTCTTCCCCGCCGACGCGGGCGCGCCGCGCCAGTCGGTGCAGCCGCCCGAGGCCGTCGCCGAGGTGGTCCGGGCGAGCGCCATCCACCCCAACGGCCTCCAGCAGGCCCTGCGGGACGCCCTGGAGACCCCGTTCGACCTGACCACCGAAGTCCCGCTGCGGCTGCACGTGTTCAGCACCGGCCCGCGCTCCCACGTGCTGCTGGTGGACGTCCACCACATCGCCTGCGACGGCCTCTCGCTCGCCCCGCTCTGCCGCGACCTGGCCACCGCCTACACCGCCCGGGCCGCCGGCCGGGCCCCCGGCTGGCACGAACTCCCGATCCAGTACGCGGACTTCGCGCTCTGGCAGGCGCAGCAGCTGGGCCGGGCCGAGGATCCGGGCAGCCCCTTCGGCCGGAGCCTGGAGTTCTGGACCAAGACCCTGGCCGGGCTCCCCGAGGAGCTCGCCCTGCCCGGGGCGCGCCCGCGCCCGGCCGCGCCGACCTTCCGCGGCCTGCCCACCCGGGTGGAGGCCGGCCCCGAGCTGTACCGGCGGATCACCGCCGCCGCCCACGAGCACGGCGCCAGCGTCTTCATCGTGCTCCAGGCCGCGCTCGCCGCGATGCTCACCCACCTCGGCGCCGGCACCGACATCCCGCTCGGCACCC
Source organism: Kitasatospora sp. NPDC056076 (assembly GCF_042266305.1). Classification (NCBI taxonomy): domain Bacteria; kingdom Bacillati; phylum Actinomycetota; class Actinomycetes; order Kitasatosporales; family Streptomycetaceae; genus Kitasatospora; species Kitasatospora sp. NPDC056076. Next base: position 105,756 of record NZ_JBHJWG010000023.1, read on the forward strand.
CCACCGCGGGGCGCTCCGACCAGGCGCTGGACGACCTGATCGGCTGCTTCATCAACACCGCCGTGCTGCGCGCCGACACCTCCGGCGACCCGAGCTTCCGCACCCTGATCGCCCGGGTGCGGGAGACCAACCTGGCCGCGCACGACCACATGGACCTGCCTTTCGACGAGATCGTCACCGCCCTCAACCCGCCCCGCCGGCACGGCCGCAACCCGCTGTTCCAGGTGATGGCCAGCCTCAACGGCGAGCCCGAGCCGGTCCCGGCGCTCGGCGGGCTGCCCACCGAGCCCTTCGACCTCGGCACCCCTGCCACCCCGTTCGACATCACCGTGGAACTGACCGAGGACCGCGCCCGCGCGACCATCGGCGGCGTGCTCACGGTCAGCGCCGACCTCTTCGACGAGGCCGCCGGGGCCGCCCTGGCCCAGCGGCTGCTGCTCGCCCTGGAGACCGCCACCGCGCAGCCCGACCTGCCGCTCTCGCACTGGGAGCTGCTGCTCCCCGGCGAGCGCGAGGCCGTCCTCGGCAGCTGGAGCACCGGCCTGCCCGGGCCCGGCGCGGCCACCTTCGCCGAGCTGTTCGAGCAGGCGGTGGCGGCCGCGCCGGACGCCCCCGCGTTGGAGACCGACGACCTCACCCTGAGCTACGCCGAGCTGGACGAGCAGGCCAACCGGCTGGCCGCCGAACTGCTCACCCGCGGCGTCGGACCGGAGAGCACCGTCGCCCTCGCGCTGCCCCGCAGCGGGGAGCTGGTGCTCGCCGTGCTGGCGGTCGCCAAGGCGGGCGGCGCCTTCCTGCCGCTGGACGTCCGGTTCCCGGTCGAGCGGCTGTCCTTCATCCTCGCGAACGCCGGGGCCGCGCTGGTGGTCACCGACGAGGACGGCGCCGCCGCACTGCCGGCCGACGCCCCGCCGGCCCTGCTGCTGGACGACCCCGACCTGCTGGACGCGCTCGGCGAGCGCTCCGGCGGGCGCCCGGCCACCGCTCCGGTGCACCCGGCGAACGCCGCGTACGTGCTGTACACCTCCGGGTCCACCGGGCAGCCCAAGGGCGTCGTGGTCACCCACGCCGGGCTGGCCCCGCTCGCCGAGCAGCTGCACCGCGCCGTCCTGCTGCCCGAGACGGCCGCCGCGGCGGCGGGCGGCGAGCAGCCCCGGATGCTCCAGCAGGTGTCCCCCACCTTCGACATGTACGTGATGGAACTCCTGATGGCCTTCCGGTCCCGGGCCGTCCTGGTGGTGGCGCCCCCGCACCCGGTGCTCGGCGAGGAGCTGGCCGTCCTGCTCGGACAGCGGCGGATCAGCCACGCCGTGCTGACCCCGACGGCGCTGGCCGCCCTGCCCGCCCGCGACTACCCAGCGCTGCGCGCGATCGTCAGCGGCGGCGAGGCGATCGGCCCCGAGCTGGTGGCCCAGTGGGGGCGCGAGCACCGGCTGCACAACGCCTACGGGCCGACCGAGACCACCGTGCTCGGCACCCTGTCCGGCCCGCTGCGCCCGGAGGCCGCGCCGCCGCTCGGCGAACCGATCACCGACTCCCGGCTGTTCGTCCTGGACGCGGAGCTGCGCCCCGTCCCGCCGGGCGTCACCGGCGAGCTGTACCTCGCCGGGGCGAGCCTGGCCCGCGGCTACCTGGGCCGCCCCGACCTCACCGCGGACCGCTTCCTGCCCTGCCCGTACGGCGCGCCCGGCGAGCGGATGTACCGCACCGGCGACCTGGCCCGGTGGACGGCCGACGGCGAGCTGCACTACCTGGGCCGCGGCGACGGGCAGGTGAAGATCCGCGGAGTGCGGATCGAGCTCGGCGAGATCGAGTCCGTCCTCGGGGCGCACCGCAAGGTGGCCAACGCGGCCGTGGTGGTGGACCGTTCGGCGGTCTCCGGGCCGCGTCTGGTCGCCTTCGTCTCCCCGGCGGACCCGGCCGACCCGGCCGCCCGGCCCACCCCGGCCGAACTGCGGGCGCACTGCACCCGCTCGCTGCCCCGGGCCCTGACGCCGGCCCGGTTCGTGGTGCTCGGCGCGATGCCCACGCTGCCCTCCGGCAAGACCGACCGCAAGGCGCTGCGGGTCCCGCCGGAGGAGGGCGCCGAGGGCCACCGCACCCCGCCGGGCACCGCCACCGAACGGGCGCTGGCCGCGATCTGGCAGCAGCTGTTCGAGACCGGGCGGATCGGGATCGAGGACGACTTCTTCGTCCTCGGCGGCCACTCGCTGGCGGCGATCCGGATGCTCGCCGAGATCCACCGCGACCTCGGGGTCGAACTGCCGCTGAGCGCCTGCTTCGAGCACCCGACGATCGCGGCGCTGGCGGCCCTGGTCGACCGGACGCCGAAGCCGGACGCCGCCGAGGAGCCGGCCGTGGTGCGCCGGCGCCGCCCGGGCCCGCGGCCCACGCCCGGGGCCTGAACCACGACGGGAGGGCCGGCGGCCGCTGAGCGGTCCGCCGGCCCTCCCTCGTACTCCGATTCCTCGTACCCCGATTCCTCGTACTCCGGCTACTCGTACTCCGGCTACTCGTACTCCGGCTACTCGGCCTCGACCACGACCGTCAGCTCGGCCAGCGCGGCGTCCAGCGCCTCGCCCACCTCCTCGGGGCCGTCCCCGACCGCGATCACGTGCCCCAGCCGGTCGTACGCCTCGCGGACCGGCCGCACCGCGCGCCCGGCGGCCGCCGTCACGGTGACCCGCTCCACCCCGGCGACCGCGGCCGCCCGCTCGACGCCCTCGACGGCCGTCAGCCGGCCCTCCCCGGCGGCGATCAGGAAGCGGATCCCGGCCGAACGGGACCGTTCCGGGGTCAGGTTCAGCGGCAGCCCGGCGGCGGCCCGGATCTGCTGGTCCAGCAGGTCGATGCCGGTCGCGGGCCGGATCAGCTCCGGGATCATGCCGCCGGCCAGCCGGGCGTTGATCTCGATCACGGCCGGCCCGTCGGCGGTCAGCCGCAGTTCGACGTGCGCCGGGCCGCGCTCCAGGCCGACCGCCTCCAGGGCGCGCCGGGCGGTGTCGGCCATCGCCGCCGCCGTCTCCTCGGGCAGCACCGCCGGGAACAGGTGCCCGGTCTCCACGAAGTACGGCAGCTCGCTGACGGTGCGCTGGGTGATGCCGACGCAGGAGGTCCCGCCGTCCGCCCGGAACATCTCGGCGCTGAACTCCGGCCCGGTCAGGTACTCCTCCACCAGCACCGTCCCGGCGCTGGCCTGGCCGCGCACGTTGCGGGTGACGGCCAGCAGCTTGCGGGCCTGCTCGGCGACGGTGGCGGCGTCCTCGCACCAGAGCACCTCGTGCGAGCCGGACTCGTCCACCGGCTTCACCACGCAGGGCAGGCCCACCGCCGCGACCGCCGCCTCGACCTCGGCCGGGTCGCGCACCTCGGCGAACCGGGGCTGGCGCACCCCGTGCGCCAGCAGGGTGCGCCGGGTCGCCGACTTGTCCCGGCAGGCGGCCAGCGCCGCCGCCGGGTTGGCCGCCACGCCCAGCCCCTCGGCCAGTGCGGCCGACTGGACCAGGTAGTACTCGCTGGTCGTGGTCACGCCCGCCACCTCGCGGTCGCCGGCGGCCACCTCGGCGGCCTTGCGCAGCGCCTCCGGGTCGTCGGTGTCGCAGACCACCACCCGGGCGCCGGTCTCGGCCAGGCCCTGGTAGCGGGCCGGGTCCACCACGAACAGCACCGGCTCCAGGCCGAGCCGCACCGCCGTGGTCAGCGCGAGCATGCCGGTGCCGGTGGTGTTGGACTCCACGAAGAACAGCAGTGGGCGCTCCCGGCGGGATATCCGCGCGTACGACCAGGTGCTGACCAGCTCGCCGTAGCGGACGGGGGTGGGCTCGGTGGCGATCACGGGGGTCCGGTCGGCGCCGGCCTCCGCGGCGGAACCGGACACCGCGGCGTCGGCGGCGTACACCGTCTCCACGTAGCGGTCGCCGCGGTCCGGCATGATGCCGACCAGCTTGGTGCCGGGCTCGGCGTGCGCCGCCAGGTGGGTCAGCACCCGGTAGACCGAGCCGGAGGTGTTCCCGGCGAAGATCTTCTGCTCCCGGGCCAGCGCCCGGGTCGCGTCGAAGGCCTCGTCGTCGGAGAGCCAGTGCACCTCGTCGATCAGCCGGTAGTCGATGTTGTCCGGGTAGAGGCTGTTGCCGAGGCCGGACTGGCGCCGGGTCGGTACGTCGGGCTGGCCGAACAGCACGCTGCCGACGGCGTCCACGCCGACCACCGTCAGCTCGGGGAAACGTTCCAGCAGGGCCCGGGACGTCCCGCACAGCGAACCGCCGCTGCCCACCGAGCCCACCACCACGTCCACCGTGCCGAGGTCGGCCACCAGCTCCTCGGCCAGGCCCCGGTAGGCCGCCGGGTTCTGCGGGTTGGAGTACTGCTGCGGCCAGAACGCGCCCGGCAGACCGGTCATCAGCTCGGCCAGCAGGTCCAGCCGGGCCGACTGCCAGCCCTGGTCGCCCATCGCCGACACCACGTGCACCTCGCAGCCCAGGGTGCGCAGCTTGGCCAGGGTGATCGGGTCGATCCGCGGGTCGGTGACGATGTGCACCGGGTGCCCGAGGTGGGTGCCCACCAGCGCCAGGCCGAGCGCCATCGTCCCCGAGGAGCTCTCCACGATCGGCGCCCCGGGCCGCAGGGCCCCGGAGCGGCGGGCCTCGGTGACGACCTGCCGGGCCACCCGGTCCTTCATCGCGAAGGTGTTCGCCAGCTCCAGCTTCGCGTACACCTCGACGCCCTCCGGCGCGGGCACCCGCAGCCGGACCAGTGGCGTGTGGCCGATGGCGTCGACGATCGATTCATGCCGCATCAGCAAGCTCCATGTCCTGAAGGGTGAGGGCCCGGACCGTGGTGGTGGTGCCGGGCAGGGTCGAACAGGCCGCCAGGGCGGCGGCGAGCCGGGGCCCGTGGTCGGCGTCGTTCTCGTCCAGCAGGACGCCCAGCAGGGTGCCGCTGTGCGCGCACACCACCCCGGCGGCGCCGACCCGTTCGGCGATCGCCAGCACCGCGTCCAGGTTGCGCTTGGGCGCCAGGCGCTGGTTCAGCACCGCGCTGCGGGTGGTCACCGCCCCCACCCGCGCGAGGTCCCCGGCCCGCAGCGCCGCACCCAGCTCCGCCAGCAGCTCCGCGTACTCGGCGCGCTGCGCCGGGGAGAACACCTTCGGCACCCGGTTGAACGCCACCGTGTCCAGCAGCCCGCCCTCGTCCACCGCGACCACGGTCGCCGCCGGCAGGCCGCCCAGGCGCTCGCGCAGCCGCACCTCGCGGTGCTCGAAGGCCACCACCTCGGGGTGCATCACCCCGTCGGTCGGCTCGATCGGGCGCAGCCAGCGCTCCACCTCGGCGGGCGAGGTGTCCAGGCCCACCGCGGCGCCGACCGCCCGCACGGTGGCCACCAGGTCGGCCGAGGAGCTGGCCATGCCCTTGCCGACCGGCAGGTCGCCGTCCAGCAGCAGCACCCCGCCGGCCGGGCGCCCGCAGGCCGCGAGCATCGCCTCGGCCACCCGCCGGGTCTTGGTCTTGTGCGAGGGGAACACCCGCAGCGGGCCGCCCGGGTCGAGCCGGAAGCGGGCCCGCGCCCAGCGGTCCACCGGCAGCGTCACCAGGAACTCCTGGCCGCCGGGCAGGGCACCCTGGAGCAGCTCGCCGAAGGTGCCGAAGGCGCGGGCCGAACCGGTGCGCAGGTCGACGCCGGGGCGGGGGGAGGCGAAGGACGGCCGGCGCGGCGGCGGGACGGCGCCGGCGGACGGGGCCGCCGCCGGGGCCGGGCGCGCGGCGGAGGGCGGGGTCACCGCTGCGCCGGGGAGTCCGCCGGGGCCGCGAGCAGCGCCGTGACCTCGTCCGCGGCCGCCCCCGCGACCGCGGTCCGCTCCGCCCAGCACTCGGTCAACCGCTCCTGCTCGGCGTCGAGTTCGGCGAGGGTGGCGCGGACCTGGTCGGGGTGGGTCGAGCCGACCGAGGTCTTGGCGCGCAGGCCCGCCTCGACGCTCAGCGAGGCCGCCAGCAGCGCCTTCGGCCCGGCCAGCCGGTGCCCGGCCTCCTCCGCGACCGCCGCCAGCAGCGCCGCGTCCCCGTCGGCCGGGGCCAGGCCCTTGTCCAGCGCGGCCTTGATGTAGCGCCCGGCGATGATCTGCGCCGTCCGCCAGGGCACGCCCTCGTCCAGGGTCAGCCGGTTGGCCAGGGTGAAGCCGCCGAGGAACTCGCCCTCGCAGGCCGCCCGCATCCGGTCGGTGCGGAACACCAGCCCGGTGACCACGGCGTGCGCCAGCCGCAGGGTCGAGCGCAGCGCCTCGGTCTGCACCCGCAGGTGGGCGCCGGCCTCCTTGGACACCTCGACGGTGTTGGTGTACGGGGTGTTGCGCTGGGCCGCCGCCAGTTCGGCCGCGCTGCCCGCGACCAGCGCGCAGCGGCCGCGGATCCGCTCCAGCACGGGGAAGTTCTTCTTCTGCGGCATCGCGGCGGAGATCCCGGACAGCTCGTCCGGGAGGTCGAGGAAGCCGTGGGCGCTGCCGCCCCAGGCCATCAGGTCGGTGGTGAAGCGGCTCAGCGCGACGGCGAAGTTCGCCGCCTCGGCCGCGATCGCCAGCGCCCAGCCGCGCGAGGCGACGGCGACCAGGGCGTGCGGCTGGGGCCGGGCGAAGCCGAGCAGCCCGGCCATCCGGGAGCGGTCCCAGTCGAGTTCCTGCCCGGCCATGCTGCCCGCGCCCAGCGGGCAGGCGTCGATCTCGTCGTACGCGGCCAGCAGTCGGCGCACGGCGGTCAGCGTCTCGCTGGACAGCGCGGCCAGGTAGAAGCCGGGGCTGATCACCTGGGCGGCCTGGGCGTGGGTGTAGCCGGGCATCGGCACCTCGACGGCGCCCGCGGCGAGCGCCCGGACGGCCGCGTCGAAGGCCAGCAGGTCGGCGGCCAGCGCCCGGACCTGCTCGCGGGCGGACAGCAGCTGGGCGCAGACCTGGAGGTCGTTGCGGCTGCGGTCGGCGTGCCAGGCGGCGAACGGCGGGACCGGGCCGGCCGCGACGTGCCGTTCCAGGGCGAAGGAGATGTCCGACATGTTCTCGCTCGGGTTCGCCCGGATGCCGTCCTGGTCGACGGTGTCCAGGCGGGCGGCGATCGCGGCGGTGCCGGGGCCGTCGACCAGCTCCATCCGCCGGTACTCCAGCAGCAGCACCTTCTCGATCGCCACGTAGTGCCGCAGCAGGTGCTCGGCCTCGTAGGCGAACTGGGGTGCCAGCACCTCCTCGTGCCACACCTCGCTCGGGATGCCGACGATCCGACCGGTCACCGTCATTGCGTGCTCCTCAGAAGAACCGATGGGGCGGACCGGCCCTCGCCCGGACCCTCCGGCCCGGCCGGTCCGGGGCTGCCGGTGGGGAAACTCTCGGCCCGGCCGTCCCCGCCCGCGCCGGGTGCCGGGCGGGCGGCGGGGGTCCGACCGGTGGCGGGTGCCGGGCCGATGGCGGGTGCCGGGCGGGCAGCAGGTGTCCGGTCGGCGGCGGCCGCGGGCAGGCCGGACAGCGGGGCGGCCGGCTCGGCGAGACCGGCGGCGAGCAGCGCCAGGTAGTCGTCGAGCAGGGCGCGCGCGGTGGCGGGGGCGAACAGCTCGGTGTCGTACACCAACCGGGCGGCGCGGTCGGCCACTTCGAGCAGCAGGTCGTCCTCGGCGTACCCGCAGGGGGCGCCGAGCTCGCCCTCGGCGAGGGTGAACGCCAGCTGGTGGACGGGCGCGCCCGGCGGCTGCCCGGCGGACGGCTCCGCCGGGTCCGCCACGTCCTGCAGGTCCGCGACGGACAGCTCCTGGTGCTGCCAGGCGGCCGAGGCGACGTCCCGGACGCGCTCCACCAGCGCGGCGAAGGACGGGTCGCCGGAGGTGTCCAGCCGCAGCACCACCTGGCCGGCCAGCGCCCCGACCAGCGACAGCGTCTCGGGGCCGCGCCGGCCCGAGACGGGCACGCCGATCAGGTGGTCGGTCCGGCCGGAGCGGTGGTGCAGCAGCGCCGCGTAACCGGCCAGCAGCACCGGGGCCGGCGACCCGCCGAGCCGGCGGGCGCCCGCCCGCAGCGCGGCCGCCAGGCCGGACGGGAACTCGGCGCGGACCTCGGCGCCCGCGAAGGCGCGGACGGCCGGGCGGGGCCGGTCCAGCGGGAGGCCGTGCCCGGACGGCCGTCCGGCCAGCCGGGAGCGCCAGAACTCGGCCGTGTCCGCGTGGGGTTCCGGCCGGTCCTGGTCGTACTGCCGGCCCTGTTCGTACCGCCGGTCCCGCCCGCGCCGGCGCGCCCGCTCGTACCGGTCCCGCCCGTGCTGCCGGTCCGCGTGGTCGGCGAAGTCCAGCAGCCGGTCCGGCAGCACCGGGGCCCGGCCCTGCTCCTCGGCGGCGCACAGTTCGGCGAGTTCGGCGTTCAGCAGGAACAACGAGGCCGGGTCGCAGACCAGTTGGTGGGCGACCAGGACCACCGCCCAGTCCGCCTCACCGAGCCGGACGGCGACGGCCCGCCACAGCGGCGCCCGGGCCGGGTCGAAGGGCAGCACGGCGGCCTGGTCGGCGATCTCGGCGAGCCGCTCGGCGCGCTTGCCGTCGTCCGGACCGCTGAGGTCGGTGAACTCCACCGGCAGCTCGATCCCCGGGTGGACCACCTGCCGCAGCTCGCCGTCCAGCACCCGTACCGAGGTCCGCAGCGCGGTGTGCCGGGCGGTCAGCGCGGCCAGCGCCGAACGGACCTGCTCCCCGTCGACCGCGGCGTCCAACCGGAAGGTGTCGGCCACGTGCTGGAGCAGCAGGCCCCCGGAGCGCCGGCCGGTCCGCCAGACCAGTTCCTGGCCGTGGGCCGCCCGGGCGATCCGCGCCCCCTCCGCCCCGGGCCCGGCCGACCCGGTGGTTCCATCCGCCATCGCAGTTCCTGACCTCGTCGTTCCAACCGTCGCGGACTGGGGCCTGCCTGTCTCGGGGCCCCTGCCGGGGCCCGCGGCATCACGCCACGGGGCTCCCGATCCCGGCACGAACGGCCCGGCTGATCGCGTCCAGGTTGTCGTCGAGGAAGAAGTGACCGCCCGGCAGGACGTGTTGGGCGAACGGTCCGGTGGTGTGCGCGGCCCAGCCGGCCGCGTCCTCGGGCCGGGCCGAGGCGTCCTCGTTGCCGACGAAGGCGGTGATCGGTACCGGCACCGGCGGTTCGTCACCGCAGTCGTAGGCGTCCAACCAGCCGAAGTCGGCCCGGCAGACGGGCAGGACGAGTTCCAGCAGTTCCGGCTCGTCCAGCACGAAGGCGGGCAGGCCACCGCCGCGCACCAGCCGCTGGAGCATGGCGTCGTCCGGCAGTGCCGACAGGCCGTCGAAGATGTCGTCGCCCCGCGGCAGGTCGGGCCGCGGGCAGCCCGACACGAAGAGGTGGACGGGCAGTTCGGCCCCGGACCGGCGCAGCCACCGGACCACCTCGAAGGCCAGCAGGCCGCCCATCGAGTGGCCGAACAGCGCGTACGGGCGGTCGGCGGTGGCCGCGACGGCCTCGGCGATCCGCTCCACGTCGACGGCCGCGGGCTCACCGAGGCGGCGCTCCCGGCCCGGCAGGGCCAGCGCGGCGACCTCGACCTCGGGGCCGAGCGCGGCCGGCCAGCGGGCGTAGATGGACGTGGCGCCGCCCGCATAGGGGAAGCAGACGAGCCTGACCGGCGCCTCCGGACGCAATTCTCGGGAAACGAACCATTTGTCGGGGAGTATCTGGCCGTTCACGGGCGCCATCCAGGAAGTCCGGCTTTTGGCCCGAGGTCGTCCGGAAAGTCCATGGTCTCCGAAGCGGCCTTTCTGGAAAAGATGTCAGAACTCATTCGATCCGTCACTGGATCGCCGCTCTGCGGAGGCCGGTCGTGCCGCCTGGTCGGTTCTGCCATCGAGGATGATGAATAGTGTGCCGATCAACCGCTGATGACTGTACCTCAGCTGAGTGAGCACGCTCAATAGTTGGCGATAACCGGCCAGCGGGCGGCAGCGCCCCCTCCCGAATGGGTCGATTCGACAACCCGCCCACCGCGCCCGGGAATCGGGGCGCAACTCGCGGGGAACTCCCATTGGCTTATCCGGCGGCGCCCCGTACGGCACGGCCCGGCGGCGGGTGGGCGCCGACCGGGCGGGGGCCGGACCGGACCGGGCGAGGGCCCCCGCCGTCCGGGCGGTCGGTCCACGAACCCGGCCACCCGGACGGCCGCCCGGCGAACGGGCGTTGGCGCGCCGGGGCGTCGGGGCCGTCCGGGCCACGGGCTCAGGACACCAGCGGCGCCCCCGCGACCTCGGTCAGCGTCACGGTGCACAGCCCGCCGCGCTGAACCTGCACGTCCGTGACCTCCAACTGGGTTCCGGGCAGCAGGATGTACTCCTCCTCCCCCGTGAACGCCGAGAACCGCTGGATGCCCGTGGCGCGCAGCGGCCGCACCTCGAACAGCGTCCGCTTGCCCCGGCTGCCCAGGAAGGACTTCGCCACACCCGGCTCGGAGGTGCAGGAGGACACCCCCCACCACGTCACCGTCCGCCCCAGCGGGTACTGCTTGCGCAGGTCCAGGGCCACCCCGCGCCAGAGCGGCTCCGTCCGCACCGGCAGCTGCGACACCGCCCCGAACAGCAGCCGCAGGTACGGCAGGTACGGCACCAGCCGGGCCCGGTCCGGGGAGCGCAGCACCGCGTTGATCTCCCGGTAGAACGCCGACTCACAGGTGTACAGGTACAGCGCGGCGATCGCGTCCGCGGACAGCCCGTCGGGCACCCCCGCGCCCCCGCGCCCGGCCGCCTGACCGGCCGCCTGCCCGGCCGCGCGCTCCGCCGCCCATTCGTCCGCCCGCCGCCTGCCGAACTCGTGCGACGACGTGACGTGCCGGTCCAGCCCGCGCAGCAGCTCGGCCACCGGGGCCACCGCCTCCCGGAAGTCCATCAGCGGCGTGTCGAACACCCCGCTGATGGCCGGGAGATCGAGACCCTCGTCCTTCACCCCGGCGAGCCGGTCCAGGTACAGCTGGTGCAGCTCCATGGTGGACGCGATGAACGCGCCCATCCGCTCGGCGACACCGCCGTCGGCGCCCCCGGCCGCCGCCGCGGCGGCGTCCCAGCCCTTGCTCGGCAGCCAGTCGATCCCGTCCGCGCCGAGCGAGGCGAGCGCGGCGTTCACCGCGGCGAAGTGCTCGTTGTCGCAGAAGATGTCGCCCTGGGCCGCCGGGTTGGCGTGGTCGATGTGCCGGACCTCGACCCCCGGGTACTTCTTCTCCAGCCGCTGCACCACGCTCTTCAAGCTGCGCGCGTGCGCACCCCACCAGGCGAAGACCACCCCCCGGTCCTCCTCCCCCGCCTGCTGCTTGGCCCGCAGGATCTCCTCCACGATCCGCTCGACCACCGGCCGCCAGAACCCGGTGTGCTGCTCCGGGCCCATCGCGCCGTCCGCACTGGCGGTCAGCGCCGCGTTCAGCAGCAGCACGCCCTGGGTCAGCATCGCCTGGAACCACTCTGGCGGCTGGACCGTCTCCTCCTTCTTCAACAGCGCGCGGATGTCCGCGATCGGCGTCTTCTTGGGTATGCCGTACTTCCACATCGCCGCGGCCTTGATGATGCAGCGAATGCTGATCACCCGGCCGAACTGGCTGTCCTTCCAGTCGTGGAAGGCGTTGTCGAACATCGCGATGCCGGTGGCGCTCTCCGGGCGCGGGTACGGGTTCTGCCCGAAGACCACCACCTTCCACCGGTGCGGGGCGTGCGGCTTGAGCGCCTGGAAGGTCAGCTCGCGGACCGGCACGACCTCCGAACCGCGCTCCGGGCCGATGAACGAGGCCGCACCGGGCTGCGCCTCGATCACCGGCTTGAGCACCGGCAGCCACGGCTCGCCGCCGCCCCGGAACAGCTCCGCGAGGGCCAACGGGTCGTTCGGGTCGTTCGTTCCGGGCTGGTCGGTGGCGGAGGTGTCGGCAGCGCTCATGGTGGTACTCCGGCTGGTCGGGTCACGGAAAGGCGTCGAATGACGGTCCGTCAGCTCTCCGGCGGACGACACATTCCTAACAGCCCGCACCGACATTCCGACCCGTCGCTCCACCCGACGGTCCACCCGGCGCTCCACCTGCCCGAACGGCCCCGGACGGATTGTCAGTGGCACCCGCTAGCGTCGGATTCGACCGGGAGCACGACACGGAGAACGACAGGGAGAACCCCTCCCCGTACGAAAGGAGTTGCCGCATGACGACGGACCGCGCGCAGTCCCCGCTCAGGGTGGTACTGACGGACCTCAACGCCTCGGTGGTCGAGTCCTGGCGGGCCGCCTTCGCCGACACCCCCGGCATCGAGATCCGGCAGGGCTCGATCCTCACCGAGCAGGTCGACGCCTGGGTCAGCCCGACCAATTCCAAGGGCCGGATGGACGGCGGGGCGGACGCCGCGATCAAGCGCCACCTGGGGGCGGGCATCCAGCTGAAGGTGCAGCGGAGGATACGCAGCGCCCACGCGGGCACGCTGCCGGTGGGCAGCGCGGTCTGCGTGCCCTCCGGTGCGGTCAACCCGAAGTTCCTGATCTCGGCGCCCACGATGCAGACCTCCTCGCAGAACGTGAGCGAGACCTTGAACGTCGCCCTCGCCTGCGCCGCCGCCTTCCAGGCCGTCCACCGGCAGAACCTGCTCGTGCCGGACAGCATCCGGTCGGTGGCCCTGGTCGGCATGGGCGCGCAGACCGGCCGGGTGCCGGCCCGGGTGTGCGCCAACCTGATGTGGACGGGCTACACCCTCTTCCAGGACCACCGGTTCGAGGACGACGACGAGCTGCGCGCCACCATCCTCGCCCAGCTGGACGACCTGGAGCAGGCGCCTGCCACCACCCGGGTCCGCATCGCGACGCCCCCGGCCCGCAGCCGCTCCGGGCGGTAGTCCGGTTCCGCCGGCAGTTCCGTCGGAAGCCCCGCCGGCCCTCAGGCCGCGCCGAGCGCCAAGCGGATCCAGCGCTCCGCCTCCACCGTCGCCGTCGCCACGTCGAAGGCCTCCGGCGCGGCCGCCGCCTGCACCACCAGCCCCTTGAGCAGTCCCACGAAGGCGAACGCGAAGGCCCCGGCATCCACCCCTGCGCCGGGATCGACCCCGGCTCCGACCTCCACCCCTGCGCCCGCCCCGACGCCCGCCCCGGCCCGCAGCTCCCCGTCCGCCAGGCCCTGGCCGACCACGTCCGCCACCCAGCCGCGCGTCCGGGCGTCCAGCTCCGCCACCGCCGTCGTCAGTTCGGAGGTGCCCGCCAGCGCCTCGGCCCCCAGCACCACGAAGGCCCGGCCCAGGTCGGTCGGGTGCCGCACGCCCTCCAGCACGCCCCGGGCGAAGCGGCAGAGCTCCTCCGCCGCCCCGGCACCACTGCGCTCGGGCGCGGCCGCCGCCATCGCCTCGGCCAGCGCCTCCTCCTGCAGCCGGGCGAGCAGCGCGGCCTTGGAGCCGAAGTAGTGGGTGGCCAGGCCCCGGCTGAAACCCGCCTCCTCCCCCACCCTGGCCAGGGTGACCCCGGTGCTGCCGTGCTCGGCGATCAGCCGGGCGGCGGCGGCGATCAGCGCCGCCTCGGCGTGGGCGCGCCGTTCGGCCTGGGTGCGGCGGGCCGGGGGCCCCTGCGGAGCGGTCGCGCGGGTGGCCGGGTCATCGTGCGTGGGCATGGCACCATGCTAGGGTTGAACTTGCTTGTTGGCTAACAAGCAAGTTTGGGATGACGGAGCACTCCCCCGGCCCCGCCACCCCCGGCAGAAGGGAAGTCCCGATGACCGCCACGATGCTCGCCGGCCGCCTCGACGTCACCAAGGGCGCGTTCGCCGTCGAGGAGGTGCCCGTCCCGACCCCCGGCCCGGGCGAGGTGCTGATCAAGGTCGAGGCCGCGGGCGTCTGCCTCTCCGACGTCCACCTCATCGACGGCACCCTCAAGCCCTTCCTCCTCGACGGGGACAAGGTCACCCTCGGTCACGAGGTCGCGGGCACCGTGCACACCCTCGGCGAGGGCGTCACCACCGCCGCCGTCGGCGGCCGGGTACTGCTCCAAGCCGGCGAGACCCGCAACGGCCGGGTGCACACCCGCGGCGTGGACTACGACGGCGGCTGGGCCGAGTACGCCCTCGCCACCGCCACCACGCTCGTCCCGATACCCGACGAACTCCCCTTCGAGCAGGCCTGCTTCATCCCCGACGCGGTCTCCACCCCCTGGGCCGCCATCACCGGCACCGGCGCCGTCCGACCCGCCGAGCCGGTCGGCGTCTGGGGCGTCGGCGGACTCGGCGCCCACGGCGTCCAACTGCTGCGCGCCATCGGCGCCTTCCCGATCGTCGCCGTCGACCCGCTCCCTGCCGCCCGCGAGCGCGCCCTCGCCTTCGGCGCCGACGCCGCCCTCGACCCCACCGACCCCCGGTTCGCCGACCGCCTGCGCACGGCCACCGCCGGCCGTCCCCTCGCCGCCGCCTTCGACTTCGCCGGTGTCGCCGCCGTCCGCGAACAGGCCGTGGCCGCCCTCGGCGAACGCGGCCGCCTGGTCCTGGTCGGCCTCACCGACAAGCCGCTGACCATCACCAAGGGCACCATGGTCAGCTACCTGCGCCAGCAGATCCTCGGCCACTACGGCTCCGACGGCCAGGACGTCATCGACCTGGTCGACCTGGTCCGCGGCGGCCGCCTCGACTTCGCCCGCTCGGTCAGCGGCACCTTCCCGCTCGCCGACGCCGCCCGCGCCGTCCAGGCCCTGGAGCGCAAGGAAGGCAACCCCATCCGCCTCGTCCTCAAGCCCTGACCGGCGCCCCCCGCACCTGCCCGACTGAGCCGGGCACGGCACCGGGCCGGCCGCCGCCCCTGCGGCTGCCGGCCCGCACGCGTCCTACTCCACGGGCGACACGTGCAACACCGGCCGGGCCGGCTCCGGTCCGGCCGCCCCCTTCGACTCCAGGTACAGCCGCGTCCGGAACACCCCGAACAGACCGACCGTCAGCGACGACCCCGCCCAGAGAACCAGCCCGCCACCGGCCATCAGCAACGCCCCCGGCCCCCGATCGGCGGCCGTCGCTCCGACCAGGAACAGCACGACGGAGGGCAGGAAGGCCACGACGAACGGCAGCCCGAGCAGAGTCGTCCCCCGCAGGAAGGCCCCGGTGTCCCGCCGGTACACCTCCCGCGACCCGCGCATCGCCGCCCGCACCCCCACCCCGTCGAGCACCACCGCCGGCACCACCAGGTAGTTCCGCAGCGACCACGGCAGGCCGACCACCAGCAGTGCGCTCAGCACCTGCACGACACCGGCCGGCGCCCACCCCGCCAAGACCCGCCACCGCCCGGCCGCCCGCCCGTAGCCGGACCGGACCCCCACCGGCTGCCCCCGCAGGGCACCCGCAGCAGCGACCAGGACCGCCGCGTTGCCGAACACCGCCAGGAACGAGAGCAGCGGCAGCCCCGCCACCCCCAGCAGCACACTCCCCCCGAGCCGGACCTCGGCCCACAGCAGCAGCCCGGCCGCACCGCCCACCACCGCCACCGCGATCCCGGCCGGCAGCAGCACCTTCCCCCGCCACACCACGTTCATCAACACTCCGCCCACCAACGCCCTTACTCCAGCAGACTGCCCATGTGCCCGTCGTCGATCCGGATCGGCCAGAAGTGCTCCTCGCTCGCGAACGCCTCCGGATCGATCGCCCGCAGCGCCTCCTCGGCCGCGCCGTCGAACAGCTCGCACGGGTCGAAGACCGACCAGGGGGCTTCCTTCCGCTCCCGGTACGCCTCCTCCCGCGCGGCGCGCAGCCGGTGGAACGTCCAGAGCGTGTACAGCAGCGCGGAGAGGTCGCGGTGCAGGTAGGCGGCCGTCCCGCCGTCGCCCCACACATCGGTGAGCTCGACCCGCCCGGTCGCGCCGTCGAGCAGCACGTCGAAGTCGTACATCCACCCGCCGAGCACCGGGAACCCGCGCTGGTACGCCCGCTCCGAGGGCTCCTCCTCGTCGTCCTCGGGCTCGTAACCCCCCAGCGGCCCTTCGGCATCGACCTCCAGCACGCACCGCCCGGACACCGGCAGGCCGACCTCGGTCAGCAGCCGCCGGGTCGGACCGTGCGTCACGTTCGCGGGCAGCTCGTCCTCCCCGAACCGACGGACGCCGCCCTCCCCCTCCGCCGTGGCCAGGTCCGCCACCAGGGCCGGAGTGACGGCGTACGCCGACTCCCCCGGCCCGCCCGGCCCGGCACCCCACGCCAGGGCACGGACCGTCACCGCCGCCTCCCAGTGCGCGGGCCGGCCACCCGTCCGCCGGTACAGCTCCGGATCGGCCTCCCGCAGCAACCGCCGTCCGGTCTCCACGACCTCGGCCACTCCGGCGGGCCCGTACTCCGCTGCCCCGCCGAGCCCCTCGACCACCCGCGCCAGCGCCAGCAGACACGCCGTGCTGCTGGCCAGCAAGTCCCGCCGCAGCGCCCCGTCGTCCCCCGGCCGCCCGAGGAACACCTCCCCGCTCGCCCCGTCCAGCAGCACCGCCGCGGGCCCCTCCCAGCCCTCGTAACAGGCCTCCCCGAGCAGGGCGAACCCCTCGACCACCCGCGGCGGCTCCTCCCCCGCGGCCCCGAGGTCCAGGTACGCCCGCCCCCAGCACGACCCACCAGCAGCCAGCAGCTCCCGCCCCACCACGCACCCCTTGCCCCGCCGCCCCGCGCCGGAAGATCACCCACTACCGCGAGCGACCCTAACCGACCCCGCCGACACCCCGGCCCGCCGGAGGCCGTCCGCCCCCTCGCCCGGCCCCCGACACCCGACGCCCGGCACCCCCAACTCCGGCACCTCGCGGGCGAAATGGCATGCACGCCACTAGCCAACCGGCCAGTAGCGCCCCTACCGTCGACTCCCCGTGGCTTCGACGGAGGAGCTCGCCTTGCCCCCACGCACACGCCCCCACCCCCTCCGGTCCGCGGCCGTCGCGCTCGCGTCGGCCCTGTTCGTCACCGCCGCCCTGACCGCCCCCGCCACCGCCTCCCCCACCCCGGCCGCCGCCCCCGACTACTGCGGCGGCCGCTGCACCGACATCCTCCCGCCCGGCGAGAACGGCAACGCCACCCTCGCCGAGATCCTGCTCAACCGGATGTTCGGCAGCCGCCCGGCGCACACCGACGACCAGCTCGGCCCGTACTCGGCCCTGGCCTCCGGCTACCCGGGGCTGACCGAGGCCGGGTTGCGGAACTTCTTCAACGACGCCTCCTTCGGCGTCCCCGCCGACCAGGTGGCCAGCACCGTCAGCCCGCGCGCGGACGTGACGATCGTGCGCGACAAGGCCACCGGCGTCCCGCACATCAGCGGCACCACCCGCTACGGCACCGAGTTCGGCGCGGGCTACGCGGCCGCGCAGGACCGGCTCTGGGTGATGGACCTGTTCCGGCACGTCGGCCGCGGCCAGCTGTCCGGCTTCGCGGGCGGCGCGGCCGCCAACCGGCAGCTGGAGCAGAGCTTCTGGCAGGCCGCGCCGTACACCGAGGCCGAGCTGCAGCAGCAGATCGACGCGCTCGCCGCCCGCGGCGGCCGGGCCACCCAGGCACTCGCGGACGCCAACGCGTACCTGGACGGCATCAACCAGTACGCGAGCCAGGCGTACAACGCCCGGACCTTCCCCGGCGAGTACGACCTCACCGGCCACATCGACCCGATCACCAACGCCGGTTCGATCGAGCCGTTCAAGCTGACCGACCTGGTCGCCCTGGCCTCCGTGGTCGGCGCGCTGTTCGGCGCCGGCGGCGGCGGTGAACTCGCCTCCGCCCAGGTCAAGTCGACCGCCGAGGCCCGGTACGGCAAGGACGCCGGGGACGCGCTGTGGAAGTCGCTGCGCGAGTCCGACGACCCGGAGGCCGTCCGCACCCTGCACGACGGCCAGAGCTTCCCGTACGCGACGGTGCCGGACGCCCCGCAGGGCCAGGCCCTGCCGGACCCGGGCTCGGTGGTACCGGAGAAGGTGGTCTACGACGCCACCGGCTCGGCGAACTCCGCGACCACGAAGGCGGACGGCGTCCTGCCCGGCAACCTGCTCACCGCCAAGCACGGCATGTCCAACGCCCTGCTGGTCTCCGGCGCGCACACCGACGACGGCCACCCGGTCGCCGTGTTCGGCCCCCAGACCGGCTACTTCGCCCCGCAGTTGCTGATGCTGGAGGAGATCCAGGGCCCCGGGATCAGCGCCCGCGGCGCGGCCTTCGCCGGCCTCAGCTTCTACGTGCAGCTCGGCCGCGGCCAGGACTACGCCTGGAGCGCCACCTCGGCCGGGCAGGACATCACCGACACCTACGCCGTCCCGCTCTGCACCACCGACGGCTCCCCGGTCACCACCGCCGCCGGCTCCTACCTCTGGCACGGGCAGTGCCTGCCCTTCGACCGGCTGGAGCGCAAGGACGCCTGGAGCCCGACCACCGCCGACTCCACCGCGGCGGGCTCCTACACCCTGGTGATGTACCGCTCGAACTACGGCCTGGTGACGGCCCGCGGCACCGTCGGCGGGGCGCCCGTCGCCTTCACCTCGCTGCGCTCCACCTACCGCCACGAGGCCGATTCCATCATCGGCTTCCAGGAGTTGAACGACCCCGGCGCGGTGCACGACGCGCCGAGCTTCCAGCGGGCCGCGCAGGACATCAACTACACCTTCAACTGGTTCTACGCCGACTCCCGCGACATCGCCTACTACAACTCCGGCAGCAACCCGGTGCGCGCCCCCGGGGTGGACGCCGGACTGCCCGTACTCGCCCGACCCGCCTACGAGTGGGCCGACTTCGACCCCGCCACCAACACCGCCCGGTACACCCCGCCGGCCGAGCACCCGCAGTCCGTCAACCAGGACTACTACGTCTCCTGGAACAACAAGCAGGCGGACGGGTTCACGGCGGCCGGCTTCGGCAACGGCTCGGTGCACCGCGCCAACCTGCTCGACGACCGGGTCAAGGCACTGCTCCGGGGCGGCGGCAAGGCGAGCCGGGTCACCCTCACCCAGGCCATGGAGAGCGCCGCCCTGGCCGACCTGCGGGCCGAGGACGTCCTGCCCGACCTGATCCGGGTGCTGCGCAGCGCCCCGGTCACCGACCCGGCCGCCGCCACCGCGCTCCAGCAGCTGGAGGCCTGGCTCGCCGACGGCGCCCAGCGCAAGGAGACCTCGGCGGGCAGTCACGCCTACGCGGACGCGGCCGCGATCCGGGTGATGGACGCCTGGTGGCCGCTGGTCGCCGACGGCGTCATGCGGCCCGGGCTCGGTGACCAGCTGTTCTCGGCGCTGACCGGCGCCCTGCAGATCAACGAGTCGCCCTCCGGCGGCCAGACCGGCGCGACCGGCGGCGGCCCGGTGAGCGCCAACGAGGGCATCCCGCACAAGGGTTCGGCCTTCCAGTACGGCTGGTGGAGCTACCTGGACAAGGACCTGCGCGCCGTCCTCGGCGACCCGGTCGCCGGCCCGCTGGCCCGCCCGTTCTGCGGCGGCGGCGACCTCGCGGCCTGCCGCACCGTGCTGC
This sequence comes from Kitasatospora sp. NPDC056076, assembly GCF_042266305.1. NCBI lineage: Bacteria > Bacillati > Actinomycetota > Actinomycetes > Kitasatosporales > Streptomycetaceae > Kitasatospora > Kitasatospora sp. NPDC056076. The sequence goes on from NZ_JBHJWG010000023.1 coordinate 125,214, forward strand.
AGACCACCCTGGCCAAGGCCGCCGCCCAGACCCCCGCCCAGGTCTACCCGGGCGACGCGGACTGCACGGCGGGCGACCAGTGGTGCGCCGACACCGTCATCCAGCGCCCGCTGGGCGGGGTGACGGACGCCAAGACCACCTGGCAGAACCGTCCGACCTACCAGCAGGTGGTGCAGTTCAGCGCCCACCGCTGACCGGCGACGAGCGGCCGCCGGTGCCCGGCCGGGCAC
>NZ_JBHJWG010000024.1:0-72122 GCF_042266305.1 Kitasatospora sp. NPDC056076
CCGAACCGCCGGGGAACCGGCGGACAACCAACGGATAACAGATGACAGATTTCGAAATCTGTCATCTGTTATCCGTCATCTGTTCCCCGTTCTCCGTCCGCCGCCACCCGCCGGCCGACACCCGCTCCACCCACTCGTGGGAGAGTGGTAACCGGCGAAGGGAGCGCGAACGTGCTGATGGACAAGGTGGCGGAGATACTCGCCGAGGCGTCGGCCGAGGCGGTGGAGCCGCGCTTCCGGGCGCTGACCGCCGGCGAGGTGATGGAGAAGGCGCCCGGCGAGGTCGTGACCGTCGCCGACCGCGAGGCCGAGGCGATCATCGCCCGCCGCCTGCACGAACTGCTGCCCGTCCCGGTGGTCGGCGAGGAGGCGGTGTCCGCCGACCCGGCGCTCGCCCTGGCCATCCACGACGAGCCCGCCGTCTGGCTGGTCGACCCGGTGGACGGCACCGCCAACTTCGTCGCGGGCCGCCCCGACTACGCCGTGATGTGCTCCCTGGTCCGCAGCGGCCTGACCGTCGCCTCGTGGATCTGGCAGCCCGCCACCGCGACCGCCTACCGGGCCGAACTGGGCTCCGGCGCCTGGCGGGACGGCGAACGCCTCACCCGCCGCCCGGCGCCCGCCGACGCCGGGAAGCTGACCGGCATCCTGAAGAGCCGCTTCCTCGACCCGGCCGACCGGCACCGCCTGGAGTCCCACTGCGCGGCCTTCGGCGAGATCTCCCCCGGCCGCAGCGCCGCCGGGATGGAGTACCCCGACGTCGTCGAGGGCCGGACCGACTTCATCTTCTACTGGCGGACCCTCCCCTGGGACCACGCCCCGGGTTCACTGCTGCTCTCCGAGGCCGGCGGCGTCTCGGCCCGCATGGACGGCGCCCCGTACCGCCCCGAGGCCCCCGGCTGCGAGGACGGCCTGCTGGTCGCCGCCGACCCCGACACCTGGGAACTCACCCGCGGCATCCTCCTGAACGGCTGACCGCACCGGACCCGACCCCAGCCCGCCGGACCCCCCGTCCGCCCCTCCCCGCCCCGGCCCGGTCACCGCCCGCCCGCCCACCCGCGACGGCGACGGCGACAGCGACGGCGCCGCTACCCCGCCCGCTCCCCGGCGACCTTGCGCCCCGCGCCGACCACCTCCCGCAGCAGCGCCCCCACCTCGCCCGCCGTCGTGTGGGGGTTGAGCAGCGTGAGTTTCAGCCGCACCCGCCCGGGCCCGTCCCCCGGCAGTTCGGTCCGCCCGACCACCGCCCGTCCGGTGCGCAGCAGCAGCCGGCGCAGTTGCCCGTTCAGCTCGTCCACGGCGGCCTCGTCCGTCATCCCGGGCGGCCGGTAGCGGAAGAGCAGCGCGGTGAGGACGGGCTCGGCGTGCAGTTCGAGCGAGGGTTCGGCCCGGACGGCGTCCGCGGCCGCCAACGCCAGGTCGTGGCAGGCGTCCACGAGCCGGCCGAGGCCTTCCCGGCCGAGGGTGCGCAGCGTGACGGCGAGCTTGAAGGCGTCGGCCCGCCGGGTGGTGCGCAGCGAGCGGCCGAGCAGGCTGGGGTAGCCGGCCTGCTCGTCGTCCACGGGGTTGAGGTACTCGGCGCGCCGGGCCAGCGAGACGTAGGTCTCGGCCCGGCGGACCAGGAAGACCCCGGCGGCCGCGGGCTGCCAGCCGAGCTTGTGCCAGTCCAGGGAGACCGAGTCGGCGCGGGCGATGCCGTCGAGCAGCGGGGCGAGCCGGTCGGAGAGCAGCGCGCCGCCGCCGTACGCGGCGTCGACGTGCAGCCAGGCGCCGTAGCGGCCGGCCAGGTCGGCGGCGGCGTGCAGCGGGTCGATGGCGCCGGTGTCGGTGGTGCCGGCGGTGGCGACGACGGCGATCGGGGTGCGTCCGGCCCAGCTGGCCTCGGCCAGGGCGCGTTCCAACTCCTCGGGGGGCATGCGCAGTCGGCGGTCGACGGGGACGGCGAGGACGGAGCGTTCGCCGAGTCCGAGCAGGGCGGCCGCGCGCTGGACGGAGAAGTGGGCGGCCTCGGAGGCGAGGATGCAGGGCCGGGCGCCGGCCGGGATGCCGTCCAGCTCGACGATGCCGTCGAGCTTCTGGTCCCGTGCCAGCATCAGGCCCATCAGGTTGGACTCGGTGCCGCCGGAGGTGAGCACCCCGGCCGCGCGGCGCGGGTCGTAGCCGACCAGGGTGGCGAGTTCGGCGAGCAGGGCGGTTTCCAGGGCGGTCGCGGCCGGGGCCTGGTCCCAGGAGTCCTGGGAGGGGTTGAGCACGCTGACCGCGAGGTCGGCGGCGGCCGCGACGGCGAGTGGCGGGCAGTGCAGGTGGGCGGCGCAGGCCGGGTCGGCGGGGTCGGCGGCGCCGTAGGCGAGCAGCTCGGTGAGCCGGGCGAGCGCGCCGCGTCCGCGGGCACCGGCGAGGCCGTCCGCGACCAGGGCGGCGATCTCGGCCGGGCTGCCGGCGGGCAGTGGCCCGGAGCGCAGCGCGGTGCCGGTGTCGAGGGCGTCGAGGACGGTGGCCAGCAGCGGGCCGAGGGCACCGGGCCCGGCGGCGCCGCCCGCGAGGGCGTCCGGATCGCCGCCCCCGCCGGGCAGTTCGGGCGGTACCGCCCCGGGGTCGGCGGCGGTCACGCCCCACCCCGCGCCGTCGAACCCGAAGCCTGAACCCGAGCCGCTCCCGCGCCCGAGCCCGAACCCGATCCCGAAGCCGTGGCCTGAGCCGTGGCCGGAGCCTGGGCCGCCGAGGCCGCCGAGGCCGCCGAGGCCGCCGCGATCGCCTCCGCCAGCCGCTCCAGCACGGCCGCGACCTGCTCGTCGGTGATGGTCAGCGGCGGCAGCAGCCGCAGCACCGCGTCGTGCCGCCCGCCGAGTTCGACGATCAGCCCGCGGGCCAGGCAGGCCTCGCGGACCCGTACGGCGAGCGCCGGATCGGCCGGGCGGGCACCGCAGGCGTCGGGGTCGGCGCCGGGGTCGACCAGCTCGACCCCGATCATCAGCCCGCGCCCGCGCACGTCGCCGATCGCGGGCAGTTCGGCGGCGAGTTCACGCAGCCGGGCGGTGATCCGCTCGCCCGCCACGGCGGCCCGCTCGGCCAGTCCGTGCGCGGCGACGTACCGCAGGGTGGCGGCGCCGGCGGCCATCGCGAGGGTGTTGCCGCGGAAGGTGCCGGTGTGGGCGCCGGGCCGCCAGCCGTCGTAGTCCTCGCGGTAGACGACCACGGCGAGCGGCAGGCTGCCGCCGATGGCCTTGGAGAGCACCATCGCGTCCGGGACGATGCCGCTGTGTTCGACGGCCCACATCGCGCCGGTGCGTCCGACGCCGGTCTGCACCTCGTCCACGATCAGGGGGATGCCGCGCTCGGCGGTGATCCGGCGCATCTCGCGCAGCCAGCCGTCGGGGGCGGGCACGACCCCGCCCTCGCCCTGGACGGCCTCCAGGACCATCGCGGCGGGCGGCACCACACCGCCGGAGGGGTCGTCGAGCAGCCGCTCGACGTAGGTGGCACCGAGTTCGGCGCCCGCCTCGCCGCCGACCCCGAACGGGCAGCGGTAGCCGTACGGGTAGGGCAGCCGGACGACCTCGCCGCCGCCGGGCAGCGGTTCCTTGACGGCGACGTTGCCGGTGAGCGCGAGGGCGCCGGCCGTCATGCCGTGGTAGGCGCCGGTGAAGGCGAGGGCGCCGGAGCGCCCGGTGGCGGTCTGCATCAGCTTGAGGGCGGCTTCGACGGCGTCCGTCCCGGCCGGTCCGCAGAAGTGCACCCGGGCGCGGGAGGCGAACTCGGGGGGCAGGCTCTCGAACAGCGCGCTGGTGAAGTCGTCCTTCTCGGCGGTGGCCAGGTCGAGCAGGTGCAGCGGGGCGCCGCTGTCGAGGGTGCGGCGGATCGCCTCCAGCACCACCGGGTGGTTGTGCCCGAGGGCGAGCGTCCCGGCGCCGGAGAGGCAGTCCAGGTAGCGGCGGCCGTCGGCGCCTTCGACGGTCATGCCGTGGGCCCGGACCGGGACGATCGGGAAGGACCGGGCGTACGTCCGGGCGGCGGACTCGCGGACGCGCTGGCGGCGCAGGATGGCTTCGCCGGCGGGCGGGGCCGCGGCGGCGGTGGCCCCGGAGGCGGCCTGGGCGGGTACGGCGGCGAGCGACAAGGCGAACCCCCAGAAGAAGTTAGGTAAGCCTAACTTTATCGCCCGTGACCTGCCGGAATGCCGCGGGGGCACCCAGAACCACCCGAGTGAGTGAACCTCCCCCGACAGCGCCCGCAGCGCCCCCGTCCGGCCCAACGAACGAGGGCACCGAAAGGTCACGGGCGGCAGCGCCCCATCCGTGCCCGCCACCAACCCCCCATCAACGCACCGCCGTCGCCGCCCCCCATCAGCGCCCCGCCGTCACCGCCCCTTCCAGCGGTAGCAGAGCTCCGGCCGCCCCACGCTCCCGTACTGCGGCTCGCGCACCGCCCGCCCGGTGTCCACCAGGTGCTCCAGGTACCGCCGCGCGGTGATCCGGGACACCCCGGCAGCGGTACCGGCGGCCGCCGCCGACAGGCCGGTCGAGGCCTCCCGCAGCACCGAGGCCACGGTGTCCAGGGTCGGCGCGCTCAGCCCCTTCGGCAGCGAGTTGCGCTCGGGCGTGCGGAGCAGGGCGAACGCCTGGTCGACCTCGTCCTGTCCGGTCGCCTCGCCGGTGCGCCCGAGGCTGTCCCGGTAACGGGCGTAGCGCTCCAGCCGGTCGTGCAGCGCCGCCGCGCTGAACGGTTTCAGCAGGTACTGCACGACCCCCGCCGAGACCGCCTGGCGCACCATGGCGAGGTCACGGGCCGAGGTGACCGCGATGACGTCGGTGGCGTGCCCGGCCGCGCGCAGAGTGCGGCACAGCTGGAGGCCGTGGCCGTCCGGCAGGTAGAGGTCGAGCAGGGTGAGGTCGACGGGCGTCCCGGCGGCGCGGGCCCGCTCCAGGAAGCGCAGCGCGTCGGCGCAGCTGTGCACGGTGCCGACGGCGCGGAAGCCGGGCTCGCGCTCGACGTACAGGGTGTGCGCGGCGGCGGCCACCGGGTCGTCCTCCACGACCAGGACGGAGATCCCGCTCGGGGCGGCACCGCTCACGCCGGAGCCGTCCACACCTCCGCCGCTCACGCCGACACCCCGCCCTGCTCCAGCTCCCGCACCCGGCCGCCGGTCAGCGGCAGCCGTACGGTGAGCACCGCGCCGCGCTCGCGCCCGACCTCGACGGTGCCGCCGTTGCGCCGGGCGGCCTGGGCGACCAGTGCCAGACCCAGGCCGTGCCCGTGGCCGTCCTGCTTGGTGCTCCAGCCGCGCCGGAACACGTCCTCGACGGCGGCCGGGTCGATGCCCGCACCGGTGTCGGCGACCCGCAGCAGCAGACAGGCGCCCCCGCCGCCCACGCCGAGCACCCCGCCGTCGACCGCACCGCCATCGCCCCCATCGCCGTCGCCCCCATCGCCGTCGATCCGCGCGGTGACGGTGACCTCCGGCGGGCCCGGGCTCTGCGCGGCCCCGGCGATGGCGGCGTCCACCGCGTTGTCGATCAGGTTACCGAGGACGGTGATCAGGTCCCGGGCGGAGAGCCCGGGCGGGAGCACCCCGTCGTCGATCCGGCTGTCCTCGGTGAGGGTCAACTCCACGCCCCGTTCGGCCGCCTGGGCCGCCTTGCCGAGCAGCAGCGCGGCCAGTACCGGCTCGCCGACCGCGGCGACCACCCGGTCGGTGAGCTGCTGGGCGAGGGCGAGTTCGGCGGTCGCGAACTCCACCGCCTGCTCGTGGCGGCCGAGTTCGATCAGCGAGACGACGGCGTGCAGCCGGTTGGCGGCCTCGTGCGCCTGCGCCCCGAGCGCCTCGGTGAAGCCGCGTACGGAGTCCAACTCTCCACTCAGCGACTGCAGTTCGGTGTGGTCGCGGAGTGTCACCACCCGGCCGAGACCGGTGCCGATGGTGGAGGTGTTGAGCACCACGACCCGCTCGGCGGTCAGGTGCACCTCGTCCCGGACCGGCTCCTCGCCGAGCACGGCGGCCACCAGGGCCTCCGGCAGCCCCAGCTCCGCCACCGGGCGCCCGTCCAACTCGCCTTCCAGGCCGAGCAGTTCGCGAGCGGCATCGTTGCACAGCACCACCCGGTGGGCCCGGTCGAGCAGGATCAGCCCCTCCCGCACCGACCGCAGGGTCGCCTGGTGGTACTCGTAGAGATGGCTGAGCTCGTCCGGCCGCATGCCGTGAGTGTGCCGCCGCAGCCGGGAGTTGGCGAGGTAGGTGCCCGCCCCTCCGAGCGCCAGCGCGGCCACCGCGACCCCGACCAGGGCGAGCAGCGGTCCGCTCAGCTGCGCGGAGATGGACTCCAGCGTCAGCCCCACGCTGACCAGCGCGATCACCCGGTGCTGGTCGTCCCACACCGGGGTGACCACCCGGACGGAGGGGCCGAGCGTGCCGGTGTAGGTCTCGCTGCGGGTCTGCCCGGCCAGCGCCCAGTCGATGTGCCCGAGGTAGCGCTTGCCGATCTGCTCGGGCAGCGGGTGGGTCCAGCGCACCCCTTCGGTGTCCATGACGGTGATGAAGGAGACCCCGACGTCCTGGCGCACCTGCTCGACGTACGGCTGGAGCACCGCGGTCGGGTCCGGCCCGGCGACGGCGGAGCGCACGGACGGGGAGTCGGCGACGGCGTGGGCCACCGAGGTGACCTCGCGGCGGGCCGCGTCCTCGGTGCGCTCGGCGGTGAACAGGTACGCCAGCACCGCGCCGCCCGCCACCACGGCGGCGACGATGACCACCTGGACGACGAAGAGCTGCCCGGCCAGGCTGCGGACCAGCCGGCGCGGCAGCGGGAGCCAGCGGCGACGCGAGCGGGTGGGGGCGGTGCTCACGGACATGCCTGCCAGTGTGCACCACGGCCCCGCACACTCCCGGGCCCCGGGCACCCCGCGCCCGAGTACTGCCCGGCCCCGAGCGGCACCCCGGCCGTTCCCGTCCCGCCGTGAACTCTATGAACGCAAACGTGACCTCCGTCACTCCAGGGCCCCATAGTCGGATCGGCCCACCACCCGGGGCCGCCAGGACTGCAGGGCGAAGGAGCCGCAGATGTCGACCACCGAGACCGCCACGGCGGGGGGACCCAGACGCAAGGACCGGACCCACTACCTCTACCTCGCCGTGATCGCCGCGGTGGTCGCGGGCGTGGTGGTCGGACTGGCCGCCCCCGGCTTCGCCGTCGAGTTGAAGCCGATCGGCACCGGGTTCGTCAACCTGATCAAGATGATGATCAGTCCAGTGATCTTCTGCACCATCGTGCTGGGCATCGGCTCGGTCACCAAGGCCGCGAAGGTCGGCAAGGTCGGCGGCCTCGCCATCGGCTACTTCCTCGCCATGTCGACCGTCGCCCTGGCCATCGGCATGGTCGTCGGCAACCTGCTGGAGCCCGGCGGCGGCCTGCACCTGACCGCCGCGCTCGCCAAGTCCGGCCACGCCCAGGCGGCCGCCGGCGGCGCCCAGTCGACCACCGACTTCCTGCTCGGGATGATCCCCGACACCCTGTTCTCGGCCCTCACCCAGGGCAAGGTGCTGCAGACCCTGCTGGTCGCACTGCTGGCCGGCTTCGCCCTGCAGGCCCTCGGACCGGTCGGCGCACCGGTGCTGCGCGGCGTCGAGCACCTGCAGCGGCTGGTGTTCCGGATCATGTCGATGATCATGTGGGTCGCGCCGATCGGTGCCTTCGGGGCGATGGCGGCGGTGGTCGGGGCGACCGGCGTCGACGCGCTGAAGAGCCTCGCCGTGATCATGATCGGCTTCTACGTCACCTGCGCGCTGTTCGTCGTCGTGGTGCTCGGGACCCTGCTGCGCCTGGTCGCCGGGGTCAACGTGTTCGCGCTGCTCAGGTACCTCGGCCGCGAGTTCCTGCTGATCCTCTCGACCTCCTCCTCCGAGAGCGCGCTGCCCCGCCTGATCGCCAAGATGGAGCACCTGGGCGTCAGCCGCCCGGTCGTCGGCATCACCGTGCCGACCGGCTACAGCTTCAACCTCGACGGCACCGCGATCTACCTCACCATGTCCTCGATCTTCATCTCCGAGGCGATGGACAAGCCGATGTCGATCGGCGAGCAGCTCTCGCTGCTGGTCTTCATGGTGATCGCCAGCAAGGGCGCGGCCGGGGTCACCGGCGCCGGGCTGGCCACCCTCGCGGGCGGCCTGCAGTCGCACAAGCCCGCACTGGTGGACGGGGTCGGCCTGATCGTCGGCATCGACCGGTTCATGTCGGAGGCCCGCGCCCTCACCAACTTCGCGGGCAACGCCGTCGCGACCGTGCTGATTGGGCACTGGACCGGCGAACTGGACGCCGAGCGCGCCCGCCGCGTCCTGGACGGCCGGCTGCCGTTCGACGAGCTGACCCTGGTCGACGGCCACGGCGGCGCCGCCCCCGAGCCGGAGGCCGTCCCCGCGGTGCCCGCGACGGCGGCCACGACGGCGGCCACCGTCTGAGCGCTCCCACGACTCCCCCGGTCCGGCGCCAGCACCTCCCCCGGAAACGGCGCCGGGCCGGGGGGCTTCCCGTTCCCGGCGCCGACCCGTACCGGGTCGGCGCGGGTCGGCGCTCGCGGATCCCCCCGGAACCCGGGTCAGAACTCCTGCGAGCCGCTGACCGCCCAGGCCACCCCACTGGCCGGATCCTCCAGCGCCACGTGCAGGTGGCGCAGCCCGGCGGCCGGCTCCTGCCAGGTGAAGCAGCGCATCCGGGCCACCAGGGCGTCCACCTCACGGCGGTTCGGCCCGTCCACCCCGGCCATCGCGCCCAGCGCCCGCCAGAGCCTCAGCCGCCCGTGCGCGCAACCGTGCGTCCGGCCCACCGCGGCGGCCTGCACGAGCGCCGGGTAGGCGAGCGCGAACGGCAGGAACCCGCCGACCACCCGCCGGGCCCGGGCCAGCACGGCGGCCGCCGACGGAGCCGGACCGCGGACGCAGACCACCTCCGCCCAGGGCGCCAACGCGGCCAGCTCCGTCAGGCCCCGGGTGACCCGCTGACCGCCCGGCCGGGCTGTCGACTGCGGCAGGTCGACCTGGCCCAGGCCCTCCCGGCTGGCCGGCAGGGTCAGCACCGCACTGCGCGCTCCCCCGCCGGGCAGGTACTCGCGCACCCGGGCGGCCTCCTCCCAGCCCGCCTTCTCCCAGGCTTCCAGGCGCAGCGGCACGCCCTCGGGGTCGGGCTCGGCACCGTAGGAGAGGTCCTCGCCGAGCAGCACCCGGGTGTGCGCCACCAGGCGGCGCACCGGCGCCGGACCGAGCAGCGGGGCCAGCCGCAGCCAGGAGTGGCGGGTCGCCAGCACCTCCCACAGCGGACCGGCGTCGTGGTCCGCCACCCCGGCGAAGGTCCCCGCGCCGCCGTCCGCGTCGAACAGCCGGACGGCCAGCTCGGGCGGCGCCGCGTAGGCGATCAGATGGCCGAGCGGCGCGGTCAGGGCCACCGCGGCCCGCTCACCGGCCTGCACGACGGCGGCCGCCCGGCCCTGCCGGTAGGCGGCGAGCAGCTCGGGCCAGCGACCGTCCTCGGCCAGGGCGCGGACGCTGTGGTCCTCGTACGTGATCACGATTTTCAGCGTACGGGCCGGGGTGGCGCATCAGCCGACTTGCCGTCGGCTCGGTGCGTCGGGGCGGCGACGGCATCCCAGGGGGCCGCCTCGGCGCTCGGCCGGGACGGGCGACCTCGCGCTCGGCGGCGGCGGGCAGCTCGGCGGGCGGCTCGGCGGGCGGCCGGGCTGTCAGAGCTCGTGCCGGCGCTCGTGCTCCAGGACGGCGCGCAACCGGCCGTGGGCGCGGCGGCGGGTGACGGCCAGGGTGCTGCGGTGCAGGCCGAGCAACTCGGCGGCCTCGTCGACGGAGTAGCCGTCGATATCCACCAGCACCACGGCGCGGGCCTGCTTGACGGTCAGGAAGCCGAGCAGGCGGACCACCTCCCAGCGCGCCTGCAGCTCGGCCATCCCGCCGGGCGCCGGGCCGAACGCCACCGCCCGGCCGTGGCCCGCGGCCTCGGCCGGCTCCGGGTCCTCGCGCAGCGCCGCCCGACGGCGCTCCCGGCGCCACTGGTCGCGCAGGATGTTCGTCATCGTGGTGAACACGTAGGCGTACGGCTGCGGGTGGCTGAGGAAGCGCTCCGGGCGGCGGGCGATCCGCAGGTACGCGTCGTGGACGACGTCACCCGCGGCGAGCGGGCTCCCGGCGAGCATCGCGGCCGCCTGCTGGAGCCTGGGCAGCAACTCGGTGAACAACCCGTTGAAGTCCGCCGACTGGCGTTCCGTCGGCCCCGGGCCGAAGTCCTTGCGCGGCCCGCCCGCACACCGCTCGTTGCATTCCGCCATGCCGCTCTCCCCGGAAATCGGCACCCCGAACGCCCAGTTGGGGCGGTTTCCCACCCCTACCGGACATGTTGTGACACAGGTCACATCATAAGCCGTCCTCTCACTCTGCGCAGTCATTCGTGTGCAACTCGTCATCGACCGGTCCCAGAGCGGGAGTTCACCACCACCGACCACCACTGGCCACAACAGCGCCATCGCGGGGACCAGGCGACCGCTAACGGATAACAGATTTCAACATCTGTTATCCGTTATCTGTTCGCTGTCATCTGTTTTCTGTCATCTGTTCGCCGTCTTCCGTCCTCCGCTGCCCGTCCTCCGCTGCCCGTCAGCTGCCGGCCGCCGCCGGCGAGACCTCCGCGAGCAACCGGGCGGCGTGCACCCGGCCGGCGTGCTCGACCAGGTTGATCAGCACCTCCTTGCCGGAGGCGCGCTGCCGGGCGTCGCAGAGCAGTACCGGAGTACCGGGGTCCAGGTCCAGCGCGCGGGCGACCTCGTCCGGGCCGTACTCGCGTGTCCCGGCAAACCGGTTCACCGCGACGACGAAGGGGATGCCGCGCTGCTCGAAGAAGTCCACGGCCGGGAAGCAGTCGGTCAGCCGACGGGTGTCGGCGAGCACCACCGCACCGAGCGCCCCTTGGGCCAACTCGTCCCAGAGGAACCAGAACCGGTCCTGCCCCGGGGTTCCGAACAGGTAGACGGCCAGGCCCTCGCGGATGGTGATCCGGCCGAAGTCCATCGCCACCGTGGTACTGGACTTTCGCTCCACCCCGTCCAGGTCGTCCACCCCGCGCCCGGCCTCGGTCAGCCGCTCCTCGGTGCGCAGCGGACGGATCTCGCTGACCGCGCCGACCAGCGTCGTCTTTCCGACCCCGAACCCGCCCGCGACCAGGATCTTGAGCGCGAGCACGGAGTCGGACTGGTCCACCGGGCCCACCGGGGCGGACGGCCACCGGCTGATCGGGCGGTCCGGGCCGCCGGCGGGGTGGTGACGGCCGGACGGACGGTCAGAGTGCGCGGAGCCCATGGATGACCTCCTGGAGGATGCGTTCGTCGGGGAGCAGGGCGGGCGGGACCGGGCGGTTGACCCGGATGAGCCCCGCCGCCAGCAGATCGCCGAGCAGCACCCGCACGACGCCCACCGGCAGGTCGAGGTCGGCGGCGAGCTCGGCCACGGACAGCGGTGTGCCCAGGCACCGACGCAGGATCTGCGCCTGCTCCGGACCGACCGGCAGCTCGGGCGCGTCCGGCGCGAGCGCCGGGTCGGGCAGCTCGGACACCACCACGGCGATCAGGTCGAACTGCTGCTCACCGCCCCCGGTCCGGCCCCCGGTCATGGCGTACGGGCGGACCAGCGGCCCGGCCTCGTCGTCGTACCAGTGGGCCCGGCGGGCGGCGGCGAGCGGGTTCCGGGGCAGCCGGTCGGGGTCGGCCCGCGGGTGCTCCGGATGTCGCTGGTGGTACGGGTGGAAGGCGTCCTCCGCCCGGTGGTAGGGGCCGTCCGGCCGGGGCACCGAGCTCACCCGCCGTGCACCGTACGGGGCGTGGCGCTCAGGTGCTCGCCGACCCGGCGGACCAGTCTGGCCATCTCGTAGGCGACCAGCCCGAGATCGGCCCGCGCGGTCGCGAACACGGCCAGGCAGGTGCCCTCCCCGGCCGCCGCGACCAGCAGGTAGCCGCCCTCCAACTCGACCATGGTCTGCCGAACTTCGCCCGCGCCGAAGTGCCGTCCGGCGCCCTTGGCGAGGCTGTGGAATCCGGCCGCGACGGCCGCCAGGTGCTCGCCGTCCTCCCGGGCCAGACCGGCCGAACTGGCCATGGCCAGGCCGTCGGCGGAGAGCATCACGGTGAAGTTCACCTCGGGCGCGCGCTGGACCAACTCGTCGAGGAGCCAGTTCAGTTCCCCCGTGCGGTGGGTGGTGCCGATCACGGCCGGTCTCCTTCGGTTCGGGTGTCGGGTCTCGCTCCGGGCCGGGCTTCCGGCCGGACGTCGGACGGGGTTCCGGGCCCGACGTCGGGCCGCAGGCCGCGGGCCCAGCCGTGCTGGAAGGCCGCCATCGCCGCCCGCGCCTCCTCCGGACTGCGGGCCGCCGGCCCCGTACCGGTTCCGGTGGCAACTCCGGTACCGACTCCGCGGCGGCCGTACGGGGCGGCGGCAGGCGCCTCCCGCAGCTGCGGGGCGAGACTCGCCCGGCGCACCCGGCGCGGCAACTCCTCCGGACCGTCCACTGATCCACACTCACCCGGCATCGCGCCCGCCGGCGGTGCGGGGGCGCCGTGGTGGGGTTGCGGCGGACCGGGTTGCGGCGGACCGGGCTGCGAACGGGAGGCCGCACCCGGGCCCCCGTCCGCAGCCGGTCCGGCCGTCCGGGCACCGGAGGCCCGGAAGGGGGTGCGGCGCGTCGGCTCGGGGTGGACGCCCCGGGCTCCGAACGGCAGCAGCGCCCCGCCCTCCGGCGGCGGCCCACCCGCCGCCGGAAGCTCTGTCCCCGCCACTCCGCTGCCCGGGAGGGCGGGTTCCGTTCCGGCCCCGGCCGGATCCGGCCCGGCCGGCGGCCACCACGCAGGCCCGACGCCGGGGGCCGGCCCCCGCTCGGGCGCCGGATCCCACTCGGGGGCCGGTTCCCACTTCGGCGCCGGTTCCCACTCGGGCGCCGGCTCCGGCGTGATGTCCAACTCCGGTACCGGCTCGTAGCCTTGCCCCGGGCCCTCGCGCTCGTCGGCCAGCAGCCCGGTGGGCAGCAGCACCACCGCGGTGGTGCCGCCGTACGCGGAGGTCACCAGGGAGACCCGGACGCCGTGCCGTCGGGCCAGCCGGCTGACCACGAACAGGCCGAGCCGGTCACTGTCGAACAGGTCGGTCTGTTCGGCCGCGGCGATCCGCCGGTTGGCGGCGGCCAGCGCGGCCGGACCCATCCCGAGGCCCCGGTCCTCGATCTCCACCGCGTAGCCGTTGCCGACCTGTTCACCGCGGATGTGCACCCTGGTGTGCGGCGGGGAGAACCCGGTGGCGTTCTCGACCAGTTCGGCCACCAGGTGGGTGAGGTCGGCGACGGCGTGGCCGACGACGGCGGCACGCGGCAGCGGGTGCACCTCGACCCGGGCGTACTCCTCGACCTCCGAGACGGCCGACCGCACCACGTCCACCAGGGGGACGGGCCGCCGCCAGGCCCGGCCGGGGGCCGCGCCGGAGAGGATGATCAGGCCCTCGGCGTGGCGGCGCATCCGGGTGGTCAGGTGGTCCAGCCGGAACAGGTCGGCGAGCTCGGACGGGTCCTCGGTGCGGCGCTCCATGGCGTCCAGCAAGGCGAGTTGGCGGTGCACCAGGACTTGGCTGCGGCGCGCGAGGTTGACGAACACCCCGGACACCCCCGACAGCACCTCGGCCCGTTCCACCGCCGCCGTGACGGCGGCCCGCTGCACGGTGCCGAGCGCCCGGTGCACCTGGCCGATCTCGTCGTCGCGGCCGACCGGCCGGGGCGCCTCGGCTTCGATGTCCACCTCCTCACCCGAACGCAACTTCCGCATGGTGGAGGGGAGTTTGCGCCCCGCCAGGTCAAGTGCCGTGTTGCGCAGGCCGGTCAGCTCGGTGACCAGACCGCGGCCGATCCGCACCGAGATCACCAGCGAGGCGATCACCCCGAGCAGCCCGAGCAGGACGGCGATCCCGGCCGGGGTGAACAGGCCCAGCGCGTAGGGGTTCTGCTGTTCGGCGACGAGCCGACCGGCCCGGTCGGCGACGTCGCGCAGCCCGGCGGCGACGCTCCCGGCCACCGTCGCCCAGCGGTCCGCCGGCACCGCGGCGACGGCCGACCGGCCGTCGGCGGCGGTCCGGACCTCCTCCTCGTAGCCCACCAGTTCCCGGTGGTCCGGGCCGCCGGTGACGGAAAGCAGTGCCTCCCGGCCGGCGGAGCCGAGACCGGCGGCCGCGCCCTGCTCGAACGCGCGGCGGGCGAAGGCCGTACCGGCGAACTCCCGCAGCTGGTCGTCACCGAGCCCGCCGGAGAGCTCGGCGGACCGCAGCAACGCGTCCTCGCGGGAGAGGAGTTCGCGGGAGCGGTCCAGCTCCGGCAGCGCCCGCGCGTCGGCCCCGGAACGGCCGTCGGCCGTAGCGGCGACGGCACCGGACACGGCCAGCGCCCGGTCCACGGCCGCCCCGTAGGCGGCGTACGCCTCGGACCAGCCCACGCTCCGGGTGAGCACCCTGGCGCGCAGTTCGGGCAGGGCGGCGAGCGCGGTGCCGAGGCCGTCCAGGCGGGCGGCTGCGTCGGCGCCGAGGCCCTGGGCGTCGGCCCGGTTGTAGCCCTGGCCGGGGTGGCGCGGATCGGGGAACAGTGGGGTGAGCGCCCGGTCGGTGGCGGCGGCGGCCTCGCGCAGGGCACTCTCCCGCCCCGCGGCGGGCACCGTCCCCGGAACGAGGCCCGGACCGGCCAACAACTGTCCGGCGGCGGCGCGTTCGGCCTGCAGGCCGGCGACCGTGTCGGCGACGGGGGTGAGCAGGCTGCGCTGGGCGTCGCGCAGGCGCAGCAGGTCCCAGACGCCCTGGGCGGTGGTGACGGTGGCGAAGCCCCAGAGGGCGATGACGGAGACGACCGGGACCATCAGCAGGGCGATGATCCGGGCACGCACGCTCCGGGGACGCAGCCCACGCAGTCCGAGCGGCCCGAGTGGCCCAAGTGGCCCGAGCAGCCCGCGCAATCGGGGGCCGGGGCGCGACGAGCGGGCGGGCGGTCCGGCGTGGGCACCCCGGCGGGCGCCGGGGGTGGTGCCACGGTCTTCTCGCATGGACGGGGGCCTTTCGGGCGGGGGCGACGGGGCTCGGGCGGCGCGGACGGGCTCAGGCCGCACGGTCCCGGCCGTACGGATCCCGGCCGGCCGGGTCGAAGCCGTCCGGCTCCCGGCCGTACGGGTCGAAGCCGTCCGCGGCGGGGCCGTACAGATCTGTGAGCGCGAGGCCCGAGGGCACAGCGCCCGGGTCGGCTACGGGCCCGGCGGCGGGCCCGGCGAACTCCTCGATCGCCAGCTCCCCCGCCTCCGGGTACCCGGCCCGCTCCTGGGTGGTCGGGGAGAGCGCGACGAAGGCGGAGGCCAGGAAGAGGAACGAGCCGAGGCCGACGGCGAGCGGGAAGACGAAATCCATCGGGCTGACCCCGCCCAGACCGGTCCGGGCGGGATCCAGCTGGACGTGGACGGCGGCCATGCCCGTGTAGTGCATGCAGCTGACGGCGAGGCCCATGCCCAGTGAGGCGGCGGCCGCGGCGTACCCGTTGCGGACGGTGACGGCGGCCCAGAGCGCGGCGGTGGCGGCACCGACCGCGACCAGGACGGAGAGGGCGACCGTCCCGCCGTCGTAGCGCAGCCCGCCGTGCATCCGGACGGCGGCCATCCCGAGGTAGTGCATCGCGGCGACGCCGACGCCGGTGGTGCAGCCCCCGCCCAGCAGGGCGAGGCCGCGGTGCCGGCCGTAGCAGACCACGGTCAGGCCGAGCCCGGTGACCAGTACGGCGACCAGCAGGCTCAGCACCGTGAGCGGCACGCTGTAGCGCAGTTCGGTGCCGTCGACGGCGAAGCCGAACATGGCGACGAAGTGCATGGTCCAGATCCCGGAGCCGATCGCGGCGGCCGCTGTGAGCAGCCAGTTCCGGCGGGCGGCGCCCGTGGCCGCCAGGCCGCGCAGGGTGCAGCGCAGCCCGAGGGCGGCGCCGGCGCAGGCCATCGCGTAGGAGAGGACAGGGGTCAGCCAGCCGAAGCTGAACTGGTTGAGGGCGCCCATGGGACCTCCGGTCGACCGGTCGGGCCCGGGGCGGAATGCGGTGCCCCCGGGCACCCCCGGCCGGGCGGACTGCATCCGACGGGCACATGGGCATATGCCCATCGCATGTGCGCTTCCGGCCTGGGGTGCGTGGGACGCTATCGAGCGGCCGGAATCAGCCAGACGAAGATCTGAAAAGCTGCACGCGCGGCGCGGGCGCTGTGTTCGAATGACCCGGTCCTGTGTCCGGTGGCGCCCGGGCGGGCGACTGGCGACGAACAGAAGACAAAAGTCAGAAGACAGATAACAGATGTTGAAATCTGTTATCTGTCTTCTGAAAGTTGAACCCTGAAACCCGCCAGCCGTTCCCGTCGGCCCAGCGCCGTCAGTCCAGCGCCGTCAGTCCAGCGCCGTCAGTCCTGCGCCGTCAGTCCTGCGCCGTCAGTCCTGCGCCGTGACCCGCACCCGCATCGCGCTCGCCGCCCGGAGCGTGATCCCCTGCGCGAGCGCCACCCGCCGGTCCACCACTTCCAGGTCGAAGTCCCGCAGCAGCACCCCGAGGGTCAGCACCGACTCCAGCATCGAGAAGTGCTGCCCTATGCAGGCCCGCGGCCCGCCGCCGAACGGGAACCACGCGTAGCGGTGCCGCGCCTTCTCCCCCTCCGGCAGGAACCGGTCCGGGTCGAAGCGCTCGGGATCGACCCAGTGGTCCGGGTGCCGCTGGGTGACCAGCGGCGCGACCACGACCTGCGCCCCCGCCGGGATGACGTACCCGTCGATGACCGTCTCCTCGACCGCCCGCCGCCCGATCAGCGCCGCCGCCGGGTAGAGCCGCATCGCCTCCTTGATCACCCGGGTGAGGTACGGCAGCCGCTCCAGGTCCGCCGCCGTCGGCGCCCGCCCGGCCAGAACGGTCAGCGCCTCCTCCCGGGCGAGCTTGCGCTGCTCTGGGTGCTTGGCCAGCAGGTGCAGCGCGAAGGCCAGCGAGGTGGCCGTGGTCTCGTGCCCGGCGAGCAGGAACACCAGGACCTGGTCCCGGAGTTCGGCCGGGTCCAGCCGCTCGCCGTCCTCGCCGCGCGCCCGGCCGAGCAGGGTCAGCAGGTCGTCCGCCTCCTCGTCACCGCCCCCGCGCGCGGCCCGCTCCGCGATGATCCGGTCGCAGACCTCGTAGAGCGCCCGCTGCGCCTCCAGGCCGCGCCGGTTGCCCGGCGTCGGCCAGGTGCGCGGGAACCGGACCGGCGCGAAACCGCGCTCCTTGACGTACTCGCCGAGCACCGGGAAGCTGCGGTTCACCACCTCCACCGCCTCCTCCACGTCGGCGCCGAAGAGGATCCGGGCGACGGCCCGCAGCGCGAACCGCGACATCTCCTCCGCCGCGTCCACCACCCCGCCCGGCACCGCCCGCCAGCGCTCGGCGAGCGCCTGCGCCTCCTCGGCGAGCGCCTGGGCATAGCCGTCGACCCGGCGCCGGGTGAACAGCGGCTGGACCAGCCGGCGCTGGCGCTGGTAGACCTCGTCCTGGCTGGTCAGCAGCCCGTTGCCGACGCTGGTCCGCAGTTCGTCGTAGAAGCTGTTCTCCTTGCGGAAGTTCGCCGCCTCGCTGCCCAGCACCTGGTGGACGCCCTCCGGCGAGAACACCCCGTAGAACTCGACCCGCAGCCCGGGCGGCCCGGCCACCATGCGCACCACGTCGCCGTGGTCGCGCCGAGCCGCGAGGTAGGTGCGCAGCGGACGGCGGGTGAGGTCGAAGAGCGACCCGACCAGGGGGTTCCCGGCCGGTCCGGGTACGGCGGCTGCGGTGGCCATCGGCACTCCTTCTGGACTTCCTCGGCGCTGACGCGCACTCGGTGACCCTTCAACCTTACTGACGGGTATTCAGCCGAGGAAGCCGCGCGGAGGGACGAAGTCCGCGCCCGGTCGCCTCGGCTCACTCGTACTCGGTGCCGCCCTTGCGGGTCAGGTAGGCGTCGCTGACGACCTTGGCGATCGCCCGTCCGCCGAGCACCGGGCTCCAGCGCTCGACCGCCGGCCGGACCACCACGCCCTCGCGCAGGTGGAGTTCGCGCCCGGAGTGGGCTTCCTTGCCCTGTGCGTGGGCCAGCACCGTCGCGGTGTCGAACGGACCGCGCCACAGTTCGGTCACCAACGGCAGTTCGCCGTCCAGGAGTTCGGCGGCCGACAGCCAGGTCAGCCGCCCGTCCACGACGGCCGACACGTCGAAGGCCGCGTACCCGGGGCGCTCGGTGCGCGCGGAGACGCCGTACGACAGGTCCTGCACGCCCTCGCCGAACACCTCGCCGAAGATGCCGATCCGCTCGGCACCCAGCCGTTCGGCCAACCGGGCCGCCACCGCCGGGATGTCGTACGCGCGCACCGCCCGCCAGTACAGGTTGCGCTCGTCCTCGACGAGCGCCAGCCCCTGCGCGCCGATCCCCTTGGACGAGACGTGCACCTCGCCGGTTTCGGCGGTGTACGTGACCAGGCAGCAGCTGCCGTGCAGCTTCTCGGTCAGCACCACGGGCTCGCCGGGCTCGAAGACGTCGGGGTGACGCTTGAGGTTCTCGATGTCCACCCAGGGCAGCAGGTCGGGCGCGCTGAGGACGTCACCACTCATCGAGGTCGGCACCGGCGGCTGCCACTTGACGATCCCGAGCAGTTCGGCGAAGTCCTCGCCCCGCTCGGCCGCCCCGGCCAGGTCGGCGCCGGCCAGCGCGCCGGGCCGGCAGACGATGCCCTGGGACAGCTCCCCGCGCAGCCGTACCGCCCTCACCCGGTTCGCCGCACCGCCCGCCAGCTTGCCGGTCAGCCCCAGCTCCTCGACCAACTCCGCCGGCAGGACGGCCTGTTCGGGGATGTAGACGGCATGGTCGCCGGTCCGGTAGGAGCCCTTGGCCACCACGGCGCGGTAGAGGCCGACCTGGGCCAACTCCAGTGCGTCGGCGTTCGGGTGCTCCAGGATGACCAGCTTCTCGGCGGTGACGCGCAGCGTGGACATGGGCGGACTCCTCCCCGTGGATCCGTTCGGATCGACCTTCGGGCCCGGGCGGCCGACGGTCGGCCGCGCCTACGGGCTGCCGCCCACTCTGACCGCTCCACCTGCCCGGATGCGAAGGGTTTTCCACCAGGCGCCGCACAACGGCCGTACGACAGCCGCACGCCCGCCACGCACCGAACCGGCCCACCCCTCCGAGCCGGACCGGCCTCCCTTCCGAGCCGAACCGTCCGTGCACGTTTGAGCCTTCGCACAGCCGCCCCGAGACCGTCACCCCACTTCCGCTGTGCGATGTGACAGAGGATTTATCGCTCGCAACTGCGGCACTATGATCGCCGTAATGGCCGCACCTGCGGCCACACCTCCGCGCCCCTTCCGGCGCGAACCCTGGAGGGGAAGCACCGATGAGCACCCGCACCACCCCCACCCGCAGACTCGCCGTCGCCGCCGCCGCGGCCCTCGTCCTCAGCCTCGGGGCCACCGCCTGCGGCAGTGACGGCGGCAAGTCCTCCGGCTCCGCCTCCTCGGCCGCGACCACCGCCGCCACCGGCGCCGCCGGCGCGGCGGGCACCGACGGCGCCAGCGCCCCGAAGGCCAAGGGCGCCGTCACCGTGTTCGCCGCCGCCTCCCTCAAGGAGACCTTCACCGAGCTCGGCAAGAAGTTCGAGGCCGCCAACCCGGGCACCAAGGTCACCTTCAACTTCGGCGGCAGCTCCGCCCTCGCCACCAGCATCAACTCCGGTGCACCGGCGGACGTCTTCGCCGCGGCCAGCCCGGCCACCATGAAGACGGTCACCGACGCGGGCGGCGCGAGCGGCCAGCCGACGACCTTCGTCAAGAACACCCTCGCCATCGCCGTGCCCAAGGGCAATCCCAAGCACCTCACGGGCCTCAAGGACCTCACCGGCTCCGGCGTGAAGGTCGCGCTCTGCGCGAAGGAGGTGCCCTGTGGCGCCGCTGCCCTCACCGCGCTGAAGGCGGCCGGCGTCGACCTCACCCCGGTCACCCTGGAGCAGGACGTCAAGGGCGCGCTCACCAAGGTCGAGCTCGGCGAGGTCGACGCCTCGCTGGTGTACAAGACCGATGTGCAGGCCGATGCTGCGAAGATCGACGGCGTGGACTTCCCCGAGGCCGCCAAGGCCGTGAACGACTACCCGATCGCCGCACTCGCCAAGGCGCCGAACAAGGACGGCGCGGCCGCCTTCGTCGCCTACGTCCAGTCGGCCGAGGCCAAGCAGGTGCTGACCGCTGCGGGCTTCCAGGCGCCGTGACGGACCGCACCACCGGCAGCGACCGGGACCGGAACCGGGACTCCAGCACCAGCACCGGCACCACCCGGGACGACGCTGCCCCGGCACCGGCGCGGGCCCCGGCACCGGCCCCGACAGGACCCGCGAACGCCCTGCCGGGCCGCCGCCGGGGCCCGCGCCGCCCCGGCGCCCAGCGCGTCCCGGTCACCCTGCTGCTCCCGGCGCTGCTCGGCCTGGCGTTCCTGATCCTCCCGCTGGTCGGGCTGCTCGTCCGGGCGCCGTGGAGCGGCCTGTCCGAGCAGTTGACCAGCGCCGCCGTCTGGGACGCCCTGCGGCTCTCGCTGATCTGCGCGACGGCCGCCACGGCGGTGTCGCTGGTCCTCGGCGTCCCGCTGGCCTGGCTGCTCGCGCGCACCGAGCTGCCCGGCCGGCGGGTGATCCGGGCGCTGGTCACCCTGCCGCTGGTGCTGCCGCCGGTGGTGGGCGGTGTGGCGCTGCTGCTGGTGCTCGGGCGGCGCGGGATCGTCGGCTCCTGGCTGGACTCGGCGTTCGGCATCACCCTGCCCTTCACCACCACCGGGGTGGTGATCGCCGAGGCCTTCGTGGCGATGCCCTTCCTGGTGATCAGCGTGGAGGGCGCGCTGCGGGCGGCCGATCCCCGGTTCGAGGAGGCCGCCGCGACCCTGGGCGCCTCCCGGCTGACCGCGTTCCGCCGGATCACCCTGCCGATGATCGCCCCGGGGATCGCCGCCGGAGCCGTCCTGGCCTGGGCCCGGGCGCTCGGCGAGTTCGGTGCGACGATCACCTTCGCGGGCAACTTCCCGGGCCGCACCCAGACCATGCCGCTGGCCGTCTACCTGGCCATGGAGTCAGACCCGGAGGCGGCGATCGCACTGTCGCTGGTGCTGCTGGTGGTCTCCGTCGCCGTCCTGGTCGGCCTGCGCGACCGCTGGATGTCGACCCCGTGACCCCGGCCCCACCGTCCCGGCCCCGGACGGACGCCCCCGCACCCGCAGCCACGCCCACACGCACGGCCGCACCCGCACCCGCACCCGCACCCAGGACGCCGACAGGACGGCCGCACCGATGACCCCCGCACCGCCCCCCGCACCCGCGCCCGCACCCGCACCCTCACCGGGTGCCGGAGCCCCGTCCGCCGCCCTCGACGCCCACCTGCGGGTCGACCGGGCCGCGTTCGCCCTCGACCTGGCGCTCACCGCCGCCCCCGGCGAGGTGATCGCCCTGCTCGGCCCGAACGGCGCCGGGAAGTCGACCGCGCTGCGCGCCCTCGCCGGCCTGCTCCCGCTCACCGGCGGCCACCTGCGCCTGGACGGCCATGTCCTGGAGGAACCGGCCCGGCGCCTGCACACCCCCGCCGAGCAGCGGCCGGTCGGCGTGGTGTTCCAGGACTACCTGCTGTTCCCGCACCTGAGCGCGCTCGACAACGTCGCCTTCGGTCCGCGCTGCCAGGGCCGCCCCAAGCGCGAGGCCAGGGCCGAGGCGGCGGCCTGGCTGGAGCGGATGGGCCTGACGGACCACGCCTCGGTGCGCCCCGGCCGGCTCTCCGGCGGCCAGGCCCAGCGGGTGGCGCTGGCCCGGGCCCTGGCCGTCCGCCCCCGGCTGCTCCTGCTGGACGAGCCGCTGGCCGCCCTGGACGCCCGCACCCGGCTCGACGTACGGTCCCAACTGCGCCGCCACCTGGCCGAGTTCGAGGCCGTGGCGGTGCTGGTGACGCACGACCCGCTGGACGCGATGGTGCTGGCCGACCGGCTGGTGGTGATCGAGGACGGCCGCGAGGTGCAGTCCGGCAGCCCGGCGGAGGTCGCCCGGCGTCCGCGCACCGACTACATCGCCCGCCTGGTCGGTCTCAACCTGTACCAGGGACGGGCCGAGGGCACCTCGGTCACCCTCCCGGACGGCACCGTCCTGACCAGCGCCGAGGAGCTGTCCGGACCGGCCTTCGTGGCCTTCCCGCCCTCCGCCGTCACCCTCTACCGGGAGCGGCCGCAGTCCAGCGCCCGCAACCTGTGGCAGGCCGAGGTCACCGGCCTGGACCTGCACGGCGACCAGGTGCGCGCCGAACTCTCCGGCGCCCTGCCGATGGCCGCCGACCTCACCCCGGCCGCCGTCGCCGAACTGGGGCTGGCCCCGGGGACACCGGTCTGGGCCTCGGTCAAGGCCGCCCAGACCCACGCCTACCCGGCCTGACCCGGGCTGACCCGGCCTGACCCGACCCTGACCCGAGGCGCGCTCCACCGCGCCGGGCCGCCCCGCCGGGCGGCGCTACTCCGACGGCTCGACGAACCCCGACTCGTACGCGGCGATCACCGCCTGGGTACGGTCCCGCGCGCCGAGCTTCGCCAGCACGCTGCTGACGTGCGTCTTCACCGTCTGCACCCCGAGCACCAGCTGCTCGGCGATCTCGCCGTTGCTGAGCCCGCGCGCCATCATCCGCAGCACCTCGGCCTCGCGCCCGGTCAGCGCCGCGCGGTCCATGGCGGCGCGGGCGGCGGGGTTGCCGTGCCCGGCGGCCAGTCGCCGGATCGCGGCCGGGAAGAGCAGCGACTCGCCGGCCGCCGCCAGCCGTACCGCGTGGACGATCTCGGCCGGGCGGCTGCGCTTGAGCAGGAAGCCGTCCGCGCCCGCGCGCAGCGCCTGGTAGACGTAGTCGTCGTTCTCGAAGGTGGTGACGACCAGGATCCGCGGCGGCAACTCCCCCGGCGGGCCGGGGCGCAGCAGTTCGCGGGTGGCCGCCAGGCCGTCCATGACGGGCATCCGGACGTCCATCAGCACCACCCGCGGGCGCAGCGCGCGGGCCAGGACCACCGCCTCCGCGCCGTCGCCCGCCTCCCCGACGACCCGCAGGTCGCCCTGGGCCTCCAGGACCGCCCGCAGCCCGGCCCGGACCAGTCCCTCGTCGTCGGCGAGCAGGACGTCGGTCATCCCCGCCGCACCGGCAGCCGCACCAGTACCGGCACCAGTACCGGCTCCGGCTCCGACTCCGGCACCGGCGCCTCCGCCCGCAAGATCGTTCGTCACGAGCCCAAGCGTAGGGGCAGCCGGACGTCGAGCACCCACTCCGCTCCCCCCTCGCCGCCCGCCCCGACCGTGGCCTCCCCGCCGAGCAGGGTGGCCCGCTCCCGGATGCCGCGCAGCCCCTTGCCGCCCTTGCGCGAGCCGACCCGGCCGGGGCCGCCCCGGCCCGGCGCCGCCAGCCGGTTGGCGCAGCGCAGCTCCAACCGCCCGTCCCGGACGGCGATCCGGACGCCGACGGGCTCACCGGGTGCGTACTTGAGCGCGTTGGTGACGCCCTCCTGGACGATCCGGTAGGACTCACGCGAGAGCACCCCGGGCAGCACGCCGGGCGGCACGTCGATCCGCGCGTCGACCGGACTGCCCGCCGCGCGGGCGGTGTCGAACAGCGCGGACAGCTGGTCGATGCCCGGCTGCTCGGTGGCCGTCCCGTGCCCGGCCGTCCCCTGCCCGGCCACGCCTCCCCCCGCCGTACCGCGGCCCGCCGTACCGCCGCCCGCCGGTGTCTCGCGCAGCAGCACCAGGGTGCGTTCGAGGTCCTCCATCGCCCGCCGGCCGGTCTCCTCGATGACTTCCAGCGCCTTGGCGACGAAGGCCGGGTCCCCGACCTCGCGCGCCGCACCCGCCTGGAGGACCGTCACCGTCAGGGCGTGGCCGATGGAGTCGTGCAGCTCGCGGGCCAGCCGGTTGCGCTCCAGCAGCCGCTCGGCCCGCAGTTCGGCCTCGGCCAGCCGCTCCGCCGGGGACGGCCCCAACAGCCTTTCGGCCATGGCCAGTTGGAGGCGGCCGGCGCCGATGACCAGCCAACCGTAGCCGAGCACCACCAGCGGCGCGGACAGCAGGTACCGGGCGGCGCCCGGACCGGTCAGCAGGCCGTACGCACCGGTGAGCCCGAAGACCGTCACGAAGCCGATGGCCGAGCCGAGCGCCACCCGGCCGATCAGCCAGCCGGCCATCCGCCGCCGGTCGGCCCAGTTGCCGGAGGGCTCGACCCCGATGTCCTCCTCGCGGTCGGGCACCAGCAGCAGCCGGGCCTGCACGCCCTCGGCCCGCCGCGCCGCCGGGACGAGCGCGATCAGCGCCAGCAGCACCACGTCCGTCGCCGTGCCCTGCAGCACGATCGCGCCGAGGCTCTTGTGGTAGGTCCCCGGATAGACCAGCAGGACGACGCCCGCGAAGATCCACCCGACCAGCAGGTGCAACAGCCGGGCGTACGTGACGCCGGCCACCAGCGGGGCGAGGATCGCGGTCGCTCCGTCCCTGAACCGGGACACGGTCATTCGTGGCACCCCGCCATCCTGCCAGCCCGGCGGCCGTCCCGGCTCCCCCGCGGGGCCGCCGCACCCCTCCCTCCCGGGAGGGAGGCGGATCCCGCCGCGGCGGGATCCGCCCGGCCCACCCTCTCCGGTCGAATGGAACCACCGTCCGGGGAGAGCGACGGTGAGCACCTGCGAGGAGGGAGACGGCCGTGATCGAGATCCAGGGCCTGACCAAGGAGTACGACGGACGACGGGTCGTCGACGAGTTGTCCTTCGAGGTCCGGCCCGGCGTGGTGACCGGCTTCCTCGGCCCGAACGGCGCCGGGAAGAGCACCACCATGCGGTTGATCCTCGGCCTGGACCGCCCCACCGCCGGGCGCGCCCTGGTCGGCGGCCGCCCGTACGCCGAACTCGCCCAGCCACTGCGGCAGGTGGGCGCGCTGCTGGACGCCCAGGCGCTGCACGGCGGCCGCACGGCGCAGGGCCACCTGCGCTGGCTCGCCGCGAGCAACGGCCTGTCGGAGCGACGGGTCGGCGAGGTGCTCGCCCAGGTCGGGCTGGCCGAGGCCGCGCGGCGGCGGGTCCGGGGCTTCTCGCTCGGCATGCGCCAGCGCCTCGGGGTGGCCGCCGCGCTGCTCGGCGATCCGCCGGTGCTGCTGCTGGACGAGCCGGTCAACGGCCTGGACCCGGAGGGCATCCGCTGGATCCGCACCCTGCTGCGCGACCTGGCCGCCGAGGGCCGGGCGGTGCTGGTCTCCTCCCACCTGATGACAGAAATGGCGCTCACCGCTGACCACTTGGTGGTGATCGGGCGCGGCCGACTGCTCGCGGACGCCGCCACCGCCGAGTTCATCGACCGCCACGGCCGGCCCCGGATCCGGGTGCGGGCCGTCGACCCGACCAAGCTGGCCGCCCTGTTCGGCACCGGCGACCACGGCCTCGACGCGACCGAAGTCGCCGACGGGGCCTGGGAGGTGACCGGCGCCGAGCCCGAGCGGATCGCGGCGCTCGCCGCCGCCAACGGCGTGGTGCTGTACGAGATCGCGGTCCAACAGGACTCCCTGGAGGAGGCGTTCATGCGGATGACCGCCGACAGCGTCGAGTACCGCGCCGAGGCCTCCGCATGAACCTCACCGCCCTGCGCGCCGAGCGGATCAAGCTCACCACCCTCCGCTCGCTCTGGCTCCCGCCGCTGATCGCCGTCCTGCTCACCGCCGGTGTCACCACGGCCGTCGGCGCGGCGCTCGGCGACACCGACCACAACATCACCGACGACCCGGGCGTCGGCATCTTCTACGGGCTCAACTTCGGCCAGGCCGCGCTGGTCTCCTTCGGAGTCCTGCTGATCGGCCAGGAGTTCAACACCCGGATGCTCGACGTCTCGCTCACCGCCGTCCCCCGACGCGGCCGACTGTACGGCGCCAAGCTGGCGTTGGGCGCCCTGGTCGGCCTCGGCGTGGGCGCGGTCGGCACCGCGGGCGCCTTCGCCGGGTACGCGGCCACCGTCCCCGCCGAGTGGCACGGACCGGGCTTCGCCCGCGCGGCCACGGCCGGAGTGCTCTACCCGGCGCTGCTGGTGGTGCTCTGCCTCGGGGTGACCGCTCAACTCGGCAACCTCACAGCCGCGTTGGGCCTGCTGACCCCGACCGTCTTCCTGCTCTCGCCCCTGCTCTCCGGGGTGCCGGGGGTACGGAACGTCGTCCAGTTCCTGCCCGACCGGGCCGGCCAGTACGCGCTGCGCTACGCCGACGACCCGCAGACCGGGTACGGGCACTGGACCGGGCTGATCGTCATGGCGCTCTGGACGGCCCTGGCGGCGTACGGCGGACTGCGGGCCCTGCAACGCACCGGCCGCTGAACCGGGCACCGGCCGCGAAACCGCGTACCGGCCGCTGAACCGGCACCGCCCCGAGTACCCCTGGACGAAAGAGAGACGGCGATGGCCTTCGGCAACGCCCTACGGGCCGAACGCATCAAGTTCACGACCCTGCCCTCGCAGTGGGCGGCACCGCTCACCGCCCTGGCACTGACCGTCGGCATCACCGCGGCCGTCGGCGCCAGCGAGGGCCCCCCGGCGCCGGGCTCCGGCAAGGACCCGGCCGACATGATCTACTTCGGGCTGCTGTTCGGCCACGTCGCCGTGGCCTGCCTCGGAATCCTGCTGATCGGGCAGGAGTTCAACACCCGGATGCTCGGCACCTCGCTCACGGCGGTGCCCCGACGCGGCCGGCTGTACGGCGCCAAGCTCGCGCTCGGCGCCGGGCTGGGCCTGCTGCTCGGCCTGGTCTCGACGACGAGTTGCTTCCTCGCCGTCCGCGCCACCGCGGACCTGGACCTGTCGACCCCGGGCCTGACCCGCAGCTTCGTGGCGGGGGTGCTCTACCACCCGCTGATGGTGCTGCTCTGCCTCGGACTGACCGCGATGCTGGGCAACTTCAGCGCGGCGCTCGGCCTGCTCACCCCGATGGTGTTCCTCGGCACCACCTGGCTGGGCGCGATCCCCGGCGTCCGCGAGGTCGGACAGTTCCTGCCCGACCGGGGTGGCCTGTACGCGATGCGCACCCGGACCGAACCCGGCATCCACTACGGACACTGGACCGGACTGCTGATCATGGCGCTCTGGACGGCCGCGGCCGTCTACGGCGGGCTACGGGCGATGCGGCGGCACCAGGCCTCGGGCGGGTGACCGCCGAGAGCCGACCCGTGACAGCTGACGAGTGACAGCTGACAAGTGACAGCTGACAAGTGACAGAAAACAGATGACAGATAACAGCGAACAGATTTCGAAGTCTGTTCGCTGTTATCTGTTTTCTGTCATCTGTTCGCCGTCGCCTGTTCCCGGTCAGCCGCCCGCCGAACCGTCACCCCGCCACCCCGCCACCCCGTCACCCCGCGCCCGGGCGGGTCAGCCCGGCGTACGCCTTGGACAGGGTCGTGGTGATGCTGCCGACCTCGAAGGAGTGGCCGTCCACGCCGGACACCGGCTGCACCTCGTAGGCCGTGCCGGTGAGGAAGACCTCGTCGGCGCCCGGCAGTTCCTCGGGCTGGATGTGCCTCTCGTGGACGGGGATCCCCAGCTCCCGGGCGAGGGCCAGGACGGTCTGCCGGGTGATGCCGTCGAGGAAGGTGTCCGCGGTCGGCGTGTGCAGGGCTCCGTCGATCACCAGGAAGAGGTTGGCCCCGGTGGCCTCCGCCAGGTACCCGCGGTGGTCCAGGAGCAGGGCGTCGTCGCATCCGGCCGCCTCCGCCTCGTCGCGGGCGAGGGTGCAGATGTTGTACAGCGACGCCGCCTTCGCCCGTACCGGCGCGGTGTCGGGGGACGGCCGCCGCCACCGGGACGTGCGCAGCCGGATGCCGCGGCTCTGCGCGTCGCCGGAGAACACGTGCGGCCACTCCCACGCGGCGATCGCGACGTGGACGGACGTCCCCGCCCCGGACACGCTGATCTGCTCGCTGCCCCGCCAGGCCACCGGCCTGACGTACCCGTCGACGATCCCCTGGTGCCGGATGGTCTCCTGCATCGCGGCGTCGAGCTCCGCAGGGGTGAAGGGGATACGGAAGTTCAGCTCCCCCGCCGAGGTGTGGAGGCGCTCGAAGTGCTCGGCGGACTTGAACGGCCGCCCGTCGTACACGCGGATGCCCTCGAAGATGCCGCCGCCGTAGTGCAGGCCGTGGGAGAGGACGTGCAGTTGGGCGTCGCGCCACGGCACGAACGCCCCGTCCAGCCAGATCACGCCGTCGCGGTCGTCGAACGGAACGGTGGTCACGCCTGCCCCTCGTGGTCGGTGTCATCGGTGTCGTCGGTGTAGTCGATGCGGATGGACTGTTCCAGGAACCGGTGGAACTCCTCGGCCTCGGCGGTGTCCGCGTGGCGGGACAGCACGAACGCCGGGTAGCCGGTGAAATCCGGGTAGGGCCGCACGACGTCCCCGGGGAAGAGCATCTGCACGACGTGGTCGACCCTGGGGTCGTCGCGCAGTTCGGCCAGGCCGTGGATCGCGGTGATCCGTCCGGAACCGCCGCAGGGGACGATGTAGTTGGCCGCGGCCGCCACGGGTGTCGGCGACGGGCCGGAGCCCAGGGGTTCGGTGGCGGTGCCGGTGGCGATCCGCAGTGCCTGGGCGGCGAAGTCGATGCCGGTCACCCCGGAGGCGATGTAGTGGGACACCCCGGAGCCCCCGATCCGGGCTCCCATCTCCAGCAGGTACGGCGTCTCGCCGCCGCGCAGGCGCAGTTCCGTGTGGGTGGGCCCGTCGGTGATGCCGAGGGCCCGGTGCGCGGCGACCACCTCGCGCCGGACGGACTCCTGCACGGCGTCGGGCAGGGTGGCCGGTGCCCGGTAGACGCCCTCCTCGAAGTGCGGCCCCTGGGGGTCGCCCTTGTAGCCGATGGCCAGGACCCGCACGTCTCCGCCGTGGGCGAGGGACTCGACGGCGAACTCGGGGCCGTCCAGGTACTCCTCGACCACCAGGCCGTCCGTGCGGCCGAGCTTGTTCGCGGAGGTCTGCCACACCTCGTCCACGACGCTCTTGAGGCTCTGCGGGGTCTCCGCCTTGGTGACGCCGAGGCTGGAGAAGCCGTGGGCGGGCTTCACCACGACGGGGAAGGCCAGGCGCGCCGCCTTCTCCCAGTCGGCCGGGTCGTCCAGCCGGACGAAGCCCGGCACGTTGAGGCCGGCAGCGGCCAGACGCTCCCTCATGACGCGCTTGTCCTGCGCGCCGAGCGCCGCGTCGCGGCCGATTCCGGGGAGCCCGAGCAGCTCGGCGGCTTCGGCGACGAACGGCACGGCGGGGTCGTAGAGGGTGACGACGCCCTGGAAGGCGTTCGCCTCGTGCCGTCGCCGCAGGGCGTCCAGTGCACCGGCCGGGTCGCCTTCGACGTCCAGCCGCAGGAGGTCGACCACGGCCGGCGGCAACCGGTCCGCGGACACCGCTTCGTCGGGCCGGGGCACCAGCACGAGGTCGATCCCGGCCCGTTCGGCGCTCTCGAAGACCCAGGGGAGCGAGGTGCGCTGGTAGACCAGTACGAGGGTGGGCCTGGGGCTGTCCGCTGTCATCACGGGGTCCTTTGCGGTCACGAGGCGTTCTGCCGCCACGAGGTGTTCTGCCGTCACGGGGTCCTTCGCCGTCACGAGGTCCTTCGCCGTCACGATGTCCCCTGCCGGGCGGGCACTTCGGTCCCCTGCCCGGTGTGCGTCCCGTCCGGGGCCGCGGCGGCTGCGGGGGCCGCCTCCGCCGCAGGGTCCACCTCGACCACCTCGGCCGCGGCGCGCCCGGCCGGGCGGGCACCGCCGATGGTGAGCCACACGCCGCCCCCGCACAGCAGGAGCAGCAGGATCACGAGCGGTCCGGGCGCGGCCTCCCGGCCCAGGGCCCACTCCCCCAGGCGCACCAGGAACGGCACCACGAGCGCGAGCGCGGAGGTGAACAACGGCCCCTTGCGCAGGATGAGTTCGTGCGAGATGAGGAAGACCGGGGCGGTGAGGACCGCGCCGAGGACCGCGATGCCGCCCCAGTCGGCCGGGGAGACACCGCCGAGCGGGACGAACAGGGCGACCGCCAGCCCCAGCATGACCGTGCCCGCCCCGGTGACGGCGGGCAGGGCCGCGACCGGGGTCAGGTCCGCCATCCGCCGCCGGTAGACGTAGCCGTACACCGCGTACGTGAAGGTGCCGCCGAGCGCCAGCAGGCTCCCGCCCGCGAGGGCGCCGCCGCCGGCCCCTGAGCCCGCACCGGCGGCCGCGGAGCCGTCGGCGAGGGCGTACCCGCAGGCCGCGACGACGGCCAGCACCGTGCCCAGGACCTTGCGCGGCGAGGAGGGCTCGCGGAAGGCGGCGACCCCGATCACGAAGGTGATGCAGGGCAGCAGGGAGACGATCAGGCCGACCCGGGAGGCTCCGATGAAGCCGGTCCCGAGCAGCGTTCCGGAGTAGTACGCGAAGAAGCCGAGGAAGGCCAGGAGCACGACGGTTCCGCGGCGGGCGGTCGCGGCCCGGACGTCGGACCGCGACCGCGGGTACAGCAGGGCGATGACGGTGATGACCACGAAGCTGGCCGCCGTCCGCCCGGCCGCCACCGCCAGTGGGGGAACGCCGTCGACCAGCCGCCCGGCGAGCAGCCAGCCGGCCGCCAGCAGGGCGATCATCAGTGCCGAGAGGGCGGGCACCACGAGGTGTCCGCCCCGGCGGGGGCGCAGGGGCGCGCCCGTCACCATTCCGCCCGCTCGAACTCCAAGGCAGGCATCCGGTCCAGCCCCTGCTTGGCGCGCAGCAGGACCCGCTGGTCCTCGGTGAAGGCGTACCGCTGCCGTGCCCCACCGGCACCGGTACCAGCAGCGGCAGCACCACCGGCACCAGCCGCGACGGACTCGGGCTCGGGAAGGTACCTGCGGACCAGTTCCTTGGCCGCCGAGCGGTACTCGTCGTCGGTCGTGACGGCGGCCTCCAACTCCTCGACCGTGGCGACGAATTCCCGCAGCGCGTCGAGGGCCTTGGCCCGGTCGAAGTGCAGCAGTCCGCCGTCGTCCGGGGAGCCGGTCAGCGCACCGTGCTCGCGCAGCCAGGAGTAGATGAACACCCCGGTGCCGGAGTCGAAGTTGCGGGTGGCGTCGTCCGCCTGCGGGTAGCGGAAGACCCGCTCCAGCAGGATCATGTCGACCTGTTCGGCCGCGAACGGGACGACACCGCTGTCCGCGCAGGCCAGCACGGTCTTGGCGTCGACCTTGATCTCCTCCAGCAGGCCGACGAACCAGTTCATCTTCAGCGAGATGTGCTGGTCGAACGGCCAGAGGCCCTGGTAGTGCATCGAGTCGTGCAGGTAGCCCCAGATGGCGCGGGCCTCGAAGCACACGTCGGCGTCCAGGCCCGTGGACGCGCGGGGCAGGGACTCCGGGGTCAGGACGGCCTCCGCGCCGCGGAGCGCGTAGGTCTCGTGGATCTTCCGCATCTTGTTGTAGAAGAACATGGCGTACGGCTGCTCGGTGATCTTGTCGTGAGCGGCCACGTTCTCCGGGAAGAACACCAGGCAGTTGCCCTGCCGGAAGCCCGCGCTGCCGGTGATCAGGATGAGCGACTGACAGTTGTTCTTGGGATGCGGGTACGACCCGGCCAGCTCCGGCAGCGCGGCGGGCTCCTTGCGCAGCGCGAAGAAGCAGTCCAGTCGCTTGCCCACGGGCGGCGCGCTGTTGGTGCTCTGCAGCGGTGCGAGGAAGAAGACGGCTGAACCGTCCTCGGGCACCCGCAGGGCGTCCCGCGAGCGGGCGAAGTGCGGCTTGGTGTCGAGGCCGGCCGCGAGCCAGCCGTCGACGTCGGCGGCCAGCGCGGCCGCCTGGTCGTCCTGTCCGCGCCGCGCGTACCAGGCGCAGGCCTCGTCGCGGATGCGGCCGAGCAGCGCGCGGTCCTCCGCGGTCGCGTCGGGGACGGTGCCGTCGTCCGCCTGACGTGCCCGGAAGCGGTCGACCTCCGGGATGAGGGAGCCGGCCAGTTCGTCGGCGTCGGCGAGCAGGTTCGCGGGGACGGGTGCGGTCGCGGTGGTCACAGGGCCGCTCCCACCGGGATCCGCCGCTCGTCCCCGGCACCGACCGCCAGCACCTGATGGACCGTGAACACCATGGGTACGGGGCCGAAGTCCCGCACCACGCGCAGCCCTTGGTCCTCGGCCGCGACGATGGTGGTGATGCAGCCCTCGACGCGGCCCTCGGCGCACTCGATGGCCGCCCGGGAGTTGCTCAGGACCTCCCGGATCTCCGTGCCGTCGGGCACGAGACCTGTCGGCGCCGGGTGCGAGGCGACGGTGGCGGGCGCGTCGACCCCGTTGGTGGCGAGCACCATGTTGTGCGTCGGCATGATGAAGCTGTCGACCATGTGCAGGCGGTGCAGGTTCCCGAACACCAGGGTGTGCAGCGCCGGGTAGACCGCGCAGGCGACCAGCGCGTGCCGTCCGTCGTCCGGTACGGCGTCGAGCGCGGACTCGATGGACGAGTGCAGCTCCACCGTCCCCCGGACTCCCCGGCGGCGCAGCCACTCGTGGGACGCTGCTTGCAGATTGGTGCCGCTCGGACCGAGCGTGTGCAGGTGCCGGACCTCGTCGACGTCCGCCCCGTTTTGGGCATGCCTCATCGGCTCCCCCTCCCCCAAAGAAAGAACACGGCGACCGTACCGGGTGGTTCCGGAAGGCCTCCGCTAGGAGAACATGCCCGCTGAAAGTGATCAAGTGACTGCAGATGTGATCTCGGATGGCGGGCTCGTGCTGCCCGCTCCCGGCCGCCGCCGACCGGACGGCCCGCGACCGGGACTCCCCGTGCCGCGCAACCGCCGTTCTCCCGCGTGCCGTTGTGGTCCAAGTGGGCGTCAGCCGACCCGCAGGCCCAACGCCAGGGTCAGTTCGAGGACCCGGTCCGGTGACGCGAGATCCGGGAACAGCTCCCGCAGCTGCGACATCCGGTACCGGACCGTCTGAGGATGGACGAACAGCACCGCCGCCACCTCGTCCCGCCTGCCCTGGTGCAGCAGCCACGCCCGCAGCGTCTCCTCCAACCGCCGTGCGGTCGCGGCGGGCAGGGGCCGCAACGGCGCGAGGGCCCGGGCGCGCAGGTCCGCGAACGCGTCCGCGTCGGCGCTCAGCACCAGTTCGGGCAGGTGGTCCTCGGTGTCGCGGATGTCGGCGGAGAGGGAGCGCGCGCGCACGGCTCGGGCGTACGAGGCGGACGCACGGATCCAGGGCCGGGCCGGGCCGACCACGGCGGTGCGGTCGGCCAACTGCCGCAGGAGGTGCGACCGGTCGGCGTCGGGGACGAGCAGCACTCCGGTGGCATCGGGCAGATCGTCGAGGACGAGGGTGCCCGGGTCGAGCGTGCGGTAGGCGGGCCGGGCCTGAGCGGCGGGCAGCAGGACCGCGGTCAGCGAACCCGGAGGCTGCCACCCGGCCCGTTGAACGGCGGCCAGCAGCACGTCCGGGCTCGCGCCGGCGAGGAGGTCGCGGGCCAGGTGTTCCAGGTGGCGCTCCTGGGCCCGGCCCCGGGCGGCCAGTTCGTCGGCGTGGCCCGCGGCGCTCGCGGCGGAGAGCTCGTCGATGTAGGCGAAGGTCAGTTCGGCGAACTTGGCGACCTCGGCGGCGGGCAGACCCGCGGGTACGGCACCCGCCGCCAGGCACCGCCAGGCCACCCGGGCGCCGACGCGGTAGGCGCTGAGCAGGGCGTCCATCGAACGGCCGTCGCGCACCTCGCCGCGGCCCAGCTCGTAGGCCGCGTCACCGGCGTCGCCGCCCGTGGCGTTCCCGCTCGCGAGGTCCAGGTAGTGCCCCAGGGCGGTGCGGACGGCCCGGCGGATGGTGCCGCCCATGCGGCCCGAGAGGGCGTTGGCGTACGGAGGGACCTCGTCGATGATCGCCTGGACGACCTCGTCGGCGGTGGCCGTCAGCGCGGCCCGGAGCGCGGCGACCGTCGTCCCGTCCAGGGCCAGCTCGCTGGCTCTCCGGATGGCATGGCTCACGTTCTTGTTCCTTACGAACAATTCTACCGGCCAGATTTACGTCCTGCGGTCAGGACTTTACGCCCTCGGGCGCAGCAAGCTGGAGTCATGACGAGTGCAGCCCTCCGCAGCAGGGCCTGGAAACTGCTGGAGATGGTCACGACGCCCCTGCTGCCGTCGGACTACCTCGACCTGGTCAGCCCGCTGCGTGCGGGCGCCGACCTGCGGGGGCGCATCGAGGCCGTGCACCCCGAGACGGGTGACGCCGCGACCGTCGTGATCAGGCCGGGCCGGGGCTGGCGCGGCCACACGGCCGGTCAGTACGTGCGGATCGGGGTCGACGTCGACGGGAGGCGCCTGTGGCGCGCCTACTCCGTCACCTCACCGACGAACCGCCGGGACGGCCGCATCACGATCACCGTGAAGGCGATCCCGGACGGCAAGGTCAGCAACCACCTGGTCCGCGGGGTGGCACCGGGCACGCTGGTCCAGCTCGACCAGCCGGCCGGTGACTTCGTCCTGCCGCCCACCAGGCCCGCCAAGGTGCTCTACCTGACGGCCGGCAGCGGCATCACGCCCGTGATGGGCATGCTGCGCGACATCGAGCTGGACGACGTCGTCATGGTCCACTGCGCGCCGCGGCCGCAGGACGTGATCTTCCGCGACGAACTGCACGGCCTGGTCGCGGACGGGAAGCTGCGCCTCACCGAGGTGCACACCGCCACGGACGGCACACTCGACATCGCCCGTCTCGGTGAGCTCGTGCCCGACTGGGCCGAGCGCGAGACCTGGGCCTGCGGCCCCGCGGGCCTGCTCGACGCCGCGGAACGGCACTGGAGCGAGCAGGGCGTCCGGGAGCGCCTGCACACCGAACGCTTCCGCCCCCGCATCGCCCTCGACGGCGACGGCGGCGGCGGCAACGGTGGCGGTGGCGGTGGCGAGGTCACGTTCAGCACCACCGGCAGGACCGTCGAGGCGGACGGCGCCACGCCGCTGCTGGACGTCGGCGAGGAGGCCGGTGTGCTCATGCCCTCCGGGTGCCGCATGGGCATCTGCTTCGGCTGCGTCACGCCGCTCAAGGCGGGCGCCGTCCGCGACCTGCGCACCGGCGAGATCACCGAGGCCGAGCCGGGCGTCCTCATCCAGACCTGCGTGTCCGCCGCGGCGGGCCCCTGCGACATCGAACGGTAGACGCACCTTGACCGCCATCGACCCCACCGCCCACCTGACCGCGGAGCAGATCGAGGAGCTCGGCCGCGAGCTGGACGCGATCCGCGACGAGGTGATCGCCGACCGCGGCGAGAAGGACGCCGCCTACATCCGCAAGGTCATCTCGACGCAGCGCAAGCTCGAACTGGCCAGCAGGGGCGTGCTGCTGTTCTCGATCTTCCCGCCCGCGTGGGTGCTGGGCACCGCCGGCCTGTCGGTGGCGAAGATCATGGACAACATGGAGATCGGCCACAACGTCCTGCACGGCCAGTGGGACTGGATGCGGGACCCGAAGATCCACTCCACCACCTGGGAGTGGGACCACGTCTCGCCGTCCGACCAGTGGAAGCACTCGCACAACGAGCTGCACCACACGTACACCAACGTGATCGGCAAGGACAACGACCTCGGCTACGGCATCATGCGCGTCGACGAGGACCAGAAGTGGCACCCGTTCCACCTCGGCCAGCCGCTGTGGAACCTCGTCAACGCCTGCTTCTTCGAGTACGGCATCGCGGCGTACGACCTGGAGCTCGGCAAGAACCTGCGCAAGGACCGCCGCAGGAACCCGGAGTTCCGCGCGCGGGCCAGGGCCGTGGGCCGCAAGATCCGCAAGCAGGTGCTCAAGGACTACGTGATCCACCCGCTGCTGTCGGGCCCGTCGTTCCTCACCACGCTCGCCGCCACGTTCACCGCGAACCTGGTCCGCAACATCTGGACCCACTCGGTGATCATGTGCGGGCACTTCCCCGAGGGCGTACAGGTCTTCGAGCGGCAGTCGATCAACGGCGAGACGCGCGGCCAGTGGTACCTGCGCCAGATGATGGGCTCGGCGAACATCAGCGGCAGCAGGGCCATGCACTTCATGAGCGGCAACCTGTCCCACCAGATCGAGCACCACCTGTTCCCCGACCTGCCGAGCAACCGGTACGCCGAGGTCGCGGTGAAGGTGCGCGCCCTGTTCGAGAAGTACGAGCTGGAGTACGTCACCGGGCCGCTGCCCAAGCAGGTGTTCTCCGCGTGGCACAAGGTCTTCCGGCTCTCGCTGCCGAACCGGAAGCCCAAGGCCAGGACGCCGGACCGCGGGAAGGAACTCGTCACGGCCTGATCCCGGCACCGGTTCCCCGGTACCGGTGCCCCGGGTTCGGTCCCCCGGGTTCGGTTCCGCGGGTGACGACATCCCGTGGCGGCGTCAGCGTGCCGCGTTCACGGGCGCCGAAGGCGCAGGGTGGGGCAGTAGCGCTCGCCGCCTTCGAAAACGACGGTCGGCCCGGGGGCGATCTCCGTGAAGCCCGCGTCCCGGACCACCGGCAGTTCGCTGCGGACCAGTTCCTCCCACGCCCCCGGCTCCGCCGTGCGGACGGCGAGCGCGAAGCCCGACTCCGCCCACTCCTTGCGCTGCGCCTCGTCCAGCCGCCACCAGGCGAGCTGCGCCGCGTGGCCGGTCTGGGCCATGGTCTTGCCCGCGCTCATCTCCAGCTCCGGGTTGACCCACAGCACCGGCAGCCCCGGCCCGGGCGCGCCGACCTCGGCGGTCTCCTCCAGCTCCGTACCGGAGACCTGCAACTTCGCGAGGTCCTTCGGCCAGCCGTCCAGCGGGACCGGCGGGAACACCCGCACCTCGGCCTCCCGCCCCCGCACCGTGATGCCGGGCAGTTCCCCGGCCCGGCGCCACTCCCCGCCCCGGGCCCGCCGGACCACCTTGCGGATCCGGGCGTCCTCCCAGGCCGCGACCCGCTCCGCCCACTCCCCGTCCACCTCGGTCACCCGGGGGTCGGCGAGCAGGGTCAGCACCGCCCGCGCCGAGGTCTCCAGCGCGTCCGTACGCCCGGGCGGCGTGGCCTTCTCCAGTCGGACCAGCAGCGGCAGCACGTACTGCGGCCGCGCGTCGCGGTCCTCGGGGTCGGGAGCGTCGCCGGGGGCGGGAGCGGGGGCCGGGTCATCGAACGGAGAAGTCACCCGTCCAGCATGCCAGCCCCGCCACCACCGCCCCGGCCCGCCCCCGTGCCCGCGGAGCGCGCCCCGAGCCGGCCGGCCGGATTCAGCGCAGCCGCTGCCGCAGTTCGTCCACCGCCGCCCGGATCCCGGCGCTGTAGGCGTCCTCCGGCAGGGCGTCCAGGCTCCGGACCGCCCGTTCCAGCTGTTCGCGCGCGAGGTCGGGCTCCCCGAGCTTGAGGTGGTCGGAGGCCAGGTTGAGGTGCAGCGACGGATAGAAGGCCCGTACCTGGAGCGCGGAGTCGTAGGTCCGGGCGCGCTCGGCGGTCAGCGAGTCGGCGGCCGCGAGGGCCCGCCGGTCCCACTCCAGTTCGGCCCGGGGGTCGTCCTGGAGGTCGGCCAGATAGTGCGCCAGGACGCAGCGGTGGAAGACGTCCCGCTCGCCCAGTTCCTCCCAGAGGGCCTCGAAGCTGGCCCGCGCCTCGGCGGTCCGCCCGCGCTGCGCCGCCCGCACGCCGTCCAGTCCGAGCGCGATCCGGCCGAGCGCCGACTCGTCCGGACCCGACTCCGCCGAGGACGCACCGCGCACACCGGACACCCCAAACACATCAGACACATCAGACACATCAGACACATCGGACATGCCCGCAGCCTAGGGCCGGTCCGACGCATCCCGCCCGGCAAGGTCCGCCGGACAGGCCCGGCCGCCCGCTCAGCGCCGGTAGCCGCGCTGCGGGTCCCGCTCCTCGGCGTCCTCGTACATCAGGAACCAGCCTTCGGGGTGCGTCGCGGCCAGCAGCAGTTCGGTGCGCTGCTCCGCGCCGAGCTCCGGGTCGCCGTCGTCCGGCCCGAAGACGCCGAACAGTTCGTCGTGGCAGCCGTCCCAGTCGTAGTCGTACAGGTCGGCGGGCAGGTCGCCCATCATGTCGGCCACCGACTCGGGCTGGGAGCCCAGCAGCGTCCGGGCGTCCACCAGGGCCATCCGCAGCGCGATCTCATCGGCGAGGCAGCGCGGCAGCGGCCATTCGCCGAGCGCGAGGTCCTCGGCCAGGTCGTCGAAGGCCCGCGCCATGGTGCGCCGCCAGTTCCGGTGGAGCCGCCAAGTGCGCTGCGGCAGCCGGGCGAAGACCGTCCAGTCGACGTCCTCGCCGTCGACCACCGGGTCGTCCCCGTGCTCGTCGAGGTCGTCGTAGGCGGCATCGGCCAGGCCGAGCAGCTGGGCGTGCAGCAGGCAGGCGGTGCGCGGGGTGAGGGTCCAGTCGGCGCCCGCGCCGCCCTCCTCGTCCTCGCCGTCCAGCGGGAACAGTTCGGCGAAGTCCGGGGTGAAGTCCTCGGTGACGCTGATCTCCAGCGTGCCGCCGATCGCCTCGACCCCGGGAATGGCGGCCACCAGCCGGTCCGGGTGGAGCAGCGCGCCGAGCGCCGCGTTGGCGTCCTCGGCCACCTCGCGCAGCAGTTCACGGCGCTGGCCGGCCGGGTCGACGCCGTCGAAGTCCAACTCCTCGACGGCCCTGATCGCGGCCGCGCGCAGCGCCGGCCAGTCATTGATCCGCAGGCCCAGCACCACCGTCGCCTCGATCTCCGGCGCGCCGGAGTACTCTGCCGCGCCCGGCCCCTGCGGATGATCGCTTCGCTCGCCCATGGGGCTACGGTACGGCTTTTCGGCCGCCCGATCACCGGTCCGTACCAGCTTCCGGAGAGCTTCTCGGCCACCGCCCGGCCGCGCCTCTGTCACCCGGACGCACGACACCGGCAGGATGGCCCCCATGGCTGACATCAACGAGTACGGCGGCGGGCAGGGCCCGAACGCCGACGTCATGGTCGTGACCACCAACGACATCCCCGGCTTCCGGGTCGACCACGTGATCGGCGAGGTCTTCGGGCTGACCGTGCGCAGCCGCCACATCGGCAGCCAGATCGGTGCCGGGCTCAAGTCGCTGATCGGCGGCGAGCTGCGGGGTCTGACGAAGACCCTGGTCGAGAGCCGCAACGAGGCGATGCAGCGGCTGATCGAGCAGACCAAGGCGCGCGGCGGCAACGCCGTCCTGATGATGCGCTTCGACGTGACGGAGGCGGCGGACGTCGGCACCGAGGTCTGCGCGTACGGCACCGCCGCGGTGATCTCGCCGATCGGCTGAGGCCCAGCACCTCACCGCGGACCTGACCGCCCCGCGCCGCCCCGCGCCGGGCCGGGCCGGGCCGGGCCGGGCGGGAACAGCCACCGCCACCCCGATGTTTCACGTGCGTGACTGTTTACGGTGCAACAGGTGCAGCAGGGGCGACAGGGGCGACGGACGAAGCCGGCGCACGGCGCGTGGACGTCCTGGTGGTGGGTGCCGGACAGGCCGGACTGTCCGCCGCCTACCACCTCGGCCGCCGCGGCTTCGCCCCCTACCGGGCGGGAGTCGACGGCGGCTTCGTCGTGCTCGACGCCAACCCCGCCCCGGGCGGCGCCTGGGCCCACCGCTCGCCGTCCCTGCGGATGGCCACCGTGCACGGCTTCCACGACCTCCCGGACGCCGAGCTCCCGGCACCCGACCCGGAGGCCCGCGCGCGGGAGGTCGTGCCGGGGTACTTCACGGCGTACGAGACCCGGCACGCGCTCCCGGTCGTGCGCCCGGTCGCGGTGCGCGCCGTACGCGCCGAGTCCGAGCGCCCCGACTCCCGGCTGCTGGTCGAGACCGACCGCGGCACCTGGTCCACCCGCGCGCTGATCAACGCCACCGGCACCTGGACCCGCCCGTTCCTCCCCCACTACCCCGGCCACTTCGCGGGCCGTCAGCTGCACTACGCCGAGTACCGCGGCCCCGAGGAGTTCGCGGGCCGGCGCGTCCTGGTGGTGGGCGGCGGCGCCTCGGCGATCCAGGTGCTGTCCGAGGTGGCCGCGGTCGGCGAGACGGTCTGGGTCACCCGTTCCGAACCCGTCTTCCACGAGGGCCCGTTCACCCCCGAGTACGGGCGCGCGGTGGTCGCCAAGGTCGAGGAGCGGGTCCGCCAGGGCCTGCCGGTGCGCAGCGTGGTGAGCGTGACCGGCCTCGGCCCGTCCGTCGCCTACCGCCGCGCCGAGGAGCTGGGGGCGCTGCACCGCCGCCCGATGTTCGACCGGCTCACCGAGCACGGAGTCGCCTGGGGCGACCAGGAGTTGGCAGTGGACGCGATCGTCTGGGCGACCGGTTTCCGCCCCGAGGTCGGCCACCTCGCCCCGCTCGGCCTGCGCTCCCCCGGCGGCGGCATCGCGCTCACCGGCACCCGCGCCACCGCCGCCCCGCGCGTCCACCTGGTCGGCTACGGGCCGTCCGCCAGCACCATCGGCGCCAACCGGGCGGGCCGCGCCGCCGTCAACGACCTGGTCGAGCTGCTCGGGGACCCGACCGGGCGGGCCGGTCGGGCCGGCCTGGACGATCGGGTCGGGGCGGCCGGGGCGGCCGAGCGCGGGACCGTACCCGTCCCCGCCTGACGGCCCGGGTCAGCGGTCGTAGTCGACGGTGACCCGGTCGGTGACCGGCCGGGCCTGGCAGGTGAGGACGTAGCCGGCCGCCAGTTCCTTCTCCTCCAGCGCGAAGTTGCGGCGCATCTCCACCTCTCCCTCGGTGACCAGGGCGCGGCAGGTGCCGCACACCCCGCCCTTGCAGGCGAAGGGCAGGTCGGGGCGGGAGCGCTGGGCTCCGTCCAGGATCGAGCGGTCGCGCGGGAGGGTGAGGGTGCTGCCGCGGCCGTCGAGGACGACGGTGACCTCGCTGCGCTCGCCGGCCTCGGCCCCGGCCGCGCCGTCGGGGCCGTCCAGGTCCTCGTCCCGCTCGGCGAGCGGCTCGTCCTCGGCGTGGAAGAGTTCCTGGTGCACCCGCTCCCCGGGCACGGCCAGGTCGGCGAGCAGTTCCTTCGCCCCGGTGACCATGCCGAACGGCCCGCACAGCCACCAGTGCCCGACGGCGTCGACGTCCACCAGCGCCGCCAGCAGCGCCCGGACCCG
This sequence comes from Kitasatospora sp. NPDC056076, assembly GCF_042266305.1. NCBI lineage: Bacteria > Bacillati > Actinomycetota > Actinomycetes > Kitasatosporales > Streptomycetaceae > Kitasatospora > Kitasatospora sp. NPDC056076. Next base: position 41,184 of record NZ_JBHJWG010000024.1, read on the forward strand.
CTCCGGGTCCAGCCGGCCGCTGAGCAGTTCGGCGTCCCTGGTCTCCCGGGAGAGCACGTGGACCAGCTGGAACCGGCCGAGGTAGCGGTCCTTGAGGTCGGCCAGCTCGTCCGCGAACATCACGGTGTCGCTGCGCCGGTTGCCGTAGAGCAGGGTGACGGTGGAACGGCGGTCGGCGGCCAGCACGGAGGCGGCGATCGACAGCATCGGGGTGATGCCGGAACCCGCCGCGAGCAGCACGTGATCGGCGGGGACGCCGAGTTCGGGGGAGAACAGGCCGGACGGGGTCAGCACCTCGACCTCCTCGCCGGGCCGGGCCTCGCGCACCAGCCAGCGCGAGAACAGCCCGCCGGGCACCTCGCGGACGGCGATCCGCAGCGGGCCGCCGACGGGCGCGCAGATCGAGTACGAGCGGCGCTCGTCGGTGCCGTCCACCAGCTTGCGCAGGGTCAGGGTCTGGCCGGGGCGGAACGCGAACTCGTCCGCCAAGGCGTCCGGCACCGCGAAGGTCACCGCCACGGCGTCCTCGCAGAGCCGCTCCACCCGCTCGATCCGCAGCCGGTGGAAGCTCGGCCGACGGGCCGGGCGGACGGGGTCCGTCACAGGGGTCGCGGCGGGCATTCAGATCTCCTTGACGCGTTCGAACGGCTCGCGGCAGGCGCGGCAGCGCCAGAGCGCCTTGCAGGCGGTGGAGCCGAAGCGGGACAGCTCCTCCGTGTCGGCGCCCCCGCAGTGCGGGCAGGGCACGGGGGCCGCGGCGCCCGTGCGGGTGGCGCCGAGGGTGAGCGGGACCGGCCCGGGGCCGGGCGCGAGGGCCGAGGTCGGGCGCGGCGGGGCGATGCCCGCCTCGGCGAGCTTGCGGCGGCCCTCGGCGGTGATCAGGTCGGTGGACCACGGCGGGTCCAGCCGCAGCCGCACCCGGACGTCCGGGTACCCGGCGGAGCGCAGCCGGCGGTCGACGTCGGCGGCCATCTCGGCGACGGCCGGGCAGCCCGAGTAGGTCGGCGTCAGCCAGGCCGTCACCGTGCCGCTGCCGTCGTCCACCTCGACCCCGGCGAGCACACCCAGGTCGGCCAGGGTGAGCATGGGCAGCTCCGGGTCCGGAACGGCCGCGGCCACCGACCAGGCCCTCTCGCGGACGGTGTCCGCGGTGCCCGTCACCACGTCGCCCCCGGGTGGGCGCGCGCCACCACCTGCAGCTCGGCGAGCAGCGGGCCGAGCGCCTCGGTGTGCACCCCGTCGCGGCCGGCCCGGCCCAGGACGGTGGCCAGCGGCGGGAGGTCCGGCACGGTCAGTCCGGCCTCGGCGAGGACGGCGGCGAGCTCGCGCAGCACCGGTTCGCGCAGGCCGGCCGGGTCGACGCCGGCCCGCAGCTCCACGGGGTGCGCGGTGAACAGCTCCTCCAGCAGCGGCCAGACGGCGTCCAGCCCGGCCTGCATCCGCTCCGCCGAGTACGGCGTGCCGTCGCCGAGGCGCAGCGTCCAGGCCGTGGCGTACTCGCGGTGGTACGCGAGTTCCTTGACGCCCCGGGCCGCGACCGCGGCCAGCACCGGGTCCGGGTGGCCGCTCAGCGCCTCGTACAGCGCGCCGCGGGCGGTGGCGAACAGCAGCAACCGGGCGATCGAGTGCGCGAAGTCGCCGTTCGGGGTCTCCACCAGGCGGACGTTGCGGAACTCGTGGTCCTCCCGCCAGTAGGCCAGGTCGTCCTCGGTGCGGCCGGAGCCGTCCGCCTGGCCGGCCCGGGTGAGCAGCAGCCGGGCCTGGCCGAGCAGGTCCAGGCCCAGGTTGGCGAGCGCGACCTCCTCCTCCAGCTCGGGCGCCCGGGTGCACCACTCGATCAGCCGCTGGGAGAGCACCAGGGCGTCGTCGCCGAGCATCTGGCAGTAGGCGGCGAGGTCGGCACCGGCCAGGCCGGCGGGCAGGGCGGTGTCCACGCCGAGCAGCGGGTCGGTGAAGCCCGTCCCGTACGCCCAGCGGCCCTCGCCCTCGGGGCCGGGGGTGGCCCCGGCGAGGCTGAGGTAGACGTGGTCGTCCTCGGTGGCGGATGTGGTGTGGTCGTGCACGGTGGCTCCCCCGTCAGATGTGCGGGACATCCTCGGGGATGTCGTAGAAGGTCGGGTGGCGGTAGACCTTGTCGCCGCTGGGCTCGAAGAACGGGTCGCGCTCGTCCGGGGTGGAGGCGGTGATCGCGTCCGAGCGGACGACCCAGAGGCTGACGCCCTCGTTGCGGCGGGTGTACAGGTCGCGGGCGGCGAGCAGCGCCATCCGGTCGTCGGCGGCGTGCAGCGAGCCGACGTGGACGTGGTTCAGGCCGCGCCGGGGGCGCACGAACACCTCGTACAGCGGCCAGCCGGCCTTGGGGCCTGCCTCGGACTCGGTCACTTCTCGTTCTCCTGTTCGGGGGTGGGCCGCTCGGCGGCCGCGGCGTGTCCGGCATCGGGGGCATGTCCGGCGTCGGCGGCGCGCTTGGCGGCGTAGGCGACGGCCGCCTCGCGCACCCAGGCGCCCTCCTCGTGCGCGGCCCGGCGGCGGTCGACCCGCTGGGCGTTGCACGGGCCCTGCCCGCGGATGACCCTGGTCAGCTCGGACCAGTCCGGCTCGCCGAAGTCCCAGCCGCCGCGCTCCTCGTTCCGGCGCAGGTCGGGGTCGGGGAGGGTGACGCCCAGGTGCTCGGCCTGCGGGACGGTCATGTCGACGAAGCGCTGCCGGAGCTCGTCGTTGGTGTGGCGCTTGATCCGCCAGGCCATCGAGCGGGCGGTGTTCGGCGAGTCGGCGTCCGGCGGGCCGAACATCATCAGCGACGGCCACCACCAGCGGTCGACCGCGTCCTGGACCATCCGGCGCTGGCCCTCGGTACCACGCATCAGGGTCATCAGGAGCTCGTAGCCCTGGCGCTGGTGGAAGGACTCCTCCTTGCAGACCCGCACCATCGCGCGGGCGTACGGACCGTAGCTGCAGCGGCAGAGCGGGACCTGGTTGCAGATCGCGGCGCCGTCCACCAGCCAGCCGATCACGCCGACGTCGGCGAAGGTGAGGGTGGGGTAGTTGAAGATCGAGGAGTACTTCTGGCGGCCGCTGATCAGCTTCTCGGTGAGCTCGGCACGGTCGACTCCGAGGGTCTCGGCGGCGGCGTAGAGGTAGAGGCCGTGGCCCGCCTCGTCCTGGGCCTTGGCGAGCAGGATCGCCTTGCGGCGCAGCGAGGGGGCCCGGGTGAGCCAGTTGCCCTCGGGCTGCATGCCGATGATCTCGGAGTGGGCGTGCTGGGCGATCTGGCGGATCAGGGTGGCCCGGTAGGCGTCGGGCATCCAGTCCCGGGGCTCGATCCGCTGCTCGGCGGCGATCACCGCGTCGAACCGGTCCTCCGGCGTCTGCGCGGGGACCGCCTCTTCCACCTCTGTTGTCACCACGGTCCCCTCTCGTGTTCCTGCTCCGGCTTCCCGGCTTCCTGGCCTGGGCGGCGGGGAGTCAACCGACTGACCGTTCGGTCGGTACCATTCTGCGCGGCGGGACGGAGGGATGGCAAGGGACGCCGACGAATGGGCGGGGCGAGGGGCGGGGAGCGAGGGGCGGGGAGCGAGGGGCGGGGAACAGAAAACAGACAACAGATAACAGCTGACAGAATCTGAAATCTGTCAGCTGTTATCTGTTCGCTGTTACCTGTCACCCGTCAGCCGTCAGCCGTCACCCGTCAGCCGTCAGCCACCGAGGGTCACCCCTCCGCGCGGTCCCGCAGTCGCGGCAGCGGCACCGCGAGCAGCGCCGCCAGCAGGGCGATCCGCGGCGCGAGCTGGTCCAGCTTGATGTACTCGTGCCGGGCGTGGGCGCCGGCGCCGACCGCGCCGAACCCGTCCAGCGTCGGCAGACCGCGCGAGCCGGGCAGGTTGGTGTCCCCGGCACCGCCGGCCGGGGCGCCGTCGAGCTGCTGCCCGAGCACCGCGGCGAGCGAACGCACGTGCCTGAGCAGCGGGTTACCGGTGCGCTCGGGCCAGGCCGGCCGGCTGGACAGCACCTCCGTCCGCACCCGCGCGCCCGGCCGCAGCGCGGTCAGCCGCGCGAGGTTGTCGAGCGTGCGGCGCTGCGCCTCGGTGGTGGAGAAGCGCAGGCCGAGCTCCGCCTCGGCCCGTCCGGCGACCACGTTCGCCCGCGAACCCCCGCTGATCCGACCGGTGTTGAGCTCCGTACCAGGCTGGCCCGCGAGGTCGCGGACGAGCACCAGCTGGTCGACCAGCTCGTCCACCGCCGACACCCCGTCGTGGGCGTCGTTGCCCGCGTGGGCCTCCCGGCCGGTGACGGTGAGCCGCACCCGGGTACTGCCGCGCCGCGCGGTCTTCAACCGGCCGTCCGGATGCGGCGGCTCCAGTCCCAGGACGGCCGCCGCGCCCCGCAGTTGGCGCTCGACCAGGCCACGCCCGTCCGGGCTGCCGACCTCCTCGTCGGACACCACGACCAGCCGTACGGTGCGGTGCGGCCGCTGCCCCAGGTCGGCGAGCAGCGCCAAGGCGCCCTCCAGGACGGCGAGTCCGCCCTTCATGTCGACCACCCCGGGCCCGGTGAGCCGCCCGTCCTGCTCGGTCACCGGCCAGTCCGCCAGGGTACCGGCGGGCCAGACGGTGTCGTGGTGCCCCACGATCAGCAGGTGGGGCAGGGTCTCGTCCCGCCCCTCCCACTCCAGCACCAGGTGGTCACCGGCCGGTCCGGGTTCACGGCGGGCGGTCGCCCCGGTGGCCCGGAATCCGGACTCCAACTCCTCGGCGAGCGCGTCGAGTCGGGGCGCGTCACCACTCGGCGATTCGATCCGGGCCAGGTCCGCGCACCGCCGCCGGACGGCGCCGGCGAGGGTACGGGCCCGGGTACTGAGCGCCTGCGGCAGTCCGGGCAGCGCAGCGGTGATGCTCGTCGCAGCGGCACCGGCGGATCCGACCGCCACCGCACTGGACTTCGCCATCGCACCGGACTTCGCCGTGGCCTCGACCTTGGCCGCGGCATCGACCTTCACCGCGGCCACCGACGCGGCCGTAGCACCGGGCCTGACCGCGACGCCGGTCGTGGACGTCGCGACCGGCGGGCTCTCGACAGCGGAACCGACGGTGGACGAACCAACGGTGGACGAACCGACCTTGGCGGAACCGCCCAGGGCGACCAGGGCCTCACCGTCGGCCGCGGCGGGAACGGTCACGGGTACGCGGTCGGGTTCCGCGGCGCTGCCCGGTGCGGCCGGCGACCCGACGATCTGGGGACTCAACGCTCGCCTCCGCGGCCGCAGCCGGTATTCAGCGGCCGCACCGGCCGACCGCTCCCGCCCGGGTGCCAGGCCCGGCCGGACCGCGCCGGTCGGCCGGGGGGCCGGACGGCCCGTCGGAACGGCCCGTCTGGCCCAAGTGCGGTGGAACGGTTGGGCGGCGTGCTTGGCATCTGCGTCCTCCTCGCTCGATCCGGTGGCCCCGGTTCCGCCCGGAGCCCCGTGGACGGCGGCTTCCTGGTGGCGGGCGCAAGGGCCGGACCGCCGCAGGGAAGCCGAGATGTGAGCCTAGAAGAACCGTTCGGTTTCCTGCGAGGTGGCCCTGCTCCCAGCGTGCCGGTACGGGCCCCGGTGCCGGGCACCCGTCGGCGGAAGCGGCGGGCGCTCGGCGGGCGGGCCCGGATCGACGCGCGGGCACGGTCGCCGGATCGCGCCCATCTCCACCATGGACCCGCCGCCCGGGTTCGGCAGCGCAAACCGCCAAGGCACGGCATTTCCACGCCGGATGGGTGACAGCGGCTCAGCGGGCGGTACCAACCGGAGGCACGCGACGGCTCAGGGAAGCCCGCGGCGACACCCGGACCGACGCCCGGGGAACATCCGTGTGAACACCGTCCGACGCTGCGCCCCGCCCTGCCCTCGCGAGCGCCCGCGGTCAGGCGCCGTCCCCGACGAGCCCCGCATCGCGTGCGAGCAGCGCCGCCTGGACCCGGTTGGCCACGCCGAGCGCGGTCAGGATCCGACTGACGTGCGCCTTGACGGTGCTCTCCCGCATCCCCAGGACGCCCGCGATCTCGGCGTTGGACAGCCCGTCGGCGAGCTCCCGCAGCACGTCGGTCTCGCGCGGGGTGAGCCCAGCGATCCGGCCCCGGGCGGCGACGGAGCGCGGCGCGCCGACCCGGTGGTACCGGTCGATCAGCCGTCGCGCGGCGGCGGGGTGCAGCATCCCCTGGCCGGCGGCGACCACGTGGACGGCGCGGGCGATCTCGGCGGGCGGGGTGTCCTTGAGCAGGAAGCCGTCCGCCCCGGCGGCGAGCGCCTGGTACACGTACTCGTCCAGGTCGAAGGTGGTGAGCGCGATGACCCGCGGGGCGTCGGGGAGTTGGCGCAGCCGCCGGGTCGCGGCGATCCCGTCGAGGCGGGGCATCCGGATGTCCATCAGCGCGACGTCGATCCGGCGGCCGCGGGCGAGCTCGACGGCCTGCAGCCCGTCGGCGGCCTCGGCGACCACGGTCAGGGCCGGGTCCTGGGCGAGGAGGTCGACCAGGCCGAGGCGCACCAGTGCGTCGTCGTCGACCACCATCGTGCGGATCATGCGGTGTCCTTCGGCTGCGGGGGCTTCTTCCGGGACGGCGACCTCGGCGACGGCGGCTCCGGTGACGGGGGTCTCGACGGCGGGACCTCCGGCGGCGGGACCTCCGGCGGCGCCACGGCGTGGGGTGACGGCACGGACTGCGCCGGCCGGTCCGGCGCGGGCAGCCGGGCGGAGAGTCGGAAGCCGCCGGCACCGTCCGGCCCGGCGTCCAGGTGGCCGCCCAGCGCGCCGACCCGTTCGCCGAGGCCCACCAGCCCGTACCCGCCACCCGAGATCGGGCCGTTCGGCGTCGTCCCTCCGGGGCCGTTGCGGACCTCGACCGTGGTCGCCGGTGCACCGTAGCCGACCCGGACGGTGACGGGCGCGGCGTGGGCGTGCTTGCGGGCGTTGGTCAGCGCCTCCTGGACCACCCGGTGCACGGCGAGCCGATGGGTGGTGGGCACAGCCTCCGGGTCTCCCGCCAGGGCGAGTTCGACCTGCTGCCCGGCCTGGTTCGCCTCGTCGATCAGGTCGGTGAGGTCGCGCAGCGCAGGTGCCGGGACAGGCGGCAGGACGGGAGGCGGGCCGGACAACGGGACGGACGACTGGCCGGACAGCGCCCCGGTCGACGACCTGAACGGCGCGGACCACTCCCCGGACGGTACGGGCACGTCGGCCTCGGCGGCGGCCCGCTCCGGCGGTTCGGCGCGCAGGGCGCCCAGGACGTCGCGCAGGTCGTCGAGCGAGCGGGCGGCGGTGGTGCGCAGGAGTTCGAGACGGTGGGTGAGCCGGTCCGGGTCGGCGGCGACGGTCCCGGCCCGGGCCTGGTCGCGCAGCACTCCGGCATGCAGCACCAGCAGGCTCAGCCGGTGGGCCAGCACGTCGTGCATCTCCCGGGCGATCCGGGCGCGTTCGGCGGAGCGGGCCTGCTCGGCGCGCAACTCCCGCTCCCGCCGCAGGGTTTCGACCTGGGCGTGCAGCGTCCGGATCAGCACCCGGCGACCGTGCAGCCACAGCCCGAAGGACAAGGTGGCTGCCTGGAGGAGGAGTTGGGAACCGGTCGTGCCGGCCCAGCCGACCAGCGAGTCCGCAGTGATCGCGCTGCCCACGGCGATCACCGCGCCGCCGGCCGCCGCCGGACCGACCCGGCCGAGGGAGGCCAGGTAGTAGACGCTGATCAAGCCCGGGAAGGCCCGGTTGAGCAGCCCGCCGGTGAGCACCGGCAGAACGGCCGAGGCGACGGGGTGACGGCGGGCGAGCAGCAGCGAGAGCGCGGCGAGCACGGCCGCCGCCACCCGGGGCAGGCGCAGCGGGCCGTCGAGGTGCAGCCACTGGAAGACGCCCTCCTCGACGGCGAGCCCGAGGATCCCGAGCAGCAACAGGCTGTCGGCCCAGGGCCGGTGGTCCGAGCCGTACCAGCCGAGCAGGCCTGTGCGCATGGAGCTCCTCCCCGCCCGGTCCCGTCCACCCGCTCGAATGCTACGGGCGGACGGCGGCGCGGCACCCCATCCTCCCGGACGTCGTCACCCTCGACTTTCGTCGGGGGTCGGCGCCGCTCACCGGCCGATCCGCGGCGTTCCCGCGCTCCCTAGCGTCGTCGACATGACGACCGAACAGCTCCACCCGAGCCCCGACTCCCCTCCGCAGCAGCACAGTTCAGCCGAAACGCACGACCGGCAGGGCGTGCACGACCAGCACAGCGCGCACGAAACGCACGACACGCACAGCACGCAAGCCGGGCAGGCCGCGCCCAGCACGCACGGCTCTCCGTACGGCGGGGACCGCCTGCTGTTCCTCGCCGAGGCCCTGCGCACCTTCCACGACACCGGCGCCCTGGCGCCGAGCGGACCGGCGCTGGTGAACGCCCTGGTGGTGCCGGCCACCAGCCGCCCGAACCGGCCGATCTCGGTGCTGGAGGTCGGTGCCGGCACGGGCGTGGTGACCCGCCGGCTGGCCCAGGTGCTGCGCCCCGGCGACCGGCTGCACGTGGTCGAGGCGAACCCGCGGTTCGCCGACCGGCTGCGGGAGGACCCGGTCCTGGCCGCGCGCCGGCCGGGGGTGGGGCTGCGACTGTCGACCTGCCGGGTGGAGGAGCTGCCGGAGGCGGCCGCGCCGACGGGGGCCGCGGCCGAGCGGTACGACGTGATCGTGTCCGGGCTGCCGTTCACCAACTTCGAGCCGGCCCTGGTCCGGCGCATCCTCGAGCTCTACCTGCGTCTGCTGGCCCCGGGCGGCGAGCTGACCTACTTCGGGTACCTCGGCACCACGACGGCCCGCACCCTCACCTCGGGCCCCCGTCGGGGTGCCCGCCACCGGGCGGTGGTGCGGCTGCTGCGGCGGTTCGAGGCGACGTACGGACTGGGCGAGCGCACGGTGTGGCGCAACCTGCCGCCCGCCCGGGCCCACCTGCTGCGCTCGCCGGGGCCGTACTCCTGACTCCAGGCGGCGCAACTCCTCGCGGCGCAACTCCTAGCGGGCATCTCGCCGCGAACAAATGACAAAAGACAGCGAACAGATTTTGAAATCTGTTCGCTGTCGTGCCATAGTGAGATCCGGGTCACACTGCCCCCGCCCTCCGGCACCGCACCCGCCCCTGGAGCTCGCATGGCCTCGACCACCCGCCCCGCCCAGCGCCCCCTCGGCACCTCCGGCCCCGTCACCTCCGCCCTCGGCCTCGGCTGCATGGGCATGTCCGACCTCTACGGCCCGGCCGACGAGGCCGAGAGCATCGCCACCATCCACGCCGCCCTGGACGCCGGGATCACCCTCCTCGACACCGGCGACTTCTACGGCATGGGCCACAACGAGCTGCTGATCCACGAGGCCCTGCGCGGCCGCGACCGCGACAGCGTCCAGATCAGCGTGAAGTTCGGCGCCCAGCGCGGCCCCGACGGCCAGTGGCTCGGCTACGACACCAGCCCGGCCGCCACCAAGACCGCGCTGACGTACACCCTGCGCCGGCTGCGCACCGACCACATCGACGTCTACCGCCCCGCCCGGCTCGACTCCAAGGTCCCGATCGAGGAGACCGTCGGCGCCATCGCGGACCTGGTGAAGGACGGCTACGTCCGCCACATCGGCCTGTCCGAGGTCGGCGCCGACACCCTGCGCCGCGCCGCCGCCGTCCACCCGATCAGCGACCTGCAGATCGAGTACTCGCTGCTCAGCCGCTCCATCGAGGCGGCCGTCCTGCCCACCGCCCGCGAGCTCGGCATCGGCATCACCGCGTACGGCGTGCTCTCCCGCGGCCTGCTCAGCGGCCACTGGAACCCGGACCGCTCGCTCGCCGGCACCGACTTCCGCACCGCCAGCCCCCGCTTCCAGGGCGACAACCTGACCCACAACCTCGCCCTGGTCGAGGCGCTGCGCGCGGTCGCCGACGCCAAGGGCGCCGGCGTCGCCCAGATCGCCATCGCCTGGGTGGCCTCGCGCGGCGAGGACATCGTCACGCTGGTCGGCGCCCGCCGTCGCGACCGGCTGACCGAGGCGCTCGGCTCGCTGGACGTCACCCTCACCCCCGCCGACCTGGCCGCCATCGAGGCCGCCGTCCCCGCCGGGGCCGCGGCCGGCGACCGGTACGCTGCCGCGCAGATGGCGCGCCTGGACAGCGAGCGCTGACCGAGCCCGCGCTGACCGGCGAGAACCCTCCGCACCACCCGACCGCACGACCCTAAGGACGGCCCCGTGACCACGGACACCGCACTCACCGCCGAGCAGATCCTGATCGCGGCGGAGGAAGCCCTCCGGCGGTTCGGCCCGGCCAAGGCCACCGTCGTGGACGTCGCCCGGGAACTCGGCGTCAGCCACAGCAGCGTCTACCGCCACTTCCCCAGCAAGGCGGCGCTGCGGGAGGCGGTCACCCAGCGCTGGCTGAACCAGGCGCACTACGACCTGGAGATGGTCGCGAACGACGCCGGCGGCGCCGTCGAGCGCCTCCAGCGCTGGCTGACCACGCTGTTCGGGGCCAAGCGGAAGAAGGCACTGGACGACCCGGAGCTGTTCGCCACCTACCTGGTGCTGGCCGAGGAGAACAGCACGGTCGTCGACGCGCACGTCGAGACGCTGGTCAAGCAGATCGCCCAGATCGTCCACGACGGCATGGACGCCAAGGAGTTCCAGCTCGCCCACGTCCCCTCCACCGCTCGCGCGGTCTTCGACGCCACGGCCCCCTTCCACGACCCGGTCTTCGCCCACACCTGGTCCGAGCCGACCGCGGACGAGCGCTTCGCGGCGGTCTGGAAGCTCGTGCTCAGCGGCTTGAAGGGCAGGCCCGCCGAGCTGGTCCCCGAGCCGACGGAGTTCTGAGCGGGGCCCGTCCCGTGCGAGGGCGGTGAGGCGTCGGCGGCCGGAGCGAAATCCGGTCGTCGGCGCCTCACCCTTTCAGGCAGACTGTCGCACCCAGTTGATCTCACTCGGAGGATGACATGCGTGCGGCCGGTCCCGTCCTGGACAGCCTGCGGGGGCTCGCGCTCGGCGACGCCTTCGGTGACCGGTGGTTCTCCGTCCCGGTGGACGAGGCACCCGCCGCCCTGGCGGCCCGCCTGGTCCGCCCGGCGCCCTGGCACTGGACCGACGACACGGCGATGGCCCTCGTCCTGGTCCGCCACCTCGCTGCCCACGGCGAGGTCCGGCAGGACGCGCTGGCCGCCGGGTTCGCGGCCGAGTACGCCCGCGAGTACCAGCGCAAGTACGGCCCGTCGATGCACCGGGTGCTGCGCGGGATCGGCGCCGGCGGGAACTGGCGCGCCATCACCTCGGGCCAGTTCGAGGGCCAGGGCTCGTACAGGAACGGCGCCGCGATGCGGGTCGCCCCGCTGGGCGCCGGGTTCGCCGAGGACCTCGACGAGGTCGCCCGGCAGGCCGAACTCCAGGCGCTCACCACCCACTTCCACCCCGAGGCGGTCGCCGGGGCGGTGGCGGTGGCACTCGCCGCGGCGCTCGCCGTCCGCAGCCGGGGCCACCGGGCGCCCGGTCGGACCGAGCTCCTCACCGAGGTCGCCGACCGGCTGCCGGAGAGCGACGTCCGCTCCGGCCTGCGGATCGCCGCCCGGCTGCCGGAGCACACCAGCGTCCGGCACGCCGCCAACGTGCTGGGCTCGGGGCTGATGATCTCCGCCCCGGACACCGTCCCCTTCGCCCTCTGGTCCGCCGCCGGGCACCTGGACTCACTGCCCGACGCGATCTGGCACACCCTGGAGGGCTGGGGCGACATGGACACCACCTGCGCCATCGCCGCCGGCGTGGTGGCCGCCCGCACCGGGCTCTCGGACGTACCGGCCGACTGGCTCGCGGCCTGCGAGGAGCTGCCGGTGTGGGCCGCCGACCGGTAGCCGGAACGCCGGAGGCGCCGGGCAGTCAGCTCCGGGCGGTCAACGCCGGGCAGTCACCGCCAGGCAGTCACCGCCGGGCGGTCAACGCCAGGCAGTCACCGCCGGGCGGTCAGCGCCGGGCGAGGAAGCGGAGCACCCGGTAGCCGATGAGCAGGACCATCGCCCCGCCGATCGCCGACACCCAGGTCGTGACGTCGAGGAGGCCCACCCTCACCGTCCCGTGCATCCAGTGCAGGACGATCCAGGTGCCGATGTAGGAGCCGGTGATCCCGATCAAGGTGCTGCCGATCAGACCGCGCTCCCCCCTCGACATCGCCATCCTGGCCAGCGTCCCCGACACCAGGCCGAGCACGATCCACTCCATCCAGCTCATCCGCCGCCCCTTGCGTCATCGGTGTGACGAGACCCCGCCGCGCTCGTCCGTCAGCGGCGCGAGTTGCCGAACAGCAGCCGGTAGGCGATCAGCAGCACCAACGCGCCGCCGATCGCCGACACCCAGGTCGGCCCGTCGAAGAAGCGCGCCGTGATCGACCGGTGCAGGAAGTGCGACGCGATCCAGCCGCCGACGAAGGAGCCGGCGATCCCGATCAGGGTGGTCACGATCAGACCGCCCGGGTCCCTCCCGGGCAGCAGCAGCTTGGCCAGGGCCCCGGCCACCAGGCCCAGCACGATCCACGCGACGACGCTCATCCGAACCCGTCCCTCCCGTCCGTGGCGCGACGGCCCCGTCCCGCGCGCTCTGCCACGGAGGACGCCGACACCCACCGAGGCGGTTCCGGCCGACCCCGGCCGACCCCGGCCGACCCCGGCCGACGGCGGGATCCAGCCACCCGGAGCCGACCGGTCCGCGCGTGGCGTCCTTCCGGCCGGTCGTACCCGCCGAAATACTGCGGCCATGCGCATCCTGATCGCCACCGCCGGCTCCCGGGGCGACGTCGCACCCTTCACCGGGCTCGGCGTCCGCCTGCAGGCGGCCGGACATCAGGTGGCCGTCGCCACCCACGCCACCTTCGCCGACTCGGTACGGGCCGCCGGACTGGAGTTCCGTCCGCTGCCCGTCGACCCTCGGGCCGAACTCGCCTCCACCGAGGGCCGGCGACTGCTGCGGGCCGGCAGCGGACCCGGCGTCGTCCTGCAACTCCTGCGCCTGGGGCGGAGGTTCATGCCCGCCCTCGGCGACGGCATCGCGGACGCGACGGCGCTCGGTGCCGACCTGCTGCTCACCACCAGCACCACCAGTGCGCTCGGCCAGGTCGCAGCCGAGGCGGCCGGCATCCCCACCATCGGGCTGTACCTCCAACCGCTCTCCCCCACCCGCGAGTTCGCCCCGGCCGTGACCGGCGCACGCTCGCTCGGACGGCCCGGCAACCTGCTCGCCGGCCACGTCGTCCAGGCGGCCACCGACCAACTGTTCGTCCCGGCCGTCCGCGGACTGCGCCGCCGGCTCGGGCTGCCGCCGCTGGGCATCGGCCGGGCCCGACGCGACCACCCCGTCCTGCACGGCTTCTCGCCGCGCGTCGTCCCCCGGCCGACGGACTGGCACCCCCGACTGGACGTGGCCGGGTACTGGTGGCCCGCCGGACCCGCGGGCTGGCAGCCCCCGCAGCGGCTGCTCGACTTCCTGGCCGCCGGACCGCCCCCGGTCTTCGTCGGCTTCGGCAGCCTGGTCGTACCCGATCCCGAACGGCTCACCGCGACCGTCCTCGCCGCCGGCCGCGCCGCCCGGGTGCGCCTCCTCCTGCAGTCCGGCTGGAGCGGCCTGGCCGCCGAGGACTCGGAGACCGTACTGACCATCGGCGACACCCCGCACGACTGGCTGTTCCCGCGCACCGCGGCCGTCGTCCACCACGCGGGCGCGGGCACCACGGCGGCCACCCTCCGCTCCGGCACCCCCACCGTCCCGGTGCCCGCCCAGCTGGACGCCCCCTTCTGGTCCGCGCGGCTCACCGCGCTCGGCGTCTCCCCCGGCCCGGTACCCCTGCGCGCCCTGACCCCCGCCCACCTGGCCGCCTCCATCCGCCAGGCCCTGGACGACCCCCACTACCGCACCCGCGCCCGCTCCGTCGCAGCCGCCCTCGCCACCGAGGACGGCGCCGCCAAGGTCCTGGCCGCGGTGGAGGCGACGGGTGACGGGTGACAAATGACAGATGACGGATAACAGATGACAGCGAACAGATTTCGAAATCTGTTCGCTGTCATCTGTTATCCGTTATCCGTTCGCTGACATCTGTCACCCGCCAGTTGTCACCCGCCCGCCGCTCCCCGTTCCTCCTGCCCCCGACCCGTTCCGCCCCGCCCCTCTCCTCGCCCCGCGCTCAGCACCAGGTAGACCACCGCCGACGACGCGAGCCCCACCGCCCACCCGTAGTCCGCCAGCGGCTGGAGGAACGGGACCAACCCGTCCACCGGGAACGGCCCCTGCTTCACCCCGTGCGCGTCCACCGTCGAGTACGACCCCCCGACCGCCAGCAGACCGCCGACCAGCAGCGCGGTGACCGCCCGCCAGTTCCATCCGCCCGCGTACCAGTAGGCGCCGAACGGCCGGTAGAGCTCGGCGAGTTGCAGCCGGGTGCGGCGCAGCAGCCAGTAGTCGGCGATCAGCACCCCGGCGACCGTCCCGAGCAGGCCGCCGACCACGCCCAGCCAGACGTAGATGTAGACGTGCGGGTCGGCGGTCAGCCTCCACGGGAAGATGGCGATCCCGACCACCCCGGTGATCAGCGCCCCGGTACGGAAGTTGACGAACCGGGGCACCAGGTTGGCCAGGTCGTACGCCGGGGAGACGACATTGGCCGCGATGTTCACCGACAGCGTCGCGATCAGGACCGTCAGCAGCGCGAACAGGAGCGCCACCGGGCTCTCCATCTTCGCGGCGAGCTTGATCGGGTCCCACACCGGTTCGCCGTACACCGCCGCGGAGCCCGAGGTGACCAGCACCGACAGCAGCGCGAAGAGCGTCATCGTCGTCGGCAGACCGAGGGCCTGGCCGCGGATCTGTGCCCGCTGACTGCCGCCGAAGCGGGTGAAGTCGGGGATGTTGAGCGCCAGCGTGGACCAGAAGCCGATCATCCCCATCAGCGAGGGGAAGAAGACCTTCCAGAACCCGCTGCCCCAGCCCAGTTTCGACGGCTGGTCGAGCAACGGGCCGAGCCCGCCCGCCTTGACGCCGATCCAGACCAGCAGGGCGAGCGCGCCGACGATGACGAACGGCGCCGCCCAGTTCTCGAAGCGCCGTAGCGCCTCCATCCCCCGGGCGATGATGACCATCTCGATCAGCCAGAACAGCAGGAAGGAGGCCCACTGCGTCCACGGGTAGCCGCCGAACTCGGTTGCGGTCCGCCAGGATTCGCCGAGAAGCCGGCCCGCCAGCAGGAAGATCCCCTCACCCCCGATCCAGGTCTGGATGCCGAACCAGGCGCAGGCGACCGTCGCCCGGATGAGCGCGGGCAGATTGGCGCCACGCAGCCCGAACGAGGCCCGCGCGAACACCGGGAAGGGGATGCCGTACTTCGTCCCGGCGTGTCCGGTGAGGAGCATCGGCGCGAGCACGATCAGGTTGGCGAGCGCGATGGTCAGCACCGCCTGCTTCCAGTCCATCCCGAGCGCGACCAGGCCCGAAGCCAGCGTCCAGGAGGGGATGTTGTGGGCCATGCCGACCCAGAGCGCGAGGAAGTTGTAGGTGGTCCAGGTACGCCGCCGCACCGGGACCGGCCGGAGGTCGTCACTGGTGAAGCCGCTGGGAGGCAACACCCCTTCGGCCGGGTCGAGTTCGACCCGGCCGTCGGGATGCTGACGCTGTCCGCCGCCGCCGGTCGCGGTGTCGGCCATGGGCAACTCCCTTCTGCCACGGGCAGGATCAAGGAATCACGGGCTCAGGGGCCACAGACCCAGGGGGCCACAGGCTCACCGGGCCACGGGCTCAAGGGGCCGCGGACTCACGAGACCGGCGGTTCAGAGGTGGGGGATGACGTCCGCCCCGTAGGCGTCGATGGTGGCCTCGACCGCGTCGTGCATGGCGTAGACGGCGAACTGGTCGACGCCGAGCGAGCGGAGTTCGGCGAGTCGGGCGCGCTGGGCCTCGACCGGTCCGATCAGGCAGAAGCGGTCGACGATCGCGTCCGGGACGAAGGCGGTGTCGGGGTTCCCGGCCCGTCCGTGGTGGCTGTAGTCGTAGCCCTGGCGGTCCTTGATGTACTCGGTGAGGGCGTCGGGTACCAGGTCGGAGTGTTCGCCGTAGTGGCTGACCAGGTCGGCGACGTGGTTGCCGACCATCCCGCCGAACCACCGGCACTGCTCCCGGGCGTGGGCGAGCGCGGCGGGCGAGTCGTCGGCGGTGACGTACGCGGGAGCGGCGACGCAGATGGTGACGTCGGCCGGGTCCCGTCCCGCCTCGACGGCGGCCGCCCGGACGGCCTTGACCATGTACTCGGTGAGGTAGGGGTCGGCCAACTGGAGGATGAAGCCGTCCGCCTGACGTCCGGTCAGGGCGAGTGCCTTGGGCCCGTACGCGCCCATCCAGATCGGCAGCGAGGAGCCGGGGCCGACCCACGGCAGGTGCATCTCGGTGCCGTCCACCTCGGCGGTGCGTCCCTCGGCCAACTCCTTGACGGCGTGCATGGCTTGGGAGAGCCGGTCGAGGGTGGCGGGGCGTCGGCCTGCGACCCGCATGGCGGAGTCGCCGCGGCCGATGCCGCACACCGTCCGGTTGCCGTACATGTCGTTGAGGGTGGCGAACAGGGAGGCGGTGACCTCCCAGGTGCGGGTGGAGGGGTTGGTGACCATCGGGCCGACGGTGAGGCGCTCGGTCTCGGCCAGGATGCGGCTGTAGATGACGAAGGGCTCCTGCCACAACACGCAGGAGTCGAAGGTCCAGCCGTGGCTGAACCCGGCCTGTTCGGCGCGGATCATCCGGTCGATGAGCAGGCGGGCCGGCGGGTCGGTCTGGAGGACGAGGCCGATGTCCATGGGGTGCTCCGGGAGAGGGGTGGGAGGGCGGCCCGGGGCCGGCGCACTCGGCGCGGCCCCGGGCGACGAAGGCGAGACGAAGGCGAAGCGAAGAGAAGGACAGGGAAGGGAAGGGGGACGAGAACCGAAAGGAAGGCGAAGGGGATCAGGTCAGGTACTGGCAGGTGTCCCGGCGCAGGAAGGCGCCGTGTCCGGCCCGGCCGAGCCAGCGGCCGTCGTCCAGCACGACGGTGCCGCGCGAGAGCACCGTCCGGGCCCGGCCGGTGAGTCGGCGGCCCTCGTAGGCCGAGTAGTCCACGTTCATGTGGTGGGTGGCGGCGGAGACGGTCTGCACCGCGGTGGGGTCGTAGACGACGAGGTCGGCGTCGGCGCCGGGCGCGACGGTGCCCTTGCGCGGGTGCAGCCCGAACATCCGGGCCGGGGTGGTGCAGGCGATCTCGATCCAGCGGCGCCGGCTGATCCGTCCGTCCACGACGGCCTGGTGCAGCAGGTCCATCCGGTTCTCCACGCCCGGGAGGCCGTTGGGGATCTTCGAGAAGTCGCCGCGGCCGAGTTCCTTCTGCCCGACGTAGCAGAACGGGCAGTGGTCGGTGGAGACCACCTGGAGGTCGTTGGTGCGCAGCCCGCGCCAGAGCGCCTCCTGGTGCTCGCGCGGCCGGAGCGGCGTGCTGCACACGTACTTGGCGCCCTCGAAGCCGTCGGCGCCCTCCTCGGCGAGGTTGTCGGTGGAGAGGAAGAGGTACTGGGGGCAGGTCTCGCCGAAGACGGGGAGCCCGGCGTCGCGGGCCCGGGCGAGTTCGTCGAGCGCCGAGGCGGCGGAGACGTGCACCACGTAGAGCGGACTGCCGGCCACCTGGGCGAGCTTGATCGCCCGGTGGGTGGCCTCGGCCTCCAGGAGTTCGCGCCGGACCTCGCCGTGGTAGCGGGGGGCGGTCCGCCCGGCGGCGAGGGCCTGTTCGACCAGGACGTCGATGGCGATGCCGTTCTCGGCGTGCATCATGATCAGCCCGCCGTTGGCCGCGCCGCGCTGCATGGCGCGCAGGATGCGGCCGTCGTCGCTGTAGAAGACGCCGGGGTAGGCCATGAAGAGCTTGAAGGAGGTGGACTCGCCGGAGTCGACCAGCGTGTCCATCTCCTTGAGGACGGCGTCGTTGACGTCCGAGACGATGGTGTGGAAGGCGTAGTCGATCGCGCAGTTGCCCTCGGCCTTGGCGTGCCAGGCGTCCAGGCCCTCGCGCAGCGCCCCGCCGACGGGCTGGACGGCGAAGTCGACGATGGTGGTGGTGCCGCCCCAGGCGGCGGCGCGGGTGCCGGTCTCGAAGGTGTCGGAGGCGGCGGTGCCGCCGAACGGCAGCTCCATGTGGGTGTGGGCGTCGACGCCGCCCGGGATGACGTAGTGGCCGGTGGCGTCGATGACGGTGTCGGCACTCCAGGCCTCGGCGGCGGCGCTGCCGGTGGCGGCCAGGGCGGCGACGCGCTCGCCCTCGATCAGGACGTCGGCGTGGAGTTCGTCGGTGGCGGTGATGACGAGGCCGCCGCGGACGACGGTGCGCTGCTGCGGGTCACGGGTGGTCATCGCGCTGCTCCTCAGGCCTCGGCGAGGGGTCCGTAGGCGTCGGGCCGGCGGTCGCGGTAGAACGCCCACTGCTGGCGGACCTGTTCGATCAGGCCGAGGTCGAGGTCGCGGACGACCAGTTCCTCCTCCTTGTCGGAGGCGGCCTCGCCGACGAACTGGCCGCGCGGGTCGACGAAGTAGGAGGTGCCGTAGAAGTCGTTGTCGCCGTACTCCTCGGTGCCGACCCGGTTGATGGCGGCGACGAAGTACTCGTTGGCGACGGCGGCGGCGGGCTGTTCGAGCTGCCAGAGGTAGGCAGACAGGCCGCGGCTGGTGGCGGAGGGGTTGTAGACGATCTGCGCGCCGGCCAGGCCCAGGGCGCGCCAGCCCTCGGGGAAGTGCCGGTCGTAGCAGATGTAGACGCCGACCTTGCCGACGGCGGTGTCGAAGACGGGCCAGCCGAGGTTGCCGGGCTTGAAGTAGTACTTCTCCCAGAAGCCCTTGACCTGCGGGATGTGGTGCTTGCGGTACTTGCCGAGGTAGCTGCCGTCCGCGTCGATCACCGCCGCGGTGTTGTAGTAGACGCCGGTCTGCTCCTCCTCGTAGACCGGTACGACGATCACCATGCCCAGTTCGCGGGCGAGGTCCTGCATCCGGCGCACGGTCGGCCCGTCGGGGACGGCCTCGGCCCAGCGGTAGTGCTCGGGTTCCTGGACCTGACAGAAGTACGGGGCGTTGAACACCTCCTGGAAGCCGATGATCTTCGCGCCCTGGGCGGCGGCCTCGCGGGCGTACCGCTCGTGGAGCGCGATCATGCTCTCCTGGTCGCCGGTCCAGCGGGTCTGGACGAGCGCGGCACGGACGATCTGCGACATGGGTACCTCCGCAACTCCGCGTCCCGGCCGTGCGGTCGGGCCTGCGGTCTGAGGGTTGACGGGGCGGGTCTCGCCCGCGGCTCCGCTCGGGGGCCGCGGGGGTCTACGGGAAGGGTCTACGTGCGTAGAAGGCGCGATCTGTAGACGGTAGGCCGGGCTTCGGTCGCCTGACAATACGTCGGCGGTAACGCCTGCGGGGCGATCTTGTTACGCGGACACGCGGGTGGCCATGGGTGGGATGAAATGCTCATCTACCCCATTGATGGCCTCCTTACTCATTCGAGTGAAAGCGGGCACCGGGGGTGCGGAATCGGCCACGACAGGGTAAAACGCGCCTTGACGGTGCGACAGATCGTCATCTGGCGCGCGTACGGGGCGACTTCGGTGATCATGAGCTGATCATCCGGCGATCGGGGACGGGGCCGGATGCGGGGATCGGCCACGGTGACCGACGGTCGGCCGGGGGCCGAACGGGGGGTGGTACTGATGACAGCGACGGACGAGCGCGCGGAGCGCGCGTCGGGTACGTCGGGCACGGAGGGCAGGGCGGGCACGGCGGGCATGCCGGCGGGGCGGCCGCCAGCGCTGCCGGCCTGGGCCGGCCTGCTGCTCGCCCTCGGGGCCCTGCTGCCGCTCGCCGCCGGCCTCCTCCTCGCCCCCGGGCAGGTGCCGCGGGCCGGGCTGACGGCCCTGCGCCTGGCCGGCTCCCGGGCGGCGGCCGAGGCGGTGGTCGGCGGGAGCTCCGGAGCGTACCGGGCCGCCCTGGGCGACGAGCCCTGGCTGATCGCCGGCTACGGGCTGACGCTGACGGCCGCGGCCCTGCTGGGCGGGTACGTGCTCGGGCGGCGCCGCCGGCTCGGGCCGGCCCTGCTGGTCGGGGCCGCCGGGCTGCTCGCCGCCGGCTGCGACCTCGCCGCCGACGTCCTGCTGCGCCTGGGGCTCGACCACGCCGACTCCGACACCCCCTTCGCGGTGGCGGCGGCGCTCACCACCGTCAGCCGGCTGCTTCTCCTGCCCGCCGGGGTGGCAGCCGCGGCCCTGCTCGCGGTGACGGCCGCCAGGGCCGCCCGCGGACTGCGCGCCACGGCGGTGAAGCCGGGTGACGACGCCGACCCGGACCGCCCGGCGCTGATACCGCCCTGGCCCGTCCTCACCCGGCACGGCCGCCCGCTTCACGGGCCCCGGCACGGGCTCCGGCACGCGTCGCGATCCGAACCACCGCACGAACCACCCCACGAACCGCCGCGCGACTCCCGGCGGCAGCAGGCGGCGACGCCGCCCGACGCTCCCGGCGCCCACGCCCACTGGCGGGACGCCGGCCGGGTGCCGCCCGGCCGCGAGCCCGCCGAGCTGGGCTTCTGCGCCTCGGGCGGCGGCATCCGCTCGGCCTGCGTCACGCTCGGCGCGCTCCAGGCCCTGCGCCCGTGGCTGAAACGGGCCCGCTACCTGGTCTCCGTCTCCGGCGGCGGGTACACCGTGGGCGCGCTGCAGCTCGCGCTCAGCGACTCCGCCCCCGGCAGCCCGGTCCGCGCCGTCTCGGGCCTGACGGCCGACACGGTGCTGGAGCCCGGCTCCCCGGAGGAGGACCACCTCCGCCGCCACAGCAAGTACATCGCCGACGGCACCGGCGAGTGGCTGGTCGCCCTCGGCACGCTGCTGCGCGGCGTGCTCTCGGCGCTCACCCTGCTGCTGGCCGCCGTGCTGGTGCTCGGCCTCGGCCTCAGCCGCTTCTACCACGCCGTCCCGGTCACCGACCTGGACGCGCTGGCCGCCGCCGGCCTGCGCCACCCGGGCGCCGTGCCGGGCGGGTTGGAGTTCCGCACCCCCGCCCTGGCCGCCCTCGGCGTGGTACTGGGCGCGGCGGCCTGCTGCTGGCTGCTCTGGCTGCTGGCCTTCCCACCGCTCGGCTGGCACGCGCTGCTGCCGCGCGCGCTGCGCCGGCTCAACTACGCCGCGCTCGCGCTGGCCGGGCTGCTGGCCCTCGGGGTGCTGGCGGTGCCGGGCCTGGCCTGGGGCGCGGTCCGGCTCCAGCAGGCGCTGGCGGCCGGCCCGCGACTGACCGGCGCGGGGCTCAGCCTGACCGTGGTGCTCAGCTACCTCGCCCTGCTGCTCGGCATACTCTGGCGCGACCGCCGGGCGATCGGCAGCGGCGTGCGCGCGGCCGCCGGGGCGCTGCGCGGCGCCGGCCGGATCGGCGGCGGGCTGACCGCCAACCTCCCGCAGTACCTGGTGGTCTGGGCCGCCCTCGGCACCCTGACGGCCGGTGCGCTGCTGGCCCTCGGCTGGGCGATCGCCACCGGGTACGCCTGGCCGACGGCCGTCCAGGTGCTGCTGCCGCTGGTGCTCGGCGCCGTCGGGCTGAACCTCGACCAGACCTGGATGAGCCTGCACCCGTTCTACCGGCTGCGCCTGGCCTCGGCCTTCGCCGTCCGCCGGGTCACCGAGGGCGGCCGCTCGCTCGCCCGCCGGTACGACTTCTACCGGGAGCAGACCTGGCTGAGCCACTACGGCGCCCGGCACCCCGACTTCCCCCAGGTGATCTTCTCGGCGGCGGCCAACCTGTCGGGCAACTCCCGTACCCCGCCCGGCCGTCGGGCGGTCTCCTTCTCGCTCTCGTACGACTACGTGGGCGGCCCGGACGTCGGCTACGCGCGCACCGACCTGCTGGAGCGGCGGACTCGTCGGCACATCGCCCGCGACCTCACCGTGCAGTCCGCGATGGCCGTCTCCGGCGCCGCCTTCTCCTCCGCGATGGGCCGCCAGTCCCGGGTCTACCAGGGCCTGTTCGCGGTCACCAACGCCCGACTCGGGACGTGGCTGCCCAATCCGGCGGAGCTCGGCCCGGCCTGGTCCGACACGCCCGACTGGCGCCGCGCCGGGCAGCCCGCCGTACGCCGACTGCCCTACCAGCTCCGCGAACTGACCGGCCGGTTCCCGGCGGACGACCGCTTCCTGCTCACCACCGACGGCGGGCACTACGAGAACCTCGGGCTGGTCGAACTGCTACGGCACCGGGTCCGGACGGCGGTGAGCATCGACGCCAGCGGGGACTCCGGCTACGCCGCCAACCTGGCCGCCGCCATCACCCTGGCCCGCGAGGAGCTCGGCGTCGTCATCACCCTGCACCGGCCGGAGCTGCTGATCCCGGGCAGCGCCACCACCGGCCGCACCCCCGACGGGGGCCACGGCAGCGACCCCGGCAGCGACCACGACGGGGCCGGTGCCGACGGGACCGACGCCGACGGCGGCACGCCCCTGCGCGGGCTGGCGGCCCAGCTCTCCGAACGGCTCTCGGCCCGGGGCGTGATCACCGGGGACGTCCGCTACCCGGCCATCGACGGCGAGCCCGACTCCGAACGGCACGGCACGCTGATCGTCCTCCAGGCGGTGCTGACCGCCGACATGCCGTACGAGCTGCAGTCCTACGCGGTGGCCCACCCGGCCTTCCCGAACGACGGCACCAGCGACCAGTGGTTCGACCACCAGCAGTTCGACGCCTACCAGACGCTCGGCCGCTACCTGGGCGAGCAGGCCGGCCCGGTGATCGAACGGGCGCTGTCCGCCGCTGCGGCGGCCACCGCGACACCCGCACCCGTGCCCGCGCAGCCGCGGGGCGAAGAGCCCACAGCACCCGAGCGGCCCGCCGAGGACCGGACCGAGAACTGAGCAGGGAGCTGAGCAGGGAGCCGGGCAGCAGGCTGCGCAGCGCGCTGAGCCGGCTCCCCGGCCGGGGCGTCGGGCCGCCCGTTCACGGGGCGCAACAGGCCGCAACGAACGGGCGCCCCGGCTTGACTTCGTACGACCGGCTCGGAAAAGATCCGGGGCATGGACTCCGGCACCACTCTGGTTTGCCGCCTGCACGTCGATCTGCGACGCCAGGCGAGTTCCATCTGTGCCTGTTGACCCTGTTCCACTTCGCCGGTTCCGCCCTGTGACCACTGCCAGGACCCGCACCGCGCACCCGTACCCGCAGTCCTGAAACCCGCCCGCCCGGCGGCACCGCCCGTGCCGTGCCCGGCCGAGCACGGGCCGCTCCGTCGGCCCGCGGCCCGCAGCCCGCGGCCCCGCCGCCGGATCCGAGCGCCCCTCCCGACGTTCCCGCCGCACCCGAGGACGCCTCATGAGCCTGGACCTCGCAACCGAGACCCCGACCCGCCGCCCCGAGCAACCACCGGCCGCCGGCCCCGCCACGGGCCCCGCCACCGCCCCGGTCACCGGCCCCGCCACCGACTCCGCCACCGACCCCGCACAGCCCCCGCTCAGCCCGAGCACGCTGCGGACCGTGGTCCGCGAGCTCGCCGAGCGGCCCGACCAGTGGATCCACCTGGTCCGGCTCTCCACCGAGGAGCGCTGGTACCAGCGGCTGGTCGCCGACGACGACCACGAGGTCTGGCTGATCAGCTGGCTGCCCGGCCAGTCGACCGGCTTCCACGACCACGGCGGTTCGCGCGGCGCGTTCACCGTCGCGCTCGGCGAGCTGGAGGAGCTGTCCCTCGGCGGCCCCGACCAGGGCCTGCTGATCCGCAGGGTCCCGGCCGGCACCGCCCGCGCCTTCGGCCCGGAGTACGTGCACGACGTGCGCAACACCGCCTCGGGCCCGGCGGTCACCCTGCACGCCTACTCGCCCCCGCTGAGCTCGATGGCGCACTACGACCTGCGGGCCGGCGGGCTCGTCCGCACCTCTGAGGAAGGACCGGAGCAATGGTGACCACGATCGACGACCTGGTGGAGCGGGCCCGCGAGGGCGTCCACCGCCCGCGCGCCCGGGAGGCGTACCAGGCCCAGCTGGACGGCGCGCTGCTGGTGGACATCCGTCCGGTGGCGCAGCGGGCCGCCGAGGGCGGGATCCCCGGCGCGCTGGTGATCGAGCGCAACGTGCTGGAGTGGCGGCTCGACCCTACGGGCAGTCACCGGATCCCCGAGGCCTCGGGCTACGACGTCGAGGTGATCGTGGTCTGCTCCGAGGGCTACGCCTCCAGTCTGGCCGCGGCCTCGCTGCGCGAGCTCGGGCTGCACCGGGCGACGGATCTCGACGGCGGTTTCGTCGGCTGGGCGGCGTCCGGGCTGCCGACCCGTCCGGGCGACTGAACCCGAGGTCACATGGGGTGTTCCCGGGCGGCTGAGCCCGGGTCACCTCCCGGGTCGGCGGGCCGCCGGGACGGGAGTCACGCCACGTGCCGGGCGGTAAATCAGGGACAGGAGATGATGCAGGTCATAGTCTGATCAGAGTTTCCGCCGGTCCGAAGCTGGGCAGCCAGGCGGGCGGAAGAACGCCCGGGCGGTGCGACCGCCGCCAACCGAACGACCCGAAAGACCGACCGACACAGGCGCCGCCTCCCCGGGGCGCCCTGACGAGGAAACACTCCGTGATCAGATTCGAGGGCGCCGGCAAGCGCCACCCAGACGGCACCATCGCGGTCGAGGGACTGGACCTGGAAGTCCCGACCGGTCGGATAACCGTCCTGGTCGGGCCCTCCGGGTGCGGCAAGACCACCCTGCTGCGCATGGTCAACCGGATGGTCGAGCCCACCTCGGGCCGGGTGCTGCTGGACGGCACCGACGTCGCCGAACTGGAACCCGCCAAGCTGCGCCGAGGCATCGGGTACGTGATCCAGCAGGCGGGGCTGTTCCCGCACCGCAAGGTGATCGACAACATCGCCACCGTCCCCTACCTGCTCGGCTGGGACCGCAAGAAGGCCCGGGCCCGGGCCGCCGAACTGCTCGAACTGGTCGGCCTCGCCCCCGAGACCGCCAAGCGCTACCCGTTCCAGCTGTCCGGCGGCCAGCAGCAGCGGGTCGGCGTGGCACGGGCGCTGGCCGCCGACCCGCCGGTCCTGCTGATGGACGAACCGTTCAGCGCCGTCGACCCGG
The DNA here is from genome assembly GCF_042266305.1 of Kitasatospora sp. NPDC056076. Lineage (NCBI taxonomy): Bacteria > Bacillati > Actinomycetota > Actinomycetes > Kitasatosporales > Streptomycetaceae > Kitasatospora > Kitasatospora sp. NPDC056076. Next base: position 66,313 of record NZ_JBHJWG010000024.1, read on the forward strand.
TGGTGCGGGCCGGGCTCCAGGAGGAGCTGCTGCGCCTGCAGTCCGAGCTGCACAAGACCGTGCTGTTCGTCACCCACGACATCGAGGAGGCTGTGCGGCTCGGCGACCAGGTCGTGGTGCTGCGCGAGCACGGTCGGATCGCCCAGCTGGCCGACCCGCACACCCTGCTCACCGCCCCCGCGGACGACGGCGTGGCCGCCTTCCTCGGCCGCGACCGGGGCCTGCGCGGCCTGGGCCTGCGGCCCGCGAAGGCCGTCGAGCTCCGCCCGATCGAGGACGGACCCGGCCACGGGGGCTGGGAGTTGGCCCTGGACGACGAGCGCCGCCCGATCGGCTGGATCGACCGCGCCGCCGGTGCCACCGAGCTGCAGCCGGTCGCCGGCTACCGCCCGGACACCGACACCCTGCGCGCCGCCCTGGACGCCGCCGTGGTCTCCCCCGCCGGGGTCGCGGTCGCGCTGGACGCCGACGGCCGGGCGGTCGGCACCGCGAGCCGGGAGGCCGTCCTGGCCGCGCTCACGCCGGTCGCGCCCGCTCCGGCCCTCACGCCGGTCGCCCTCACCAAGGCGGACCCAGAGGTCCCGGCGAACGAAGCGGACGAGGCGGACGCGGCGGACGAAGCGCTCCCGCAGCCACCCGCGCAGACCCCGGCGGACGGAGCCGACGGTGGACGATGAACCGATCGTCCGCTGGTACTGGATCGGCGACCACGTCGGCTACCTCGGCAACCTGCTCGCCGACCACGCCGTGATCGCCCTGGTCCCGGTGCTCATCGGCCTGCTGCTGGCGGTCCCGCTCGGCCTGGCCTGCGCCCGCTTCCCCCGGCTGTACCAGCCGTTGTCCGCCGTCTTCAACATCGTCTACGCGCTGCCCTCGCTGGCCGTCTTCGTGGTGCTGATCCCGTACACCGGGCTCGCCACCCAGGCGACCGTGATGATCCCGCTCACCTTCTACGCCCTCGCCGTCCTGCTGCCGACCACGGTGGACGGGCTGCGCGCCGTCCCGGACTCCGTCCGGCAGGCCGCCACCGCGATGGGGTACGGGCCCTGGCACCGGCTGACCGCCGTCGAACTGCCCGCCGCCGTGCCGTACCTGATCGCCGGGCTGCGGGTCGCGGCGGTGTCCAGCATCTCGCTGGCCAGCGTCGGCGCGCTGATCGGCCGCGGTGGGCTGGGCTACCTGTTCATCGACGGCTTCCAGCGGACCTTCCCGACCCCGATCGTGGCCGGGATCGTCCTGATCGCCGTGCTGGCGCTGGCCGTCGACCTGCTGCTGGTGGCCGCCCGCCGGCTGCTCGCGCCGTGGGCCGTCCGGGAGCAGGGGGCGGGCTCGTGAACTGGCTGAACTGGCTGAACGACTTCTTCTCCGCCCCGGACCGCCGCAGCGGTCCGGACTCGATCGTGCACCGGGTTTCCGAGCACCTGCTGCTCTCCGGCGAGGCCCTGCTCTTCGCGGCGCTGCTGGCCGTCCCGCTCGGGCTGCTGATCGGCTACACCGGGCGCGGGGTCACGGTGGTCACCGCGCTGGCGGGGGCCGCCCGCGCCCTGCCGACCCTGGGCCTGGTCACGCTCGCGGTGCTGCTCGCCGGGGTCGGCGACACCGCCGTCCTGTTCCCGCTGGTCGCCCTGGCGGCGCCGCCGCTGCTGGTGGCGGCCGTCGAGGGGGTGCGCGGCACCGACCCGGACGTCCGGGACGCCGCGCGCGGGATCGGCCTCACCCACCCGCAGGTGCTGTTCCAGGTCTGCCTGCCCTCCGCCGCGCCGACCCTGCTGGCGGGCTTCCGGACCGCGACCGTCCAGGTGATCGCGACCGCCACGGTGGCCGCCTACGTCGGGCTGGGCGGCCTCGGCCGCTACGTCATCGACGGGCTGGCCACCCGGCAGTACGCGGTGACCGTGGGCGGCGCGCTGCTGGTGGTGCTGCTCGCGGTCGGCGCCCAACTGTTCTTCGCCCTGCTCGCCCGGTTCGCGCTCCCGCCCGGGGTGCGCGCCCAGCGCCGGACCCGCTGAGGCCCCTCCCTCTTCTCCCTCCCATCCGCTCCGGAAGGACAACTGTCACCATGTCGACATTCAAGGGAAGCCGCCGCGCCGTGCTCCTCGGCACCCTCGCCGCACTCGCCCTGGGCGCCACCGCCTGCGGCTCCTCGGGCAGCGGCGACCCGCTCGGCGGCGGGTCGAGCGCCTCCGCCGGCGCCACGGCCTCCGGCAGCGGTGCCGCCTCGGGCGGGTCCGGCGGTGCGGGCGGTTCCGGCGGGACCGTGGTGGTCGGCTCGGCGAACTTCCCCGAGAACGTGCTGCTCGGCTCGATCTACTCCCAGGCCCTCAAGGCCAAGGGCGTCAAGGTCCAGGAGAAGTTCAACATCGGCAGCCGCGAGGTGCTCTACGGGCAGCTGCAGAGCGGCAACCTGACCGTCCTGCCCGAGTACAACGGCGCGCTGCTCGCCTACCTGGACGCCAAGAACACCGCCGTCACCACCCCGGACGTGAACGCGGCGCTGACCAAGGCGCTGCCCGCCTCGCTGGCGATCCTCGACTCCTCCCCCGCGGAGGACAAGGACTCGCTCAGCGTCACCCAGGAGACCGCCGACAAGTACAGCCTCAAGAGCATCGCGGACCTCGCGGCCAAGGCCGGCGAGTTCACCATCGGCGGCCCGCCGGAGTTCAAGACCCGCCGCGAGCAGCAGTTCAAGGACGTCTACGGGCTGACCTTCAAGGAGTGGAAGCCCACCGCCGACACCACCGCGAACGCGCTCAAGGACGGCAACATCCAGGTCGGCAACGTGTTCACCACCGACCCGAAGATCGTCCAGTACAAGCTGGTGCCGCTGAGCGACCCGAAGAACGTCTTCGGCGCGCAGAACGTCACCCCGCTGATCAACAAGGCCGGCGTGGACGCCAACGCGACGGCGGCGCTCAACGCGGTGTCGGCCAAGCTCGACACGGCCGGGCTGACGGCGCTGATGAAGCGGGTCTCGGTCGACAAGGAGGACCCGTCGGCGGTGGCCAAGGACTGGCTGAAGAGCAACGGGCTCGGCTGACGGTCCGACCCGGTCCTGACCCGGCTGGACCCGGCTCGGCTCGGCCCGGCCCGGGAATCGACGGCAGCGGACGGCGGCGCGGAGGGTTTCCCTCCGGGGCCGCCGTTCGCCGTTCCCGGGCCGTTCGGGGCGGCCCCACGGGACCTTCCCTTCTACGCCGCGAACATGACAGTGTGGCGCCATGCGCACTCGTCTCCTCGCCGCCTCCCTCACGGCACTCGCCGCGGTGAGCCTCGCTGCCTGCTCCAGCTCGGGATCGGGCTCCGGCTCGAGCTCGGCCAAGGCCACCGTCGCGGCCGGCTCCCCCACCGTCGCCGCCACCGCTGACGCAACGGCCGACGCCACGGCCTCGACAGGCACCCCGGCACCCACCACGGCCGCACCGTCCGCGCCCGCCGACCCGGGCTCCACGCCCGGCGCGGACGGCTCGGCCCCGGCCAAGCCCGCACCGCCGGCCGACGCCGGCCTGCCCGCCAAGCCGGACGCCGACCTGACCGGCAAGGTGGTCGCCGCACTGAACGCGATCGACCCAGCGATCGTCGGCGGCAAGCCCGACCAGGCGGTGGAACAGGCCCGCAAGCAGTGCCAGGCGCTGTACCAGTTCCCCAAGGACAAGGCGAAGCTGGCCCAGCTGGCCGACCAGCACTTCACCTCGCCCGAGCACCCGCAGGGCTTCGGACCGGACACCGCCGCGAAGATCGACGACGCACTGCGCTCCACCCTCTGCCCCGCGGCGCGCTGACGCCGTCCACGCCGTCCACGCCGCCCCCGCACCACCCCCGAACCGCCCGGTGTCCTGAGCTCCGGGCAGCCGTGGCCGCGCCCCGCCCGCCGGGTGCGCGGCCATCGGCGTCCCCACCCTTCGGCGGCCGGGGCCGTCCGCTGACGAACTGTTAGGTCTCTTGACAGACCAGTGGTCTAGTCCAAACATAAGCATGTCGATCCGACCGGGATGCACTGTGGGGGTGTGACCACCGGCGGCTGAGGCACTGCCCTGCCCTGCTCCGCTCCACCCCCGCTCCGTACGGCGTGCGCACCTTCGCACCACCTCCCGCACCACCTCCCGCTTCCACCCGAGGCGGTGGGCTCCGCACGCCCTTGTGTCCGCATCGAACGCCCCCTGCACCCGCCCCCGCACACCCGCCTCCGGCTCCGCACGTCCGCGCGGTCGACCCCACACGACCACCGGACGAGCCGTGGCCCGCACATCCCCAACGTCCTGCCCCACCACGTCTGTTGGAGAATCCATGCGTCTTCGCAGAACCCTCCGGGCCGCGCTGACGGCCTGCGTCACACTGGCCGCCTCGGCCGGTCTGGTCGCCGCCGGGACGGGCTCCGCCCAGGCCGCCACCCCGCTCCCCACCCGGGTCTTCGCGCCCTACTTCGAGTCCTGGACCGGCCAGAGCCCCGCCACCCTTGCCGCCCAGTCCGGCGCCAAGTACCTGACGATGGCCTTCCTCCAGGCCGCCACCAAGGGCTCCTGCACCCCGTACTGGAACGGCGACACCTCGAAGCCGGTGTCCTCCTCCACCTTCGGCGCCGACATTGCCACCATCCGCGCCAACGGCGGGGACGTGATCCCCTCCTTCGGCGGCTACACCGCCGACAACACCGGCACCGAACTGGCCGACAGCTGCACCGACGTCAACCAGATCGCGACCGCCTACGAGAACCTGATCACCACCTACGACATCAGCCGGATCGACCTCGACATCGAGGACAACTCGCTGACCAACACGGCCGGCATCGACCGCCGCAACAAGGCGATCAAGGTCGTGCAGGACTGGGCCGCCGCCAACGGGCGCAGCATCCAGTTCTCCTACACGCTGCCGACCACCACCGGCGGGCTGGCCGACAACGGCCTCGCGGTACTGCGCAACGCCGTCAGCAACAAGGCGCGGATCGACGTCGTCAACATGATGACCTTCGACTACTACGACAACGCCACCCACGACATGGCGGCGGACACCCAGACCTCGGCGCAGGGCCTGTACAACCAGCTGGCCCAGCTCTACCCGGCCAAGTCCCCCGCCCAGCTGTGGGGTTCGATCGGGATCACCGAGATGCCCGGCATCGACGACTTCGGCGCCGCCGAGACCTTCACGGTCGCCAACGCCACCACCGTGTACAACTGGGCGGTCTCCAAGGGCATCAACACGCTGTCCTTCTGGGCGCTCCAGCGCGACAACGGCGGCTGCCCGGGCAAGGGCGGGGACGACTCCTGCTCCGGGATCAACCAGGGCACCTGGGACTTCACCCACATCTTCGCGCCCTTCACCAGCGGCTCGACGGTGACCAACGACTTCTCGGTCGCGGTGAACCCCAACTCCGCAACCGTGAAGGCCGGTTCGTCCGCCTCGGCGGCAATCGCGACGGCGGTCACGGCGGGCTCGGCGCAGAGCGTCAACCTCTCGGTCAGCGGCGCCCCGACCGGCGTCACCGCCACCGTCACCCCCGGCAGCGTCACCGCCGGCAACAGCGCCACCCTGAACGTCACCACCACCTCGTCGGTGGCGCCCGGGAGTTACCCGCTGACGGTCACCGGCAGTGCGGCCTCCGGCAGCCACACCGGCGTCTTCACGCTGACCGTCACGGGCAACCAGCCGGGCAACGACTTCTCGGTCGCGGTGAACCCGAACTCCGGTACCGTCGCGGCCGGTTCGTCCGCCTCGGCGGCGATCGCGACGGCGGTCACGGCGGGCTCGGCGCAGAGCGTCAACCTCTCGGTCAGCGGCGCCCCGACCGGCGTCACCGCCACCGTCACCCCCGGCAG